>CAIYDQ010000163.1 GCA_903925075.1 uncultured Geobacter sp.
CCGGCCATCGGGTAGAGCTGGAAACGGTGCTGCCTACCATTGCAAAGGGGACCCTGAACGGCCCGGATCTGTCCGGGTGCGTAAAGGGGGCCTCTCTATTCGGGGAGCGTCCCTCTTTTTTTTGACGCCGGCAGCTCGCAGTCGACTGCCGTGTGGAGACCTGGCAACAAATTGGCGGCAAACCGCGAACGCTTCGCGGCCTAAAAATTAGAACGTACGTCTCCGAGCCGAAGCGCCTAACAGGGAATCCCTCACGGCGCCCGGCCATCGGGTAGAGCTGGAAACGGTGCTGCCTACCATTGCAAAGGGGACCCTGAACGGCCCGGATCTGTCCGGGTGCGTAAAGGGGGCCTCTCTATCCGGGGAGCGTCCCCTTTTTCGTCCGGCAAGGGAAGCACCGGATCATGGCAAGTCAGGGGGCCGGTGCCAAATGTCCAACAAAGACGCGCTAGCGAAGGAGCCGACTTTATGGGTAAGCGAACCGTAGGACAGGTTGTCTCTCAGTGCCAGGAGCTCTGCGAAGATGTCAACTTCGGCTCGGCCCGCGCCTGGAAGGGAGGCAAAGAGGGGTTGAAGGCGATCGGCTTTCTGCCCGTCTACGCCCCCCGAGAAATCATCCATGCCGCAGGGATGCTCCCGGTAGGGATTTCGGGCGGCAGCGCCGAGACGGAGGCGGAGAGGCTTGCCAATCGGGTCGGTCCCGGCTGCCGGCTCCCGGATTCAAGCATCGAGCGGGCTATGACCGGCAAGATCGACTTTCTGGACGGCATGATCTTCACCGCGCATTGCGACGCCCTGCGCGGGCTCTCCGACAGCTGGCAGTTGCTCTTTGCGAACAAGTACGTCTGCTGCCTGGGGGTGCCGCAAAGCTGCATGCACGACGATGGCGGCTCTATTTTCTCGGACGGGTTGCAGCAACTGAAGGCGGGTCTGGAGGAACTGGGAGGGCGGAAAATAACCGATGACGACCTCAACCATTCCATCGCCGTCTATAACGAGAACCGCCGCTGGGTGAACAAGGTATACGACTATCGGGCCGAGAAGCCGTGGAAGGCCCCCACCGTCGAGGTGTATCTGCTGATGCGGGCGGGCATGGTGCTCCAGGTCGAAGATCACACCCTGTTGATACAGGAGTACCTGGCCGCCGCCGAAGCCGAAGAACGGCCGAGGCGCGACCACTGCCGGGTCGCATTGACCGGCGTTTTCTGCGAGCATCCACCGCTGACGCTGATCAGGTCCCTGGAGACGGCCGGCGCTTATATCGTCGACGACGATTTCATGCCGGTGAACCGCTGGGTCCAAGAAGAAATAGATCCCTCGGGCGATCCCGTCGACACTCTGGCCACGGCCTTCTTGCGGCAGGCGGCCCGGAGCGAAGCCGGAGGAGACAGCCACCGCAAGGGGGACGATTTCTTGGAACTGGTAGCCAAGCGTCGGGCCGACGGCGTCGTCTTTGCCACGCCCGGCTGCTGCGAGTGGGCGCGGCACGACCAACCGATGCTGACCAGCCGCCTCGCCGCCTGCAGAATTCCCTATATCACCATGGAGTATGCCGGGGAGTCGGGGAAGGCGCAGCCGATTCGCGTGCGCGGGAACGGACCCTTGAAAAGCATCGTGCGTAATCTTGGCAGGGCACGGAGCGAGAACCGGGAACAGGCATTGGCCTCGGCCGGGATCGAACCGGCAGCAAGCAGGGAGGAGACGGCGGGGAGCAAGGCCGAAGCGGTGGAGGCGTCGACCGAGAGCGCCGCGACTGCCAGGCCCCGTGCGCCTTTCCTGGCGGCAAGAACCGGCGGCGACTCCGCAGCCGGTGGCGGACCGGGCAGTCGATTTAGCAGGTCGGCTTAAAAGTCCCCTTGTGAGGATCGAAGTGGATCAAAGTCCCTTCCCCTTATCAAGGGGGAGGAAGCTTTTGATTCGATGAGGGCGAGCGCCTACCGTTATAGCATTGGGTATATAGCAAGGCGGCTGTCGGCGCCTCGCGAGCAGCAGCAAGAGGATCAATAGCAGCAGACGCCCGGAGAGATCTCCGCGGCGGACCGGGGGATAGTTATGGACGCGCAGGAACCGTTACTTTTGCATATTCCCGAAGACGTGGAGCGGCTGATCGAAGAGCGGCTGATCCTCAAGGACGACGTGCTGAAGGCGATCCGCAAGGCCGAGGGCGGCGGGGCGAAGTTCGTCAACACCGCCAACGGCCGCTCGCTCACCCCCTACCGCCCCAAAACGGTCACCTACTGGGTGGAATACAGTCGCAGCGGCGACCGGTATCTGGTCCACAGCGCCTACTCGCACCGGATGGGGATGAAGACGGGCGGCGGCTTGACCGACGGGGCCAACTCGGTCAGCGACGCACAGTGGATCTGCCATGCCTGCCAGGTGCCGCTGGAGTTTCAAACGGTCAGGCTCCAGTACATGCAGTGCATCTTTCCCCTCGATCTCCCGGCCTGCCCACGGTGCAAGAGCATCTTGATCAGCGAGGAACTGGCGACGGGAAAGATGGCCGAGGCCGAGCAGGCGCTGGAAGACAAGTAGGGTTTTGGGAAGCGAAGGAGAAGAAAACATGGATGACCAGGCGCAAAGGGCGTACCCGCAGGAAACCGAGAGCCTTTGTCCGGTTTGCCTGAAGAAGATCGCGGCGGTGCGGCGGCTTCAGGGCGACGAGGTGCTGCTGGTGAAGGAGTGCCAGGAGCACGGCCCCTTCAGCACCGTCATCTGGCGCGGCCAGCCGGCGCTGGCCGATTGGCGCAGGCCCAAGCCCGCGGTGCATCCCGAACTCTGCTATGGGAGCGTCGAGAGGGGATGTCCCTACGATTGCGGCCTTTGCGATGACCACGAGCAGCTCCCCTGTTCGGTTTTGCTGGAGGTGACCGAGCGTTGCAACCTCAGCTGCGCGGTCTGCTTCGCCGATGCCGGCCGCGCCCATCACCCGGGCGAGGACCCGTCGCTGGAAACGATTACCGGCCTGCTGCGCAGGTCGATGGCGGCGGCCGGGCCGAGCAACCTGCAGCTGTCCGGGGGGGAGCCGACCCTGCGCGACGACCTGCCGGCCATCGTCGAGATCGCGCGCAACATCGGCTACTCCTTCATCCAGGTGAACAGCAACGGCCTGCGCCTGGCCTCGGACCTGGAATACCTGAAGCGGCTCCAGGCGGCCGGCCTCTCCTCGGTGTTCCTCCAGTTCGACGGCGTCGACGACAAGGTCTATCGCGCCTTGAGAGGGCGATCGCTGCTGAATCGGAAGCTGCGCGCCATCGACAACTGCCGGCGGATCGGCCTGGGCGTGGTGCTGGTGCCGACCCTGGTCAAGGGGGTGAACACCGATTCCGTCGGCGCCATAGTGCGGCAGGCGCTGCAACTGGCCCCCACGGTGCGCGGGGTCCATTTCCAGCCGGTCAGCTATTTCGGCCGTTTCCCGGCGCGAAGGGGCGGCCAGGGGCGCTTCACCCTTCCCGAACTGATGAGGGGGCTGGAGGAACAGACCGGCGGACTGGTCAAGGTCGGCGATTTTTCTCCTCCCGGCTGCGAACACGCCCACTGTTCCTGCCACGCCACCTTCATGTACTCGGCCCAAGGGACGCTGAGGCCGGTCGGCGGCGCCGACTCACAGAGCTGCTGCCTGGAGGAGGAGGGGGCGACGGGGGTGAGAAGGACGGTGGAGAGCTTCTCGCGCCGCTGGAAACTCCCTTCCGCGGCGGCTCCCTACTACAGCCGCCCGCCGCTGGCGGAGCCAGGCGCCGGCAACGGCAACGACGCCCCGCAGGCCGCCAGGGTGGAAGGTCCCCTGGATCTGGACGCCTTCCTGCGCGAGGCCGCCACCCGGAGTTTCACCATCTCCGCCATGGCCTTCCAGGACGCGGAAAACATCGACATGGAGCGGCTGAAAGGGTGCTGCATATCGGTGGTCTCGGCGGAAGGCAAGCTGATTCCGTTCTGCGCCTACAACCTCACCGGCAGGGACGGCCGCACTCTTTATCGCCGCCCCCGCATATCGGAGTCCTTATGATCGGCATCACCCCTCTCGATGCATGGATAGCGGACCAGGCCCAGATCGGCCGCGGGTTGACGGGGAGCTCCTGGCTGGACGCTCTCCGGCAATACCAGCTGCGCAAGCTGAACGAGACCATCGACCATGCGCGGCGCAGCAGCCCGTTTTACCGGGACCGGCTGGCCTCCCTGCCGCAAGCGCCCCTGGGCACTCTTGCCGAGTTCGCCGGCCTCCCTTTTACCTCCGCCTCGGATCTTGCCGGCAACCCTGCAAGTTTTCTGAGCGTCAGCCAGGACGACATCGCCCGCGTCGTCACGCTGCGCAGCTCGGGGAGCACCGGCCCCGCAAAGCGACTCTTCTTCACCGAAGCGGACCTTGAATCGACGGTTGATTTCTTCCATCACGGCATGTCCACCCTGGTGCGACCCGGACAAATGGTGATGATTTTTCTTCCGGGGGAGAGTCCGGACAGCGTCGGCGACCTGCTGGCGCGGGGGTTGCGCAGGATGAAGGTGCCCTCCGTCGCCTACGGCCCGGTGGTCGATCCGTCGCACGCCGTGGCGGCGGCGATCTCCTTCGGCGCCCACTGCATCGTCGGCATTCCCACGCAGATCCTCGCTTTGGCCCGCTCCCCGACGGGAGCGGCCATCGGCCACGGGCGCATCGAGAGCGTCCTCTTGAGCACCGACTACGTGCCGCGCGCGCTCGCCAAGACCTTGCAGGAAATCTGGGGCTGCCGGGTGTTCACCCATTACGGCATGACCGAGATGGGTTTGGGCGGCGGGGTCGAGTGCGAGGCCTTGGCCGGCTACCACCTGAGAGAGGGCGATCTCTATTTCGAGGTGATCGATCGCGAGACGGGCGCGGTCTGCGCCGACGGCGAACTGGGCGAGGTGGTCTTCACCACCCTGACCAGAAAGGGGATGCCTCTGATTCGCTACCGGACCGGCGACGTCGCCCGCATCATAGCCGAGCCCTGCCCTTGCGGCAGCGCACTCAGGCGCATGGAACAGGTAAGAGGCCGCTGGAGCGGCGCGGTTCGGCTGGCCGCCGACTGCATACTCACCCTGCCCGAGCTGGACGAGGCGCTGTTCGCTCTCCCCGGCCTGCTCGACTACCGGGTCTCCGTGTCCAAAACCAGAAGCGGCAGGTTTCGCTTGCTGATCGAGGTGAAAACGGGGGAGGGGAGCGGCCTGGACGTGGGCGCGATCCTGCGGGCGTTGGACGGGGTGGAGGCGATACGCATCGCAGTCGCCGGCCAGAAGTTGGTGCTGCCGGGGGTGCGTTTCCGCGCAGGCGGCCCCTGGGCGGGCAACGGCGTCGCCAAGAGACAGATCGTCGCCCTGAGCGACACCCTTGCCTGAGGGGGAAGGAATAACTGCTAAATGTGACCTCCCCCCCGCTCCCCAACCCTCTCCAGCAAGGGGAGAGGGGGCAAAGTCGCTGGAACAATTAATACACTGACGAGTCGTTTAACACTTAGCGAGGTACCAATGAGATACGCAGAGACTGGATACAACTTGGAAATCGACCTGGCGACAGGGAACATCGAACGGGTGGCGACGGACCCGAAAATCATGTCCCAGCATCTGGGAGGACTCGGTTCGAGCATCAAGATCCACTGGGATCGGGTTCCCCCCGAGGTCAAAGCCTTCGACCCGGAAAACCTGCTGATCTTCAGCACCGGCCTTTTGAACGCCACCCCCATCTTCAGCGCCAACCGCACGGTGGTCACCTTCGTTTCTCCCCAATCGGACACCCTGGCCTACCCGATGATGGGGGGATTCTTCTCGGCCGAGCTGAAGTACGCGGGCTACGACAAGGTGATCTTCCGCAACAAGTCGCCGGAATGGGTCTACCTGTACATCAACAACGACAAGATCGAGCTGCGCGACGCCACCCACCTTTTGGGCAAGGGCGCTCTGGAGACGCAGGACCTGATCCGCGCGGAATTGAACCAGCCCAAGGCCCAGGTGGCGGCCATAGGCCTTGCCGGCGAGAACAAGGTGTTCACCGCATCCATCGAGCAGGCCCGCTCGAGCGCCAGCCGGCTTGGGGGCGGCGCGGTCATGGGGGACAAGAAGATCAAGGCCATCGCCGTGCGCGGCACCAAGGACGTCTTCATCGCCCGGCCCGAAGAGTTCATGGGGCACATGAAGGACGTCACCGACTACATCCACTTCCGCAACAACAACCCGCTGCCGGACGTCATGACCATCATGTCGGGGATCGGCTCGCCCCAGGAGATGCTGCACACAGACGAGAAGTGGCACACCGAGAACTTCGCCTGGGGCAACGCCCGCACCCGGAGAAGGGATTTCTGGACCGACGAGATCGAAGAGTCCTGGACCAAGTCCCAGCACGGCGCGGTGAAAAGGCTGATCAGCTGCTTCAACTGCCCGCAGCATTGCGGGGCGCTGGTTTCCCCCAAGGACGCCCCCAGGTACATGGCCAAATGCTTCGGCAAGCTCACCTACGCCATGGCCGCCTACGTTGACGACCTGGATTTCGGCTGGAAGATCCTGCAGCGCGCCTCGGAGTACGGGGTGGACTCCTTCTCGACCCCGCAGATCCTCGCCTTCGCCGTGGAACTCTACGAGGCCGGCATCCTGACCGACAAGGATTTCGAGGGTTGCCCCCCCGACAAGGAGGGGAGGTTCCTCTGGCTCCTGGACCGGGTGGCGCGCCGGGAAGGGATCGGCAACATCCTGGCCGACGGCGTCTACTTCGCGGCCAGAGCGATCGGCAACGGCGCGGAGGCCTACGACCACAACACCATCAAGAAGCACGAGCAGCTGCCGGTCAAGCTCGGCACCCTGGATCCGCTCTACTTCCTGATGTACTCCACCAACGAGAAGATCAGCATCACCCAGATGGAAGGGCAGTGGCCGCAGTCGGCCTTCCCGACCATGGAGCAGCGGGAGAACTTCGTCAAGGACTGGCCGCAGCTCCCCGACGACAAGTTCAAGCAGTACGTGCTGGATTGGGACATCCGGGGCGAAAAGGCGATCCCCTATTACCCGACCCCGCAGATCGCCTCGGAGATCGTCGACTGGATGGAGACCATGCACAACATCGACGACGCCTGCGGCATGTGCTGCGGCATGTCCTCGTTCTGCTTCAAGCCCCCTTACCACATTCACAACTACCCGAAGCTGATCACCGCCGCCACCGGCATGGAAATCGACGAGGCGGGCCTCAAGAAAATCGTGGAGAGGAGCCGCAACCTGCACCGGGCCTTCAACAACAGAAGGGGGATGTCGAGGGTCGACGAGAAGCCCCCCGCGGACCACTGGAAGAAGAGGTTCCCCGAACTGGAAGAAGAGCTCCTGTCCACCTATTACACGTTCAAGGGTTGGAACCACGACGGCATCCCCACCAGGGAAAAACTCGAGGAGCTGGATCTGGGCTACGTTGCGGACGACTTGGAAAAGAGAGGGATATTGAAAAATGGCAAAAATTAAGAAAAAAATCAGGATCATCAAGATCGACGCCGACAAGTGCAACGGCTGCCGCACCTGCGAGGTGATGTGCTCGTCCTTTCACGCCAATCCGCCCTACAGCAGCAACAACCCGGCGCGTTCGCGCATCCAGATCGTCACCAACCGGCTGAAGGACATCTGGCTCCCCGTGATGGCCGGCGAGTACACCGAATCGGAGTGCATGGGTAGGAACAAGTACGTGATCGACGGCAAGGAGTACGACGAGTGCGACTCCTGCCGGGCCTCCTGCCCGGCCCGCGACCTGTTCAAGGAGCCCGACTCCGGCCTCCCCTTGAAGTGCGACATGTGCGAGCACGAAGACGAGCCGATCTGCGTCAAGTGGTGCCTGGTCCACGCCCTCACCTATGAGGAGCGGGAAGAAGAACGGGAGGAAACGGAAACGCCGCAGCCAAACGAGATGGAGGTCGGCCTGCAGGCGCTGGCATCCAAGCACGGCCTGCAAAAGGTGATGGACATCGTCAACCGCATGGCCAAGAAGGGTTAACGCTCGCGACATCCGCGACATTCCACGATCTTTCAAAGGAGAGTGCAAAATGGATCTACAAGCATGCAAGATGTTTATTAACGGGGAATGGGTCCCTTCGTCGACCGGCACCTTGCTGGACGACATCAACCCCGCGACGGGAGCGGTCTACGCCCGGGTGCATCAGGCGAGCACCGAGGACATCGAGGCGGCCATCGCCGCCGCCTACGGCGCCAGGGAGGCTTGGGGCGCCACGGCTCCGGCGTTCAGGGAGGGGATCTTGATCAAGGCCGCCGCCATCCTGGAGGGGCGCATCGCGGAATTCGCCGACGTCTTGATCGACGAAGGGGGCGGCACCTTCGGCAAGGCGATGTTCGAGACCACCTACGTCGTCAACCTGCTGCGCAGTGCGGCCGGCGAATGCCGCCGCATTTTCGGCGAGACCATGCCCTCCGACGCCCCGGGCGTGTTCTCCATGACGGTGCGCCGACCGCTCGGGGTAATCGCCGGCATCGCTCCCTTCAATTTCCCGTTTTTGTTGGCGATGAAGAAGGTCTGCCTGGCCCTGGCCGCCGGCAACACCTTCGTGCTCAAGCCCGCCTCGCCCACCCCGGTGATCGGCCTGAAGATCGCGGAACTCTTCGAAGCCGCCGGCCTCCCCGCCGGGGTTTTGAACGTGATACCGGTCAAGGGGAGCACCCTCGGCGACAAACTGGTGGTCGATCCCCGCATCCGCATGGTGACCTTCACCGGCTCCACAGAGGTCGGCAAGCAGTTGGCCGAGGTGGCCGGCCGTTACCAGAAGAAGATCACCCTGGAAATGGGGGGCAAGAGCCCGATGATCGTCCTGAAGGACGCGGATCTGGATTACGCCGTGGATGCCGCCATCTTCGGCATCTTCCTGCACCAGGGCCAGGTCTGCATGGTCAACTCGCGCCTGATCGTCGAGGCCGAGGTCTACGAGCCTTTTTGCCAAAAGCTCGCCGCCAAGGCGAAGACCCTGAAAATGGGCGATCCGCATCAGCACGACACGGTGATCGGGCCGCTGGTGGAGAGCAAGCAGTGCCCGTTCATCAAGGGGCAGGTGGACGAGGCGATCGCGGACGGGGCGCGTCTGCTGAGCGGCGGCAACTACGAAGGGGGGTTCTTTCAGCCCTCGATCGTCGCCGACGTCACCACCAAGATGAGGATCTTCGACGAGGAAAGCTTCGGCCCGGTGGCCTGCGTGATCAAGGCCGCCGACAGCGAGGAGGCGCTGGCCATCGCCAACAACTCCTCCTTCGGGCTCTCCTCGGCGATCATCACCAACGACCTGCAAAAGGCGTTCGACCTGTCGTTGAGAATGGAGGCGGGCATGGTGCACATCAACGACTGCACCATCTTCGACGAGCCGCACGTTCCTTTTGGCGGCATCAAGGACAGCGGCGTCGGCCGCGAGGGAGGCCGCTATTCCATGGAGGAGATGACCGAAGTGAAGTGGATCACCGTGCAGATGGGGAAGAGGCATTTCCCGTTCTGATCAGGCAGGCGATTCAAAACGACAACGGCCCCTGGTCTGAACCAGGGGCCGTAATTCGATACTCCCGGCGGTCATCGAATATCCGCATTCCCCTCCATTTTCTTGAACACCCCGTAGGCTTCCATGAGGGTCGGGAAACCGGTGGTCTGCATCAAGAGGAGCAGGGCGTGCTTTATCTCCTCGTCGCTAACCCCGGCTTCCCTCGCCTTGGCGATATGGGTTTCGAGCGCGAATAGATGCCGGCTTGCTCCCGAAATGGCGATCTTCAACAAGCAGCGCGTCTTCTCCGGCAATGGACCCGAGTTTTCGTGGATCTCGATGCCCAGGTCCTGATGGCCTGCGTAAACCTGCGGGAAATCCTCCTTGAACTTGTGAAAAATCTCATGCAGTTCTTTCATGACGTGTCCCCCTTCCTGGAAAGTTGCCACCCAAAACAGCGCGAAAGTACCTACCCGCTGCCGGCGTCGGCCGACGGGCCTGTCATTAATACCACATAAAGCAAGGGTAGTCTAACTTTTGCCCGGGCAAAACCTCACCGTAGGGCGCTGCATGTGAAGTGGCTCGGTCAAACGGCAAAGGCCCTTGGGTTAACCCAAGAGCCTCTGTTTAATCTGCCGTAATCGGTAAAAATCAGCTTTTCCAGGCGCGGGCATTCTTTGCTCTCGGCCGGCGTCGGACGGGGGGCCGTGGCAACCCGGCCCCCGTCCGAAAACTAATCCGCCTTCCTGATGCTGCAGAGCAACCCTTTCCACTGCGGGTAACCCATGATGGGCTCGCGGCACTGGGCGTCGGTAAGACGGTTGCAGTTGGCGTCCTTGGGCCAGCCGTGGGGCACCAGCACTACGCCTTCCATGGTCCGGTCGCTCACCTCGGCTTTCATCTTGATCCAGCCGCGATCCGTCTCGATGATGATGTCGTCCTGGTAGGCGATGCCGTATTTGGCGGCGGTTTCCGGCCCCATCTCGGCGCGGGGATACGGATCGAGCTTGCGCATGGACTCGACGTTGTGCATCTGCGAGCCGTTGTAATGGATGTAGCGCGTGCCGGTGGAAAGCACCAGCGGGTACTGCCCCCCCAGCTCCTCCCAGCGGCTCCCTTGCGGACTCTTCTCCGGCTCCAGGTAGGTGGGGAGCGGACTGAATCCGACCTTTTCGAAGGCGTCGGAGTAGATCTCGATCTTGCGGGAAGGGGTGGCGAAGGAGCGCTCGTTCAGCTCGTAGCTCTTCTCCTGATAGAATCCACCCTCCGGGTTGGCCCGCAGCTGCTCGAAGGAGAGGCTGCACGGCTCCAGCTCGTGGGCCACCAGCTCCTCGTCGGTCTTCCAGGGGAACATCTCGCCGAAGCCGCAGGCCTCAGCCAGGCCTTTGTAGAATTCGAGCACCGTCTTGCACTCGTGGAAGCGCTCCACGGCCGGCTCGCGCAGCATCAGGTAGGGCAGGCAATGGCAGACGTTGTAGTTGTAGCCAAGGCCCCAGAATTCCAGCTGGTTTGCGGCCGGCAGCACGTAGTGCGCGTGCTCCGCCGTCTCGGTCATGAACAGTTCGTAGACCACCAGCAGGTCGAGCTTTTTGAAGGCCTCGGTCAGCGCGTTGGAGTCGGGCATGGTGACCAGCGGATTGCCGCCGGCCACGATGAAGGCCTTCAGCTTGTCGGGCACGCTCTCGGGCACCATGTTCATGACCGCGTAGGGGCTGGTTCTGCCCCACAGCTCGTAAAAGAGCGGGTACTCTTCGGCGCCCAAAGGCTTGCCCGGGAAGGGGAGGCTGATGTCCGACAGCGACAGCCGGGGGCTGATCACCCAGCCGCCGGGAACGTTGATGTTGCCGGTGATGGACTGCAGGATCGCCATGGCGCGGTCGGTCTGGGTGCCGTTGGCCTGCTGGTCCTGGGTGCAGGTGCCGTGGCAGATGCTGGCGCCCTTGGTGGTGGCGAAAAGGCGCGCCAGCTTACGGATGTCGTCCGCCTTCACCGAGGTGATCGGCTCGGCCCACTCGGGAGTGTACTGCTGGATGTGCGGCACCAGCCGGTCGAAGCCGTAGGTCCACTTCTCCACGAATGCGTGGTCGTAGAGATCCTCGTTGACGATCACGTTGATCAGGGCCAGCGCCAGCGCGCCGTCGGTGCCCGGACGGATCGGCAGGTACATCTCGGCCTGGTCGGCGATGCTGATCTTCCTCGGGTCGATGACCACCACCTTGGCGCCCTTCTTCAGGTTCTCCTGGATGGACATGGCGAGGGCGAAGTCGGAGGCGGCCGGGTTGTGGCCCCAGAGCACGTACAGGTTGGAATCCATCTCCTCGACCGGGTACTTGCCGAAGGTGATCTGCCGGGAGCGGATCCTCATGCGGAAGCAGATGCTCTCCACCGAGAAGAAGTTGGGCGAGCCGAAGGCCGACTTGAAACGGTGGGTAAGCGACCCCATCTCCAGGTTCTCGACGCCGATGGAGCCGCAGAAGAAGGCGAGCACCGAGGGGTCGAACTCCTCTTTGAGCTCCTTCAGCTTGGCGGCGATCTCACTGTAGGCCTGCTCCCAGGAAACCCGCTGCCAGCCGCCGTCCACCTTCTTCAGCGGGTACTTGAGCCGGTCGGGGTGGTACAGGTGCTCGATCATGGCGTGGCCCTTGGCGCAGAGCTTCCCCTTGTTCATCGGGTGGGACTCCTGTCCCTTGACCCCGACCACCTTGCCGTCTTCCACGGTCACTTCCACGCCGCAGCTTTGGTAACACAGGCAGCAGGCGGTGAAGATGGTTTTCTTACCTGTTTCGGACATCGTTGCTCCTCCTCTTGTTTCTCTGATAGGTTTGGCTACTCGTTAGGCGTTGATTAATCGTGATTCGACTCTATTTTGCCCCCTCCTCGTGCGGGGGAGGGCGTTACTTATCTTCCAGCATGCGCTCGGCCAGCGCCATTTTGCTGACCGCCTGTTCCTCGTTCACCAACACCCGCTGGCAGAGAGGGCAGGAGGGGAGATCGACGGCGAAGGTCTCGTCCAGATAGGTGAGCTTCACCGTGGCGATCGCCAGCGGCGCTTCGCACTTGGCACAGATCCAGCCGGTCTCCACCGGTTGCTGCTTGGACGGCAGGTTGTACCCTTCCAGGATCTTCATGCGATGGCTGTAGGCGGTGAAGATCCTGCAACCACCCTCCTCCTCCTGGTACTCCAACCAATAGGTCACCTTGCCGGCGTTGAACGAGGCCAGGCAGTGCCCGGTCGCCGGTTGCAGATGGAACATCTTGCCGGCTCGGGCGAAGGCCAGCACCTGCCGAATGTTCTCTTCCCTGATCCCTCGTTGCTCCAAGAGCTCCTGAACCATGGGTTCGAAAAGCAGTGGGGCGGCATCGTCATTGTTCATAAGTTCTCCTGAATCGGCGGCATTTCGTTAGTGCCGCTTTGTCGCATTGCTTTCCCCCTCGCTCACCCTTGTACAGCGGTGGGGAGGGGGGAAGAAATATCAAGCCGGACTGGCCATGCCGAATTTCGGCATGTGAAAACCGGCCCTTTTCTCCAGATAGGCGCAGCCGGTCCTGCGGTCCGCGATCCGCCTTTTGCCTACGCCGCTGGTGAACCAGCCGCGATGGTCGAAGGTGATGCTGCCGACCGACAGCGCTTTCTCCCGGAAGAGGCGGGCCACCGGCTCGGCGTGCAGCAGCGCCGCCAGGGCCTTTCTAGCCACCCGCTCCTCGTCCCCGGAGCTCACTTGCAGGCTCAGGTGGAGTTGGTCGCGCCCCCCGGCCTGGGCGACCGAAGCCGTGAAATCGAGCAGGCCGGAGATCGGGAACAGCGCCTCGTCCAGATCGGTCATGGAGACGGTCATCCCCATATGCAGCGGCACCTCGAACTCGATGCGTCCCTTGACCCGCCCCAGACGCCTGAGGACCGTGCCGCACGGGCAGGGGGCGGTGAGCATCATGGCTCGGTCCCCGGTCCGGTAACGCACCAGCGGCATGCCCTTGCGGGTAAGGGTGGTGAAGACCACTTCGCCTTCTTCGCCGTCCGCCATGGGTCGGCCGCTGACGGGGTGGACGATCTCGGCGTACAGATCGGCCTCCCGCAGATGGTAGCCTTCTCCCGCCGCGCATTCGACCCCTCCGCCCAGGCCGGTCTCGGTAAGACCGTAGTGGGTGAAGACGCGGCATCCCCAAAGTCGCTCCAGTTCCGCCTCTATCGCCCGGGATACGTAATCGGTCGACAGCAGCACGCTGTGCACGAATCCCGGCGCGATCGCCCCGGCGGCTTCGGAGCGCGCCACGGAGAGCATCTGGGTGGGAATGCCGACCAGGCAGCAGCCGGGGTGCTTGAGAATCTCGGCTCGCGCGGCGGCGACATCGCGCACCGGCCCGAAGACCACCGGCGTGACCCCGATCTGGGTCAGCGCCTTGGCCAGCAGGTCTCCCACGCTGTCCGGGCGCTCGCCCGGCAGGAAAATGACCACGGTCGCCCCGGCCTCGACCATGGTGGCCATGCCGTGACGGAAGAACTCGACCGTCGACTCCAGGTCCTCTCGGGTGAAGAACACCCGCTTGCCGGGACCGGTGGTGCCGGAACTCTGCAGCGTCACTATCCTTTCGATCTGGTCGAGCGGTGTGCAGAGCATGCGCATCCCTTGCGTCTGGAGATCGGCGGGAGTGGTGAACGGCAAAGCGGTGAACGCCTCCAGGTTAGTCACCTCGCCCGCTCCATGCAGAAGCTCCCGGTAAAAGGGATTGAACTGCCGGACATAGCTCACCGTCTCGCGCAGCTTTTCCAACTGGTAGCTGGCCAGCAGACGCCGCCTGAGCATCTCTTCGCCCGCCGGCTGCACCCTTTGACGTATCCACGCTTCCAGAGGAGTCTTTTTCACGCGGCCTCCTTGGTTCGATAGAGGGGCGTGCCATCGGCGCTGGTCAGATTGTAGGCGCAAAAGGGAACCAGCATCCCTTCGGGAGACATGATGGAAATGCAGCAGTCGCGCAGTCTTTCCAAGTTCAGGTTCCAGACATCTTGGAACACCATGCAGGAAACCGTCAAGCTGTAATTGGTCGCCCGCGCCAGAAAGGCATCCAGATCGAGTACGCCGTCCTCGCCAGCCGCGTTGGCCGCGCCGGATACGCCCGTTCCGTCCATAGCGTCCATAGCGTCCATTGTGCTGGCGGCCTTAGCTGCGCCGCTTGCGCCGCCTGGCGGCGCGGACCACTGTCTGGCCACCGTCCCGATGGTGCGCAGCAGCCCCTCGTGGCCGTCGTTCGTGCCGCAGCAACTGGTGGACGAGGAAGTGGTGCGGCGCAGGCGGCCGTTGGGCATCTGGAAAAAACTGCCGTGGAACGAGCAACGGGCGTTTTCGCCGCCGGGCGGTACGAAGTCGCCGACGCGCATCAGGCCCTCGGTTTGCGCCTCGATCGCCTGCATGACTTCCGGCAGGGTGAAGCGCTCCAGCGAGGAGCCGTCCAGGGCGTAGCGGCCGAAATAGCTGATCGGCTGGAAATGCACGCCGCGAACCACCTGGAGCTGGGTCAGGGCGAAGCGGATGATGGCGCCGATCTCATCGATGTTTACCCCCGGCACCAGGGTCGGCACCAGTACCACGCCCAATCCGGCCTCGCCGCAATTTCTGATCGCCGCTTCCTTTATCGCCATGAGCGGGCGACCCCGCAACCGGGAATAGACCGAGTCGCTGGTGCCGTCGAATTGCAGGAAGACGGTGGAGAGGCCGGCCTCGGCGAGAGTCCGGGCATAGCCCGCTTCGCCTGCCAGCCGCAGGCCGTTGCTGTTCACCTGGATGAAGTCGAATCCCTTGCGCCTGCCCAGGGCGATGATCGCCGGCAGGTCGTCGCGCTGGGTCGGCTCTCCCCCCGAGAGCTGTATGTTGCAGTTCCCCGCGGCGGCCATCACCCGGTCGTACCAGCCATCGATGGTTGCCAGCTCCGGGTCGTCCCCGTGGCAGGTTTCCTCACCGACCGCCGCGAAACAGACCGGGCAGCCGAGGCTGCAGCGCTTGGTCACCTCCAGCAGCACCGAGCAGGGGTATTGACGATGATCCGCGCAGAGCCCGCAGTCGAACGGACAGCCGTCCTTGACCGGAGCGTAGCAGACTTCCGGCGCCGAGGGCGCCTTGGGGCGCTGCCACTGCTGGTAGGAGGGCTCGCCGCGCCAGACCGGCACCTGCCAAAAGCCGTGCTCCGGGCAGCGTTTCTCCAGATAGACCGTTCCCGACTGCGAGACGACGGTGGCGTCCAGCCGTTGCAGGCAGACCGGACAGAGACTCTCCGTCGCGGCGAGCGTTTCCCGCGCCTGGCTAGCCATTCTTGCGTCCCCTCAGCGCGCCGGCCGCGGCGATTTCCGGTATGGATCGGAGTTTTTCCAAAGTGGAGATCAACAACAGGGTGCACCCCTGCTTGTTGGGGCTGGCGGACAAGATCGCGCCGCAACTGATGCCGCCGGCGGCGCTGTCGACCTGGGTCGTGAACCAGTCGTAGAGCTCGCTCAGCAGCAAGGGGAGATCCTGGCTTGCCTGCTCTCGGCCCGATTCGCTGCCGAGGCAAAAAGAGAGCGCGCAGGCGGCTCCGGTAAGTACGCCGCAGGTCCCGCCCAGATGGCCGCCGCCAAAGCAAAGACCCGCCACCCCCCTCACCAGATCCGGGTTATCCCGCCCCAGATCGGCAAGCACCAGCTTCACGATTATCTGGCTGCAGCAAAGGCCGCTCTGCCGAAGGGAGATGATGTCGAGGTAGGGGCCATCCAGAGAAATTGTCATTTTCGTCGCAGCAGCGTTCATCGCGTCATTCTCCTGGCAACCACAAGGTGGTAACCCACATCTTTCCATCTGGACTTTGTTCCTTTTTCCCGCATGCAGTCGCGGTGATTGCTCCATCCGAAAGGATCCGCAGCCGCCGGCCCGGGGGCCATGATCAACCGCATCGCCAGCGCTCGCAAGGCATCGGAGCGATCCTCCCAATGACCCACGCTAAAACCGGCCTCGAAGAGCCTGGCCGTCAGTTGCTCCCTGGTAGCCAATGGCTCGCCAAGCGTCTGCGTGGCCGATGGTTCGCCTAGCGTAGACGGCGCGATCGAAGGGTTCTGTGCGGCCGAAGGTTGGTCGTCATCCGCCGCCTTGCCGCAGGAATCCGCCGGCTGCTTTTTTCTGTACAGGTCGGAAATCAGCAGCAGTCCCCCCGGCCGCAACACCCTGCCGAACTCCGCAAGGACCGCGTCAGTCTGCGTCTGGGAAAGCACGCATTCGCAGAGCACGCCGTCGAAACTTCCCCTGGCGAAAGGGAGCCGTTCCAGCGAGGCGCGGACCAGAGGCAACTCGGGAGAGCGACCGTGCGCCGCCTGCAGCAGAGTGGGCGAATCGTCGACCCCGACCGCCTGCAGTCGACCTGTCCCGGCCAGATAGCGCATGCTAGCTCCGGTGCCGCAGCCGGCATCGAGCAACCTGCTGCCGTCGCTGAAAGCGCCCAGCTCCAGCAGCCGCGCCGTGAGTTCGACGCCGCCCGGCCTCAAGGTGTCGTCTGCCGCTTCCAGCAGATCGCAGCAGCCATCGAGGTTCCAAGCAGGCATGGTCAAACATCCTCCGGCCGGCTGGTCGCCGGCTGAATTAATCTTCAGGCGGTTAATGCTTAGCAAATACAGAGCCAATATGTATAAACAGTCCAAAGAACAGGTGGTCGGCAAGCGAAGCCCCAATTGACGCGGTCTTAGGAGGACCATGGCACAGATTCGGATAAGCGTAGGCGCTGACTGTCTTTGTCTGCAATACATACACCTGTCCGCTTTCCAGACAACTTCGCACAAGGCCGGACGGACATCCCGGACGCACGAGAAGTACGCAGCGCAGGGCTTTTTTCGCGACACCGCTATGGTTTTTATGATATAACGCTCCGCAACTGGACGTTGAAAAAAGGAGGATCGTATGAAGAAAAGTATGCTGTTGTGTCTTTTGGCCGCTTTCGCGCTGTTGACGGCTCGCGTCGATGCATCCGCCCAGCAGATCGGGTTGCTGATGGCGAGCACCATCGGCCCGATTGACGCGGGCATCGTGGGCGCACTGGAAGACGCCTTCGAAAAGGAAACAAATATCCGCGTCCGGCACGTAGGCGCCGGCACCGGCGAGGCGTTGAAGATCGGCGAACAGGGGAACGTGGACCTGGTGCTGGTGCATGCGAAAAAATTGGAGGAGAAGTTTGTCGCCGCCGGCTTCGGCACCGAGCGCATCCCTTTGATGTACAACGACTTCGTAATAGTAGGTCCCGCCGGCGATCCGGCCCATATCCGCGGCATGTCAACTGCCGTCGAAGCGCTCAGAAAGATCGCCGGCAGCGAGGCCAAGTTCATCAGCCGCGGCGACCGGTCCGGGACCCATGTCGCCGAGATGGCGCTTTGGGAGAAGGCCGGAGTCAAGCCGGCCGGTTCATGGTATCGAGTTTATGAAAAAGGAAACGAAGGCAACGCCCCCACCCTCAAATTCACCGATCGGGAAGGGGCCTACACCGTGATGGACAGAGCGACCCTGCTGACCCTGAGGGGCTCGGTCAAGCTGGAGGTGCTGGTTGAGAAGGACGAGGCATTGCTGAACCGCATATCGCTGATCCCGATCAACCCTAAAAAATTTCCCCGCGTCGACCACCAAAGCGCCCTCAAGTTCATTGCCTGGCTCACCGCGCCGGAAAAGGGGCAAAAGATCATTCGTGACTTTGGCAAGGAGCAGTACGGCAGCCCGCTGTTTTTCCCCGACTCTCGGCAGTGGCACGCGAGCCGGGCGAAATAACGTCGAGACCCGTCAGGTTGCAGGCTAATCATCGTTGCTTTCTTTGGAGCCGGTCTCGATCAGTTTCTTGGTAAGCAGCACCAAGCCGATCTGCTGCGACCATTCCGAGACGAGGTTGCTGACCACGGTGCCCCATTTGCTCTCTGGATCGACCTTGAGGAACAAGGCCACCCAGCCCAAGCCGGTTAACGCCAGGAAAATAGTCAAAGAATGCTCGTGCAACAGCTCAAGAAAATGGTTCTTGTGGATTATCTTCGGCTGTTTGCTCTCTCGGGATCCTTTTTCGAAGAAATACTTGGTTGCCAGGATCGTGATCACGACGCCGGTCCAGTCAGCGATGGCGTTTCCGTAGAAGGAGCCGGCGCGAGATTTTGGGTCGGCGCCAAGGTACAGGACAAGCCACAGGACCAAGACTCCGCTTGCGGCAAGGCTGAGCGAATGCCGCTTCCAGAGCGGCTGAGAGATTTTTGCGGGAGGTTTCGGGCCGGCCATGGTCCCTCCTAATGGTTGAAAACTTATATCCTCGACACTAACGCACTCATTTCCTCCATCGCCCCTTCTTTTACATATCTCGGCTCGGTTCTTCCTTCTGGTTGTGCATGTCGCTCCTTCTTATCCAGTGGATTCGCACGTTCGCAGTGGCGTCCCATTCGTTCCTTCGTTCTCTCCCGTCAACCTTGATTCCCAAATAAGTCTGTGCTATGTTATGTACATACACATCCAAGGAGATCATTACATGAATGCCCTAACATATACCTACACTCGGCAGCACTTGGCAGATGTCATGCGCTCGGTCAATGACGACCATACCCCCGTGGTAGTCACCAGCCAACGTGGCAAGCCGGTTGTCATCCTCTCTCTTGAAGACTTCCAAGCCTATGAAGAAACGGCGTACCTGCTCCGGAACCCGCACAGCGCCAAACGGCTCCTTGACTCGATTGAGGAGTTACGTTCAGGAGGCGGCCAAGCAAGAGAGCTGGCAGAATGACTATCAAATTCTCAACTGCGGCGTGGGAAGACTACCTCTACTGGCAGACCAACGATAAAGCGATGCTTAAACGTATTAATATGCTAATTCGGGATATTCAACGTCAACCTTTTGTCGGTATTGGAAAACCAGAACCTCTTAAACATCAGTTAACTGGATTCTGGTCTCGCAGAATAGACAGTTGTCACCGCTTAGTATATGCAGTTGAAGGTGATACTTTGCTGATTGCCCAATGTCGTGATCATTATTGAAGAATCCGACATGATTCATGACTTGTGTTGAGTGGATCCGTTACCTGGATTTCTGTCCCCTCAAGGCCGTCAGCTAATGGATGGTACCGGACATCTCCTGCCCGTCCAGGTTCCGGACTTCGAATTCGGCAGACTGTGTGGTAACACCAAAGACCTTGCGCAGGTTGCTGTTTACGGCGTCGATCACGATGTCGAAAGCATCGGTTGAAGGCACGGTGCCGCGTATCACCTGTTCCTTCCGCCCGTCCTCGCGCTCGACGAAGTGAGCCCACTCAATCGAGCCATCCGCCTTTTTCTTCGCGAGCAACTTGTACCTGCCAACCTGCGGAATAAGCGCGGTCGTCCGTCCAGCAACCAGTTCTTCGCCTTCGCCCAGGGTCATCACGGCGCTTTTGGAGAGATCCTTTTGCATCAGTCCTCCTATCTTTTGATCTGGGCACCACTCGCCGTTTGCCCGCTGTTTGCCGCCGTTTCCGAACTTAGCTCGCTTCGCTCTTCAATCCACCCTCCGGGTCATCCCTGCGCCACTGGGATTATCCGGTCAGTGTGGCCCCCTTGCTTTTCTGTAATCGATCGATTACAATGTCGACATGTATATCGTCAAAACCCTTCCCGAATTCGATGCCTGGCTGGACGGTCTCAAAGACCGCACCACTCGGTTACGGCTAGCACGGCGCCTTGACAAGGCCCAACGGGGCAACCTGGGCGATGTGAAGCCGCTAGGCAACGGCGTCTTTGAGATGCGTGAGTTTTTCGGCCCCGGTTGGCGAATGTACTACGTGCAGCGCGGCGAAGTGCTCATCGTGATGTTGGGCGGTGGAGACAAGTCCAAGCAAACAACGGATATTACAGCAGCATTCGACCGGGCTGCCAAACTGGAGGATTGACCCATGTCCAAAAAAATAAATGTGTCCGACCTGCCGGAATTCGACCTTGCTCAGCAGTTAAAAAGCGAAGCGGACATTGCCGCGTATATAACCATGGTGATCGAAGATGGCGACGCAGCTGAGTTGGCCCACACCCTCGGAGTCGCCGCCCGTGCGCGTGGCATGACTGAAATTGCGCAGGCCGCCGGGTTGACTCGCGAAGCGCTCTATAGAGCCTTGCGCCCCGGAGCGCATCCACGCTTTGACACGATCAGCCGGGTTTGCGTCGCGCTTGGCGTCCGCCTGGTTGCACAGCCTCTCCGCTAAGCTTTTTCGATCTGGCCTGGAGCATGGGGTACCCATTTTCACCGCCCAACGGTCGGGAGTTGACCGGACGGCTATTCGGCCCGGTCCAACTTCGTATGCTGTAACAATCTTAAAGGCACCTTTTTGCCACCGGGGGGTCTAGGGGGACGTAGTTGATCTGTTGATTAAGTCCTCGACTTCATCCCTCCGGGCAAGGTCTTCTTCTAAAATCTTCTGACCGCGCGCGGCACCACGACAGACACCCGAACGTGTAATTCCGAGAGACTTGCCTACCACCTCACCGCTGAAACCCAGGCAATGAGTGGCTATATGACAGATGATGCTCTTAACCTCTGATAAGGGTCCCCCCCTCCGACGTTGGCAAAGATCCTCTGGCGGCACGCCGTATTTTGGGGCCAAAATCTCTACGAGCCGCGGCAACGTGAGGTGCACTTCCAGCCGTTCTGCTATCACCTTTTCTTTGCGTAACAGCTCAACAAAGTCACCACTGCCCAAGATTCTCTCGTCGTACGCTGAAACGACCTCATTGCCGGCAACCTTGAGCACTCGCACTAAACCTCCACCAACAAGCTCGGTTCTCTTTCCAAGGCGAATACCGTCTTCAACGAATTTCTGGTAATTTTCTCTCGCTAGTTTCTGTTTTGTTGAGAAATACAGAAGTACCTCATCTACCTTCTGAGCCGGAAACTTCCTTGCCCCCATAATTACCGAATGGCCACTCCATGGATATTGCTTTAATCCACGGATGTCGTTAACCAGCCCAGCTCGCAAAGGGTTTAAATGGATATAGCGTACGAGTTCCAGGAAATAGGGATCGTCCTCACATACAATGGATTTGTAACGGTTCTGGAATAGGTGTCCACTTCGGTGGTGACGAAGGTTGAAGGTTACGGCATATCCGGTCAACAGCCGGCGCATAAATTGACCCAGGTTGTTATCAGATGGTCGTAAAAGTATGTGGACGTGGTTTCTCATTAAAGCCCAAGCCAGACACTCCATCTCCATGTTGACCAAAAGTGAGGAGAGTCGGTCTAGAAATGATGTCCGGTCCTGGTCATCAATAAAAATATTTCGCCGTTCGATTCCCCTCACGATTACATGCTGGAGGACTCCGGCTATATCAAGTCGTGCGGCTCGTGGCATGCACGGAAGAATACATCTAAGTAGAATTAAAGTCAACTAATCAACTACGTCCCCTTAGCCCCTACTCTACCCTTGGTGGCTTCTTGGTGGCTTGCGACCCCTTGGTGGCTTTCCGAACTATTTTTTCTTATTTTTCTTATTTTTAGGCTTACTAGCAGCTGCACGGGCCTTGCGTTTTGCTTTAACCTGTTTTTCTTTTTTCCCAGCCCTCAAACGTTCATACTCCTTTGCATCGATGACAGCCGTTTTAGCAACTTTATCAGCTTGTGCGCGTAACTCTCTCTCACGAGCAAGCCGCTCCTGTAGTTTTTGTAATATATTTCTGTTAACCTCTACAACAAGTCTTGGAAGAGCTAGCGGATCAATATCAGAAAATGCAGTATCAGGATCTGATGAGTATCTATCTCGGATGATGTCTCTGTGTTCATTTATAATTTCACCAAGTCTTGAACGTGATACATCCATCGTATTAGAGAACA
>CAIYDQ010000164.1 GCA_903925075.1 uncultured Geobacter sp.
CCGGCGCGGTGGTCGTTTCTTCCTTTTTCATGGTTTTTTTGACCTTCTTGCCTTTCTTGCTGGTTTTCTTTTTCTTGGTTACCTTCTTCTCTACCTTCTCTCCCGCTGCGTTGGTGGTCGTGGATTCCGTCTTCGACTCGGAATTTGCCGGCTCAGCGGCGCAAACGATACCTGCGAAGGAAACTGCGACAAGTGCGGCTACGATGCTGGCGAGAATCTTTTTCATTTGTACATCCTCCCGAGAGTTTTATTAAATCTTTAGAAGTAAAAGCACTTAATGTGCCAAGATTTATTTTTTATGTAACCGCTCGGAATATAACGAATTTATCCGGCTCCTCTTTGTGCATGTCCGCTCGCGTCTACCCGAAATGCTCCAAGCGTCACCTCATTTGCGGTGCAGGCGTTGCGGATGCCTCTTGGAAGCCATTCACTTGCCGGCATCGGCGAGAGGTGGCAATGAACGTGCGCGATGAGGAGGCGCACTTAAGCCGTGGCACCGACTATAGAGACAACCTCCTTAACTCTGAGAACAGCAAATCGGTGTCGACTGGTTTGGAGATGTAACCGTCAAAACCAAGGCTGAGCATCCTCTGCTGATCGTCCTTCAATGCGAATGCGGTCAAGGCTATTATGGGGATACGGTTCCCGGAGTCACGTTCCTTTTCGCGGATCGCCTGCATGGCGGAAATTCCGTCCATGACGGGCATCTGCACATCCATCAGGATGAGGTCGAAATCACCGGCTGCCCACTTTTCCAAAGCTTCGTGTCCGTTGCTTGCCGAGACCACAGGATGGCCATACCTCTTGAGTAATTGCCCCAAAAACCTGAGATTGATTTCCTGATCGTCGGCTATCAGGATATTGAGCGGGCGTCCCGCCGATCCCGAAACGGTTTTGCCGCCCGCATCGACCTGGTCGCCGGATTCGACTTCGTTCACGGCAAAATGAATCAGTAGATGGAACCGGCTGCCGACTCCCTCCACGCTTTCGGCCCAAATTTTGCCCCCCATCAACTCCGTCAGTTTTGTGCAGATCGCGAGGCCGAGGCCGGTGCCGCCGTAGGCCCTGGAGGTCGAGGCGTCGGCCTGGACGAACGGTTCGAATATTCTCCTCAGCGCTTCGGGGCCGATGCCGATGCCCGTGTCCTTGACGGTGATCTTCAACAGCGCGCCGCCGCCGGTTCGTTCGGCCACCACGGCGGCAATGTCGATGCTCCCGGTTTGCGTGAACTTGATGGCGTTATTCAAGATGTTGAGCAGTACCTGCTTGAGTCTTAATTGGTCTCCCAACAGACCGTCAGGCACGTCGGCTGCGATATCCAGGTTCAGCAGCAGTCCCTTGCCGTACACCAGGGAAATCTGCGTCTTGATTACCTGGGCGATGCTGGCTCGCAAGCTGAAATCCTTGTGCTCGAGCTCTATCTTGCCGGCTTCTATTTTGGAGAGGTCGAGGATGTCGTTGATCAACAGCAGCAGGCTGCGCGACGACGCCATGATGTCGCCCAAATATTCCTTTTGCTCCTCGGACGTGTCGGTGTAAAGCAGAAGTTGCGTCATTCCCATGATCCCGTTCATGGGGGTGCGGATCTCATGGCTCATGTTGGCCAGGAAATCGCTCTTGGCGCGATTGGCTGCGTCAGCGGCGTCGCGGGCCTCGTTCAGTTCCAGCTCCAATCGCTTTTGTGCCGTTATGTCGTTGATGTACCCATGCCAAAGTACGCTGCCGTCCGCGCACGCTTCCGGACGAGAAAAGCCGTGGCGCCATTGGTCTCCTTTTAGCGGCAGCCTGACTCGGTAGTCGCACTCCCAAGGCTCCAGGGTGCGGGCCGACGCCATGATCGACTCGTTGACTGCGTCAAAATCGTCCGGATGAATAGTGGCGAATACCGGCGCAGCGTCCTTTAGCACTTCCTCCGGCGTGACTCCGTACATCTCGAAAATGGAAGCGCTGGCGTAAGGAAAACAAGACCGGCCGTCCCCGAACAACCGAAACTGGTAGATCGTTCCCGGCAGCTGACGGGAAAGAGAGGTCAGCAGATCGTGGCTCTTTTTCAACTGCTCCTTAAGCTCGAAGTGGCAGGTTTCGTCGGAAATTATCCAGATGCTCCCGGCCGCCGGGTCCGCCGGGTCCACCGCCTTGCCGTTGTAGAGCGCGGGGAACAAGGTGCCGTCGCTGCGGCGCAACTGCAGTTCTTTGGTGAATGTCCTCCCTGTCGCCAGTGCCGGGTAAGCTTCCTCTCCGGTTTGCTCGAACTCCTCCGCGGAAGGGTAGATCATGAAGGTACGGGCATTGGTCAGTTCTTCCGCTGTAGCCGAGCATCCGGCAAAACGTGGAGTTGGCCCAGGTAAAACAGCGGCTTTTCACGTAGGCGATGCCGACCCCGGCATTTTCCAGGATGATGGAATGTTCCTCGGAAATTTTCTTGAAGGCGGACTCGGCCTGTATACGGTCGCTGATATCCCTGGATGCGGCCACGAACACTTTGCGCTCTCGATAGCTGAAATAGGCGCAGTGGATTTCGACCGGGAATACGCTGCCGTCTTTCTTGCGGTGCTTACGCAAATGAACGAGTGCGTCCCTGTTGCGTATGGAACCCTCGGTGACCGAGGGTTCGGCGGACAAATCGAGGGGCGTAAGACGTGCGAACTCCTCTTTGCTGTATCCGTACATATTGAGGGCGGCGGCGTTGTGATCGATGATCCTGCCGGTTTCCCAATCGACCATCAAGATGGCGTCCGCGCCCATTTCGAACAAGGAACGATAGCGCTCTTCGCTGCTTTTCAGCAGCTCAGCGGCATCTTTACCCTCGGTGATGTCGGTGCACGAGCCGATGTACCCGGTGAATATGCGCTGTTCGTCGTACCTCGGCGAGCCGTTGTCCAGCAGCCAGCGATACTGGCCGTCGGCCCGGCGCAGACGGTACTCAATGGAAAAGGGGCGACGGTCATCGAAGGCGCCCTTTAAGGTTTCCAGACAACGACCCCGATCTTCCGGATGAACCCCTTCAAGCCAACCGTCGCCCAACTCTTGAGCCAGCTCTTTGCCGGTAAAGTCGAGCCATACCTGATTGAACCAGGAGCAGAGTTGGTCGGTGCCGCAGATCCATATCAGAACCGGCGCGGAATTGGCCATCGACCGAAAGCGCGATTCGCTCTCGGTAATCGCACTTTCGTAGGCTTTGCGGCGGCGCACGATGCCGCGTCCGACGATGCCGGCAAGAACAAGCGCGAAGGCGAGCAACACGCTGCTGGCGGCAAGAAGTTTCAGGAGTATGCGCTGGATGGGTCTTTCCACTTCGGCCGAGGGAACGCCTATCACCACGGACCAGTCGGTGAGCGCGGAGTGGCTGAACACGGTGTAAACCGCGGTCCCGTCAAGGGTCACGGTTTTGAACATGCCGCTGAATTTGTTGCCCATGCCGTCTCTCAAAGTCTTGGTCGCCTGCACGCCGACATAGTGGTTCTGTTCGCGCGAGCGACCCGCGACTTTCATGCCGTTATCGAGAACGGCTCCCGTCCAAGAGGGGGTGAACTGCTGTTCTTTGAACAGGTCGGCGACCGTCTTGGGGTTCAGGGCGACGCCCAAGACGTAGCGAACCCTCCGCTCGCGCAGCACGGGAGCCAACAACAGGATCATCGGGGAGTTGACGATCTTGCTGGACCGGTAAGCTCCCACGATCAAGGGTTTGCCGGTCTTGACGATCCGGTTTTCGCTTTCGGGAGCAAGGGTCGCTATCGGCGCCCGCTGAAGCGGCGGCGAGCTGGCGATAATTTGGTGAGTGACGGGATCGATTAACGCGACGGCCAGCCAATCCGTATTGGCCTTGAGGACCAGATCCGCCCTTTTTTGGAAATCGGCAGGGTTGGAGGGATAGAGGCTGGCATCGGAGGCAAGCAGTTCCATTCCGGCAAATTGACTCAGCAAATGGTGATCGACCGCCACCCCCAACGCGCGTGCGGTGTTGGACAGTTCCCTGGTTATTGCGGTCTTTTTTTGGTCGATGACCATCCAGCAGACGGCGCTGCCGAAAAGCAGCAGCGGCACCACGGCAACCAAGACCAGGGTAATGAGCGAGGTGCCGACCCCGGTCCCTTTATTTTTTTCGATAAGCCGTGAAGTTTCCAATAGACCCATTACCACTCCTTGGTAGGCGCGCTTTCCCGCCAGACCCCTAGCCCCGCGCCCAATATACCGGAGGGCAAAAGATACATCAAGTTTATCCGTCCGGCAGCCGAAAGGACTTAAAGCAGCAGGAAAGTTTCGCTGTTCCAAGTTCTTACGGAGTCCAATTTTGCGCCAGCACCCAGCAAAGACTTATCGCCAGCCCCGGCTAATCATCGTTTTCGTGCTCATCTCGGCCTTTTGCCTCTTGGCCATCAGGTTCGACCTGTTCGCGAAGGTCCTGTTTCTCATGCTGTCCGTGCAACTCCCCGCCCACGGCTACCTCGACGAGTACGTCTCGCTGATCCTGCTGCTTTCGCTCGTTTACGCGACGATGGCCTGGAGTAAATATCGGGAACTGGCCCTGGAGTGCGCCAAACGCAGGGAGGCGGAAGAGGCGCTCAGGGAAAGCGAGGAACGTTTCCGGTTGGTATTCGACCAGAGCACCGACGGGATCGTGCTCGCCGAGCTTGATTCCGGCAAGGTCCTCTACGTGAACTCGACCATGGAGAAGCTGCTCGGCTATGGCGCAGAGGAACTCCGGCAAAGCGGCGCGCAGCTGCTGTACCGGCACTTCGCCGCCGAAGCTCTGGAGTCGCTCTTTTCCGAAAGCGACTTCCTCTCCACCAGAGTCAAGACCTGCAGCAAAGGGGGAGCGGCGCTGGTGGTCTCGATGCGCGTCAAGAGCGTCGAGATCTGCGGCAACGGCCTGGTGCATTTCTCTTTAAGGGACATGACCGAGAAGGCGCGCCAGGAGGAGCAGACCAGGGAGGCCCAGGCCAAGTTGATCCGCGCCAACAAAATGAGTTCGCTGGGCTTGCTGGTCTCCGGCGTCGCCCACGAGATCAACAACCCGAACACATTCATCATGTTCAACTCGTCCGTGCTCTCGGAGATCTGGCGGGACGCCAACCGCATACTCGACGACTACCATCGCGACCACGGCGATTTCTCGCTGGGGGGGCTGCCGTACCCGGAGATAGGGGATGCCACCAGAAAACTGATCGACGGGATCTGCGAGGGGTCGCAGAGAATCAAGGTGACCGTGGACAATCTGAAGGATTTCTCCCGGCAGGACGACTCGGGGCTGAACCAACCGCTCGACCTCAACCAGGCAGTCCTGAAGGCCGTTTCCATCATGGTTCCGCAGATAAAGAAGCATTGTGAAAACTTCAGCCTGGACCTCCATGACTCCTTGCCGGTAACCCGCGGCAATCCGCAGCAGATCGAACAGGTGGTGATGAATCTGCTCTCCAACGCCTTGCAGTCGCTTCCCGACAGACAGCGCGCCGTCAGCATCGCCACTGCCGTCTCTTCGCAGGGGCGGCTGGTGGCGACGGTCAAGGACCAGGGGTCAGGCATGTCCCCGGAAACCATGACACGGCTCTCCGAGCCTTTTTTCACCACCAAAAGCGACGGCACCGGAACCGGGCTGGGGCTCTACATCTCGCAGTCGATCATCAAGGAACACGGTGGCCTGCTCAGCTTCGAGTCGGAGCTTGACAAGGGGACCTCGGCCGTGGTCGAATTGCCGCAGTCCCTGCCAGAGGAAACGACATGAAAAACGTTACCAAGCTTGCCCCGTTGCGTATTCTGCTGGTTGACGACGAGGAGCAGATTCTCTTCGCCTCGTCGCTGCTTCTCAAGGCGGGCGGGTTCGGGGACGCCGTCACCCTGAGCGACGGATCGAAGGTTCTCGAGCTTTTGGAGCG
>CAIYDQ010000165.1 GCA_903925075.1 uncultured Geobacter sp.
CCGCCAGCAGGGCAACAATCGCGATCAAGGCAATTCGTAAAGTTTTTTTCATCGGATCTTTTAGCCGCAATCCACCGGATCGCACAAGAGCATCGGCCGGCATCGCGACTGCCTGGAAGCGGTTGTTTCACACGTTCTGCGGCATAGACGTTTTCTCGCGCTTGATCTTGGACAACCCTTAGGCTATCCTCGAATTATTCGATCGAAAAAGATCCGTTGAATACCCAATTCAATGAACTAGGCCCCCCGCGGCGGGGCAACTTTTCGGACGCCCGGTGTGGTCACCGGGCCTACAACATGATTTTGTAGGCCGGGTCACCCGACCCGGCGGGATTGAAATTCCTATACAATGAACTAGCCCGAAAATCTCACAATAAGTATAGACGAGGGTTGTCCGTTGTTGTATAAGTATTTGTGGCAAAACATAATACAACAACAACCGGAGGCAACCCTCGTGAAGACAGAATGTAGTCAAACGGAGTTTGGATTTCAAGACCTTAATCAACGTAAAGTGGTGGCTGATTTTGCCGGGGGAGAACTCAGTAGCGACGGAGGCGGATTGTTGCTGCGGGAAGTGGAACAGCGGCGTGGATGGGTGCGTGATTTTGCCGGATGTTTCACAGATTATCGGAATCCGCTTTTCGTTGAACATCCGGTGGCATCGATGGTTGGGCAGCGGGTCTTCGGATTGGCGCTGGGCTACGAGGATTTGAACGATCACGATTTACTGCGGAGGGATCCGCTTTTGGCCGTGATCTGCGGGAAGCGCGATCCGTGCGGCAAAGACCGAATGAGGAAAGAAGACCGGGGCAAAGCACTGGCCGGGAAGAGCACCTTGAACCGGCTGGAGCACGGGCAAGGCGCGGCGGATCGGTACAAGAAGGTGGTGTTGGGCGAAGCGAAGGTTGCGGAACTTTTCGTGGCCAAGTTTATCAGCGGGCATAAGCAAGCTCCGCGGCGGATCGTGCTGGATTTGGATGCGACGGATGATCCGTTGCACGGGAAGCAGGAAGGCCGTTTTTTTCATGGGTATTACGACTGTTACTGTTACCTGCCCTTGTACATATTTTGCGGGGATGAGTTGCTGTGCGCAAAACTCAGGCCGTCGAACATCGATGCGAGCGCCGGGGCGCTGGATGAGATTAAACGTATCGTCACGAGTTTGCGCGTGGTCTGGCCCGAGGTGAAGATCGTATTGCGTGGCGACAGTGGTTTTGCGCGGGACGAGATTATGGATTGGTGCGAACGCAACGGGGTGGACTATGTGTTTGGACTGGCGCGGAACAGTCGCTTGGAGGCCCGCTTGGCACCCGCGATGGATTCCGTTCGGCGCTGGTATAAATTGACTGGTGTGCCGGCGCGCACTTTTATGGAGTTGTGCTATCAGACGCAGGATTCCTGGAGTCGAAGTCGGCGGGTGATCGGCAAGGCGGAATATTTGGAGAAAGGCGAAAACCCGCGGTTCGTCGTGACCTCGCTTTCAGCGCGAGAGTATGGTGGTTGCGTCTTGTACGACAAAGAATATTGTGCCCGTGGCGAGATGGAGAACCGGATCAAGGAACAGCAGTTGGATTTATTTGCCGATCGAACCAGTACGGCGACGATGAAGGCCAATCAGCTGCGGGTGTGGTTATCGGCCATCGCTTACAGCCTCTTAAACGATTTGCGACAGTTCGGGCTGACGGGAACCAAGATGGCGCAGGCGACTTGCGGAACGATCCGCCTCCGACTGCTCAAGATCGGGGCTTTGATTATGGTGAGTGTTCGCCGGGTTTTAATCCACCTGGCCAGCAGTTGTGCCTGCCAGGAGATATTTGCAACTGTCTTTAAAAACCTTCAGCGCTTGCCAATGGAAAGTTCGTGAGGCAAGGTGTGCTGTCCCCGGCACCGGAAAAACAATGGGGGTTGGGGGTGGTGTGCCGATGTGGGAAAATAACAAGTCCGTAACAATGCTTTGCGCTACGTTTGCCTTAAAACCTACCGGCTTAATCAATATTACCGCAGCGGTGAGAAATGCGGGCTAGCGTCTTGGCTGGTGTGGGCGGCAATTCTGCTGCTCTGCGAAGGCGGCCTGGCTGCCACCAACTATTGGACCGGGGCAACGAACGGCGACTGGTTCAATACCAACAACTGGAGCCTGGGCGCCGCCCCGGTGGCCGGGGATGACGTGGTGATCACGAACGCGGGCGCCAATGTGCTCTTGACCAATGCCACGCCGTATCTTTCCTCGCTCACGATC
>CAIYDQ010000166.1 GCA_903925075.1 uncultured Geobacter sp.
CGGGAAAAACCCGCCGCTGCCGATGGTTCGGTTTACGCCTTGGTGACGGAGATCTTCAAGACGGCGCTGACTTCCGGGTGGATCTTGACGACGGCGGTGAAATTGCCCAGATGCTTGATCGGCTCGGCAAGCGCGATGCGCTTACGGTCGATATCGAGGCCGTGCGCCTTCAACTGCTCGGCCAGCTCCATGTTGGTGACCGCGCCGAAAAGCTTGTCGTCGGAACCGGACTGGTGCGCGATGGACAGGGTCAGCCCTTCGATCTTGCCGGCGATCAACCTGGCAGCCTCAAGTACGCGGTTCTTCTTGTACTCAAGATGCCGCTTCATGTGATCGAGCGCCTTGGCGTTCTTCTCGGTCGCCTCGATGGCCAACGCCTTGGGGAGCAGGAAGTTCCTGGCGTAGCCGGGCGCTACCTTGACGATGTCGCCGATGTGTCCCAGATGCTCAACGTTCTCTTTAAGAATGACCTTCATGTGATGCCTCCTAGCCTGGTAGTTTACAGGTTTGCCTGTTTATTGGGGGATCTGAAATCGCCCCAGAGATCGAAAACGCCTAGCGCCGACACCGCCAGCATCATGAAGGGCTGGAAGATCAGCAGCAGGCAGGAAATGATTCTGACAAATTTTGGTACCGAGTACTTGCGAAAAAAATGGGTGATGACGGCCAGCCCCTGCACCGCGTACAGGGCGCAAACCACGATCAGCACGTTGAGCGCGGCCAAGGACACCAGGTTCTGCTCCACCAGCATGCTGAAACCTGCGGCGATCAGCAGCCATACCAGCGGGTCGGGGTTGCGGTACTTCTTGAAATCGCCCAGATAGACCGGCAGACGGACCCGGGAAGCCAGCCGGGAGAGCACGATCAGGTTCAAGCACCCCACCAACCCGAGGGTCACGGTCACCAGCGACGGGTAAATGGTGACGATCAGCGCGCCGGCCTGATGCATCGAATCCTGCAGCGCCTTCAGTTCGTCGCCCTTGATCCCCGCCTTCTCGTACAGCGAGGCGGTCTGGGCTATGCTGACCGCCACTCCCTGAGTGATCTTCTTGTGCAGATCGGCGCCGGTGTAATAGCCGTACGCCGCGGCGGCAATCAGCAGGATCACCAGGTTGCCGGCGACCGAGTAGACGATCGAGCGGGCGCCGCCCTTCAATCGGACCAGAAACTCCGGCAGCGCGAGCGACATGACCGCGACATGCAAGAGGTAGATGAGCACCGTCAACGGATCGGCAACCGCGGCAAGCAGCGCCGAAGTAGCCAGCACGATGGCGATGCCGGTAACCCTGCCGCTTTTGAGGCTGAAGAAAATCCCGGGAACCGGCGCGAACAAACCGGGGATCATGCCTATGATCGGGAGGAAAATAAATGCAAGGAAGAGCGTTGCCGTGGCAACGCTCCCCTTGATGACATCCAAAATCCGCCCTTGCAGGGGGGTCATCGGAACCGACACAGATCAGGCAGTTGCGTGGCTGCCCGCAATGGGAAGCAGCGCGATGTTTCTTGCCCTTTTGATCGCCTCCGTGATCTCCCTCTGATGCTTGGAGCAGTTGCCGGAGATGCGGCGCGGGATGATTTTGCCGCGCTCGGAAACGAAGTAACGCAGGGTGCGGGGATCTTTGTAATCGATGGAAACCTGCTTGTCAGCGCAGAAACGGCAGACTTTGCGACGCTGGAAAGGTCTCTTCTTCCTCGGGGCGCTGCTGGTGCTTCTTTGGGGTGTTCTCTCGTCGGCCATCCTATCCCTCCACCGTAGTAGTCGTTTCGGCCTCGGTCACGGCAGCCACTTCCTCGGCGGCCACTTCCTCGGTCCCTTCCTCGGCGCTCTTCGCCACAGCAGCAGCGGCAACCACATCCTGCTCAAGCTTCACGCTCTGGTACCTGATCACCTTGTCGTCAAGGCGCAGACGGCGCTCCAACTCGGCGATCAGCGGGGAGTCGCCGTCGAAGCGGAGATAAAAGTAGCGGCCACGGGGGTTCTTGTTGATCGGGTAAGCCAGTTTCCTGATGCCCCAGTCTTCAAGCCTCTTGAAATCGCCGTTCATGCCGGCGATCACGTCCTGGACCTTGGTGGAGAGAGTCTTGATCTCTTCGTCACCGAGGTCCGGCTGGACGATGTAAATCGTCTCGTACATCCTCATTGTTATGCCTCCTCACGGTTATTTAGCCCCGGGTCTGCCCGGAACAAGGAGATACGGCAGTCATGCCGCTCTGTGGAACGCTATTGTTTACTACAGTTTAATCTGCTTGGCAAGTGAAAAAGGTCATCCTTAGCCCGACTTTAAACATTAAACCTGAAATGCATCACGTCGCCGTCCTGCACCACGTATTCCTTCCCTTCCAGACGCATGAGCCCCTTTTCCTTGGCGCCCGCTTCGCCGCCGGAGGCGACGTAATCCGCATAGGCGATCACCTCGGCACGGATGAAGCCTTTTTCGAAGTCGGTATGGATCACCCCGGCGGCCCCGGGCGCCTTGGTCCCCTTGGTGATGGTCCAGGCGCGCACTTCTTTGACGCCGGCGGTGAAATAGGTGATCAGGCCCAAAAGCTCGTAGCCCGAGCGGATCAGCCGATCAAGGCCCGATTCGGCCAGCCCCATCTCGCTCAGGAAAGCCTGTTTCTCGTCGCCGTCCAGCTCGGAGATCTCCGCCTCGATGGAGCCGCAGATGAAGACCACGCCGTTTCCCTCTTTGGCCGCGAGTTGGCGAACCTCCTCCACGTAGGGATGCTTCCCTTCCAGATCGTCCTCGGCCACGTTGGCCACGTACAGCACCGGCTTCGCGGTCATCAGATGCATGTCGCGCAGGATCAGCCGCTCGTCCTCGGTCTCCGCCAGGTGGCGCGGGGAAAGCCCCTTTTCCAGGGTCGATTTCACCTTCTGACAGAAATCGACGTCGTCCTTGGCCTTCTTATCGCCGCTTCTGGCCTGTTTCTCCACACGCAGCAGGCGCTTCTCCACGGTATCGAGATCGGCCAGCGCCAACTCCGTCTGGATCACCTCGATGTCGCGCACCGGCGAGACGTTGCCGCTCACATGCACCACGTTCTCGTTGTCGAAGCAGCGCACCACGTGCAGGATCGCGTCCGTGGAGCGGATATGCCCGAGGAACTTGTTTCCCAGCCCCTCGCCCTGGCTCGCCCCCTTGACCAGACCGGCGATGTCCAGGAACTCGATGGTGGTCGGCTGCATCCGTTCCGGGTGCACGATTTCGGCGAGCCTGTCCATCCTCGGATCGGGGACCGAGACGATGCCGACGTTGGGATCGATCGTGCAGAAAGGGTAGTTGGCCGACTCGGCCCCGGCAGAGGTGAGCGCGTTAAAGATGGTGGATTTTCCCACATTGGGGAGACCGACGATGCCGCAGTTGAAGCCCATATCCTGATCCTCTGTAATGAAAACGATGCGTAACGATAGTGAGTCCTACAGCAGTTGCCTTTTGCCCCGCGCCGCAGTCGATTCCCCCGCGGTCGCCGCCGAGCCGTTTATCCTAAATACGGCAGTTCTTTGCCGCAAAAAGGCACAAAAGTCACAAAAAAAAGATCTTATGGTAAGCGCATACGGAATATTTTGGTCAGTGCGCTCTATTGATGTACAACCGGAATTTTTTTGTGATTTTTGTGCATTTTTGTGGCCAACTGCTTTTAGGTTTATTTCCCAGCGGCGGCCGGCTTTTTAGCGTTGAAGATGCTCATGGCCTTGGGCATCCCCTCCTTGAGCAGCATTTCCAGCGCGTCGAGCGCGCCGTCCAGCACCTCCAGGAGCTGATCCATCTCCTGTTTGGGGAAGCTGGCGAGGACGTAATTGACCACGTCGCCGTGCAGCGGCCGGCCGATCCCGATCCGAATCCTGGCGTAATCGGAGGAGCCGAGTTCCTGGGCCAACGAACGCAGGCCGTTGTGCCCGCCATGTCCGCCCCCTTCCTTAAGTTTGACGCTGCCAAACGGGATATCGAGGTCGTCATGGATGACGATGAGATCGGCAAGGGTGAGCTTGTAGAACCGGAGCGCCTCTGCCACCGAGCGCCCGGACAGGTTCATGAAGGTCTGCGGTTTGAGGAGGTAGACCCGCTCCCCCCCCCAGGTCCCGTCGCCGGCAAGGCCCGAAAAGGCCTTCCTGGCGACCGGGATGCCCGAGAGGCGGGATAAGCGGTCCAAAACCATGAAACCCGCGTTATGGCGGGTCCATGAGTACTGTGGCCCGGGGTTGCCGAGCCCTACGATAAGTTTTGCAGCCATACGTTACCCGGCTTAGGCTTCAGCAGCCTCGCCGCCCTTCCTGCCGAGGATGCTGACCACGGACGCCTTCGGATCGCTGACGATGACGGTGCCGATGGGAGCAACGATGTCGCCGACGTGGATGGAATGGCCGAGGGCGAGTTCGGTGACGTCGACGTCGACGTGCTCGGGAATGCGGCCCGGCAGGCACTCGATCTCCACTTCGTGCATGGCGAAGTCGACCATCCCGCCAGCTTTGACGCCGGCCGAGTTGCCGACCAGCCTCACCTTGACCTGGACTTTCACCTTGTCGGCCAGATTGATGCTGTGCAGGTCGACGTGGCGCGGCGTGCCTTTCAGGCTGTCGCGCAGCAGGTCGGCGACGATCACCGTCTTGCCGTTGAGATCGCCGGCGCCGTTCAGGGTCAGGATGTGGTTAACCCCGCCCTCGCCGGTGATCAGGGCGGAAAACTCGCGGACGGCCACGGAAACGGCCACCGACTCCATCCCTTTGCCGTAAACAACTGCGGGGATGCGCCCTGCGACCCTGAGACGGCGGGAGATGCCCTTGCCGGTTTGTTCCCTCAATTCCACATTCAGTACCTGCTCACTCATACATCCTCCGATGTCAATCATGTTATTTTTGATGAAAATGCTGTAAATGCAAAAACCGGTTTGAACGGTTTACCAGAAAAGGGAGCTGACCGATTCGTCCTCGTGAATGCGGCGGATCGCCTCGGCCAGGAGCTCGGCGACCGAGAGCACCCGTATCTTGTCGGAAAGCTGCGCCTTCTCGCCCAGCGGCACGGTATCGGTGATCACCACCTTCTCGATCACCGAGGCGTTGATCCTGTCGATGGCGGGTCCCGAAAGGACGCCATGGGTGGCGCAGGCGTAGACGTTGGCGGCGCCGTGATTTTTCAGGGCCAGCGCGGCCTGGGTCAGCGTGCCGGCCGTATCGATCATGTCGTCCAGGATGATGGCGACCTTTCCCTTGACGTCGCCGATCAGGTGCATGATCTCGGCCACGTTCGGACCGGTGCGGCGCTTGTCGATCACGGCCAGCGTGCAGCCCAGCCGCTTGGCGAAGGCCCTGGCGCGCTCGGTGCCCCCCGCGTCCGGCGAAACCATCACCACGTTCTCCAGGTCGGAGGCGAAGCGGGTTTTCAGGTGCGCCAACAGCACGGGCGCCGCGTACAGGTTGTCCACCGGGATATTGAAGAAGCCCTGAATCTGACCCGCGTGCAGGTCGACCGTCACCACGCGGTCCGCTCCGGCAGTGGTGACCAGGTCGGCCACCAGCTTGGAGGTGATCGGGGTTCTGGGCGCCGCCTTGCGGTCCTGGCGAGCGTAACCGTAGTACGGCATGACCGCCGTGATGGTCGCCGCCGAGGCACGCTTCAGGGCGTCCATCATGATCAGCAGCTCCATCAGGTTGTTGTTGGTCGGGCAGCAGGTGGACTGCACCACGTAGATATCGCGGCCGCGCACGTTCTCGCCGATCTCGACCATGATCTCGCCGTCGGAGAAGGTCTTCACCTTCGCCTGGCCCAACGGCACCTTCAGGCATTCGCAGATCTGCTCTGCCAGAATCGGATTGGAATTACCGCTGAACACCCTGATCTTGTTTTCCATCAACGTTGCGGCCCTCTTGACTTCTTCGTATTTAATCCCGGACCTCGCGACGTGACGTTACCTTCGCATGGCCGGCATCATAAATCCCGGAAACGCTATTTAATACAATAGTCGGCAGGGGAAGTCAACGGGAAAAGCAGTTCCGGCCGGTCTTTCCTGAGAGCCGGACCCCGAACCGACATTTATCCCCCTCTCTTCATGGGATTAGCGCCGGACAGTATTTATTTTGCTTATGGGTGGTCACTTTGCTAATATTGGTGCAACCAAAGCGGGGGGTGAGCCCTCACAATTTCAACAGGAACCCTGCCTACTGGCTCAAAGGAGTCCTTATGAACGAAATTTTTTTCATCGTTGAAGAAGCCCCAGAGGGTGGGTACTCAGCCAAGGCGCTCGGGGAGCCGATTTTCACCGAGGCAGACACCGTGGAAGAACTTCATGTCCAAGTGCGAGACGCGGTTCGGTGCCATTTCGATGAAGGCAAAGCCCCGAGGATGATCCGCTTGCACTTTGTCCATGAAGAAATCCTCGCAGTATGAAACTGCCGCGTGACATCACTGGGAACGACCTGGCCAGAGCACTTGCCGGCCTCGGTTATCACATAACACGTCAGACGGGCAGTCACCTCCGGCTTTCTACAGTGAAAAACGGCGAACATCAGATTACAGTACCCGCTCACAACCCCCTCAAAATTGGCACCTTGGCGCGATTCTCGCCGACGTCGAACGCCACCACAAACTGAAACGCGAAAAGTTGCTGCAACTCCTTTTTTCTTGACCTGATAAATCAATCTATATAGTTTCGCGTTATTCGCAAGGAGTGTCGATTTGGATCATGAACTTTGGTGGGGATTATTGGGGCTGGCGCCGCTTCTGGTCTACGTGGTCCTGGTGTTTCGCGACGTCGAGATCCTGTCGGCCACCGCCATCTGCGTGATATTGGGCGCGCTCCTTAGCCAGCAGACCCTGACCACCTTCGCCGCAGCCCTGGCGAGCAGCATGGGTTCCTTTCTGGCCCTGGTGGGCTTGATCATCATGCTGGGGCGGGGACTGGGCGAGGTGCTGAGCGCCACCAAAGTCTCCCACACCATCGTGCACAGCATCATCTTCAGCGTCGGCGTCGACACCGAAAAGAAGGCGATGCTCGGCATCATGCTCGCCTGCCTGACGATAGTGGGACTGCTGGGAACCATGGCGGGAGGCAACGCCGTCATCGCGCCGATCGTCTTGCCGATAGCCGCCGCGGTGGGGCTGTCCCGCAGCACGGTGGCAGTCATTTTCCAGGCGGTCGGAGAGGAAGCGTTGATCCTTGGTCCGTTCACCCCGCCGGTCATCACCCTGCTGGGGCTTACCAAGATCGGCTACGGCCAGATGCTGCTCTGCGTGTCCGGCCCCGTCGCCCTGATCACCATCGCCGCCACCTGGGTCATGATTCAACGGATCCAGAAAAGGACCAAGGACACAGGCGCCTATCAGCAGCCCGAGGATCTGGAGCGCTTCGAGCCGGCCCCGATCAACCGCCGCGCCACGGCGGTGTTCGTCGGCTGCTTCTTGCTGGCGGTGATCTACGGCATCGCGGTCAAGGCTCCCACCTCGTTCGTAATCGTGATCATGTTGGGACTATCCCTCATCACCGGTTTTGTCGGCGGCTTGAAACTGGACGAAATTCTTAAACTGATAATCAAGGGAATGGCGGGAAACGTAGGATTATTTTTACTGTTTCTGTTGTTGGACCCGTTCATTCTCTTCGTGCAGCAGGCAGGCGGCTTTGTCGCCCTGGCTAAGCTGATCAAACCGATGATGGAGTTCGGCGGCAAGCCTGTGATAGTGATCAGCGGCGGCTTGTTGGGCGCCTTCGGCATCAGCGGCGCCACCGTTGCCACCCTCAAACTGCTGCACGAAATGTTCAACCCGCTACTCGCCAGATACGGCGTCTCCATGCTCGCCTGGTCGCTGGCCCTGGTGGTGGCGACCAGGGTGAACAACTTCGTCTTCCCCGGCGCCAACATGGTCAGTTCCCTGGGTTTTGCCGAATCCGACGACCTCAAATCGATGATCGGCAACGGCTGGGTAGTTGCCGGCTGCCAACTCACCTTCCTGACGATCTTCAGCATCTTTTTTGCGTAACTACCGACGAACACCTCTACCAGGGAATTTCGTAGGATGTGGTGAGGCACGAACCGCATCGATTTCGGAAAAGATGCGGTTCATGATGTTCACCGCATCCTGCGGGTAATCAATGCATGACGGGAACCGCCTTGGTCCACCTACTCCCGGCTGCGCAGCAGGAAAAGCTCTTCGCTTAAGCGGTCGGCCCTGGCAAGTTCCTCAGCCGAAAGCTTCCCCGCCGGGACCGGCTGCCGGAAGCGACGCAGGAACCGGCGAGCCTCGGCGTCCAGCGGTGCGACCGCGTGCCCCAGCCGCCCCGAAATCCGCAACGCACCCGGGCGGAATCCCGAGACCGCCGACGAAAGGCAGCGGTTGATGCGGAAGACGGCCGCGTCCGCGCAACAAGGCCCTTTGACGCCGCGCCCCAGGTAGAGGATGAAATTTCCCGGCGACTGGCGGCGCGCCTCCAGCTCCCTAACCCGCTCCACTTCCCGGTCCACTCGGGAAAGCGCCGAGGGGTGGGCGAACAGCAGCGGCTCCAGGCCGCTGGCGGCGACCATTTCCATGAAGGAGTCGATGCGGTACGTGCGCACGCAGGGGTGGAGCAGCGCGTCGGCCAGCCCGCAGCGTACGGCGACCTCGTCCGAGGCCTCGAAGAAGCGGCGCAGGCGGGAATCGGGCTTGCTCCGCTTCACCATTTGCAGCACCTGTTCGGGCTCGCTTACCCGCAACAGACGCAGCGCCCGGCGTATCGACTCCTCCTCCCGGCGGGCGTAGCGGCTGTAGACCATCACCCTGAGGATTCCCCCCTCGGCAAGCCTGCCGGCAAGCAGCCGCAATCCGGCCAGCGGATCTTGCAGATGATGCAGCACCCCGAAAGCGTCGATCAAGCCGAACGGACCGCCGGCCGCCGTCGGGTCGCAGATGTCCCCGGCCAGGAAATCCACCCCGGAAAGCCCGTGCAAAAGGCAGTGCAGCCGCGCGCGGCGCAGGCTCGGCCGCGACAGGTCGAGCGCGGTGATGGGGACGCCGGGGTTGGCGAGCGCAAATGGATAGGGCGCGAAACTGCCGCAGCCAGCGATCAGGATGCGTTGCGCCGCTTGCGGGGGAAGTTCGCCGTTGAAGCGCGACCAGAGCGCGGCGAGGTTGCCTGCATAGGCGTCGCAGCGGCGCACCGAAGCGAGCAGAGGGTACTTCGGGTAGGGATAAAGCTCGTAGTGGCGGCGCACGCTGTCGGACATGGTTTCATACCTCCACTCAACGGATCAGCCCGCCCATCCGCCAGAAGGGAATGGCCACCATGATGGCCGCGACCACTATCGCCGTCTGCCAGTAAGAAAGCACCCTGGCCGAAGAGTGGGAAAAGAGTTTTCCTTCGGTGCTTTGCATGAGGTTCAGATAGATGCTGTTCTGGTAGGGGAAAAACCAGGGGTTGCCGGCGATCAGCGCCACCTGCGCGATGACGAAGGGGTTGATCCCCATGGTGGAGGCGACCGGAGCCACGGTCAGAATGCTGATCAACAGGGCCGCCGGCAGCGGGAGCGCGAAACGGGCCACGGTGATGGCGAGCGCCAGCAAGGGAAGGAACAGGAAGGGGGCGCCCGCCAGGGTGCTCAGGTAGGGGCGCATCAGCGCGGCGGCCAGGCGGGTCAACCCGCTATCCGAAATGACGGCGCCAAAGCTCACCAGCGCCCCGAAGGAGATGAGAAAATTCCAGTCGATATCGCTGCGCACGGCCCGCTCATCCAGCACGTTCAGGCCGAAGAGCAGCAGGAAACTGGACATGGCGATCCAGGCGCTGTCGATGCCGTGCAGCGGCTGGCTGAGAAAGCCGACCAGGGTGAAAAGCACCGCGGAGAGCGACAACTTCTCGTCGCGGGTGAATCTCCCCAGGGTCCGCAGTTGCGACTGCAGGGCGGAATTACGGGCTTGGCGCCGGCTGTTCGGCCGGTAGAGCAAAATAATGGCGAGATAACAGCCGAGAAAGTAGCTGAGACCCAAGGGAAGCGCGGCGGTGAACCAGCTTCCCCAGGTGATCTTGCGCGCCGTCTCGGCGGGAAGTAACCCCAAGGCGAGCAGACAGGTCGCGGTTCCGTTCAGGAACAGCGAAGACATGTGGCCGAAACCGACCAGACCCGCCATGGCCAGGCCGACCGCGCCCGGACTCCCCTTGCGAAATTTCAGCGTGTCGCACAGGTCCTGGATGATGGGGCCGGCGAGCACCGCCCGGCCGTTGGAGGAGGGGACCACCGGGGTCAGGATCAGGCCGGACAGGGCGAGCGCGAAGGTCTGGCCGCGGTAGCTGCGGGGAAACCAGCGGGAGAGCATGAGCACCAGCCGGTACATGAGGCCGGTCCTGGCGACGGCGGCGGTGATGGCGAAAATGCCCAGCACCAGGAACCACGACGGGCTGGAGAATCCGGAGAGCGCCCTCTCCGGGCGGGCAAGTCCGAGCATGACTACCGCTACCGGCAGCGCCACCGCCACGGCATGATAGGAGAAGACGTCGAAGGCCCAGAGAATGGTGGCCGCCAGCAGCAAGGCGCTGAGGGTCGCATGCAGCGGAGTCGCGCCGTGCCCCGGCAACCACCACGCCAGGGCCGTTGCCGCCAGGGCGGTCGAGCAAACCACCGCCGTCTTTCGGTGGCGCGTGGAAATCGGCGTCGAAAAAAAGCCGCGGGCGGCGTTGGAGGGGAGCGGGAACTGCCTCGGCGCGGCCTTTTGCGAGTCGTCGCAGGAGACGGGCACCGCATTGGAGAAGCGCTTGGCCAGCAGGTTTGCCAGATGGGTGCCGAGCGCCGGGTGTTTTTTCAGCAGCACGTCGAAGCGCGCGCGGGAAAGCTTCAAGAGGGCAAGCGGTTCCAGGGCGACGACGGACGCCGAACGGGGCGCTCCGGAAAGAAGTGCCATTTCGCCCAGACACTCGCCGGCCACCAGCACGGCGATTTCCAGCTCTTCCCCGTCCTGCCGCTTCCGGATGCTTACGCGCCCGCTGACGATGATGAACAGCGCGTCGCCCCTGTCTCCCTCGGTGAACAAAACTTCGTCCATTTCCAGGGAAACCTGCTGGAAATGGGGCACCAGCCGGGCGGTTTCCAGCCTGCCGAGCGGCTTGAACAACGGAATGGAGAGAAAATCGACGTCATGCATCGGTCAGGTTTCCAAAACGGGCGTTGGAGCGCTCCGGCGCTTTTGCTTGGATCTGGCGTCCGGCCGGCGTCTACGTTCAAGGGCACTCGCGGCCGGCCGTGCAACCGGGCCGGGTCAGGCAACGGGGACACTGCCTGCGCCAGTGGCTAGTGGTGGGAATGTCCGAAATTGGCTTACTTCGCGCTGGAGAGGACCAGTTCTTCCGAAAAGGAGAGATCGTCCCGCAACAGTTCGATGGCGACCTGGTTTTGCCTGGCCTCGATGGCCTCCACCAGCCGCTCGTGGTTGTCGATGATCCTCAGCACCTTCTTGTTGATGATCTTCGAGGTCACCGTCATCTTGCTGCGCACCTCGGCGTAAACCGCCAGCAACGCTTCGATGACGATGCAAAAGGTGTCGTTCTTCGAGGAGCGCGCCAGGATGCGATGAAATTCGATGTTGTCCTCGAAGGTGGATTCGCCGCTGCTTAAATGCGCCCGCGCGCAGCGGATGTTCTCCCGCAACTTTTCGATGTCCGACTCGTCGAAGTTTTCCAGCACCAGATCCAGAATGGAAACTTCGATGATCTTGCGAGCCGCCATGCAATCCATCAGGGAGACCTTGTGCAGTTTGAAGGTGTCCAGGAACATGCCGGCCATTTTGCTCAGCATGGTCCCCTCGATGACCGACCCCCCTCCCGTCCCCGGCCTCACCGTGATGAACCCGGAAATCTCCAGCACGCGCAACGCCTCGCGGATCGACTGACGCCCGACCTGAAACGACTGAGCCAAGGCGTGTTCCGAAGGGAGCGACTGGCCGGGTTTGAAGGTGCCGTCGAAGATCAGTTCCTTCAGCCGGTCCGAGACCCCTTCGAAGGTCCGTTTGTTGTTCAGCGGCTTGATCATCGTAAAATCAGTGGATTCCAAGGGAGCAACTCCGATTCGGGAAGGCGTTCATGCCGTCTTCCGCGAGGTAATGTGGACAGCCATGACGAGAGGGTCGCCGGCATGGCAATATAGCCTATCCTTTTTTCTTTGGAAATAGCTAAATAAACCAGGCGCACAAGCGGAGACATTAATAAATTAAAATGATTTCCAAATTGACTTCAAAATTATTATCTGTAAAGTCGGGGTCGTTGCTATTGTCAGACAATTAGACAGCTAGCCCGTTCTCTCCGCTTGCTGACCTGCCCTGCCAACCTCATCGCAGCAACGGGTGAGAATCCAACAAAGGAGGATTTATGAAGCTGGATGTATTCAACCACATTTTCCCGACGACCTACTTCGACAAGATGCTGAAGGTCTTGCCCAACGGCAAGGACATGCACAAGCGCGTGCGGGACATCCCCTGCATCGTCGACCTTGACGAGCGTTTCCGGATCATGGACAGCTTTGGCGACTATCAGCAGGTGATCTGCCTGGGCGCCCCCCCGATCGAGGTCTACGGGCCGCCGCCGATCTCCACCGAGATGGCGAAGATCGCCAACGACGGCATGGCCGAATATTGCAGGAAGTATCCGGACCGCTTTCCCGCCTTCATCGCCTCGCTGCCGATGAACGACCCGGAGGGGCTCTTGCTGGAGGCCAAGCGGGCCATCAACGAGCTGGGGGCGGTGGGCGTGCAGATTTTCACCAACGTGCTCGGCCGGCCGCTGACCACTCCCGAGACCATGCCGCTGTTCGACCTGATGGC
>CAIYDQ010000167.1 GCA_903925075.1 uncultured Geobacter sp.
CAACGAAACGTATCCGGCCCCGTCACGGCTGTAAACTTGCCCGTGTGCCACGATGCTGCCATCCTCAAACGCGATCAGGGGGAGATGGTCAATGTCTCCAGAGTTGAGACCGTCCCAAGTCACGCTCCCCAACTGTGTCCAAGACTCAGTTCCACCGCCAAGCTGCGCCCACGTCACACTATTAGACCAATCCGCGAATCCTAGCGCGGTAAACTGCTGCGACGTTTCATAAGTGTCAATTGAAGCAGAATCCTCGACATAGTTCCAAATCAACACCTTGAAACCGCCGCCCTTTGTTGGATACGGCACCCAAATCTCTTTGCGATTCTCGTTGTGGAACGGGAGTATCTCATAGAGCCGGGCGTAGTCGAGTTCTTTGTAAAGTTGACGGGTAAACTGCTGGCAAATAGGCTGTAGGTTCGGCCCTCCTTGATACAGATACAGTTCTTTGTGGCCGAGAAAGATCATTCGGCCATCATTGCAGTCGCAAAGAGCATTCCGGCCAATAAGCCCCTCTCCGCTAATCTCGTTGTGGATAAAAAAGATGCCGTTCCCCAACCCAGTATATTGTATGGACTGAATTGAGCGCTCTTTGAAACTATAGGCATAATCCCCCTGCGGCAGTATCCTAAAGATCGTGCCGTTCATCCTCGAACCAGCAATCACAGTGGCACCCGCTTCGTTGGCGTCCACCGTAAAGAACTGTTGCCCACTTACTCCAATCGTGCTGCCTGCTGGCGTGATACCTGTTAGATTCATCAAGGTAAGCGACAAGCCGCTTGCGCCAGCACTGTCACTGACCACTGTATAGTAGTTGTAGTAGGATTGACCGGGTTGCGAGGAGTCAATCAGAGAAACCACTTGACCTGCAACAAGTGCCGCTGCCGTCGCGACTGGGGTTCCCACGCCCTGAGCCAAAATAGTATTCACTCCAGCTACGCCACTGGCAAAATTCACTGTGAGATTACCGGCAAAGGGGATTGGGTTTGTGCCGCTCCCTGTCGGGGCGAACGTGACAGGGATAAACACTGTCTGGCCAGCGGCCACAGACCCGGAAGATGATGCAGCAAAACCAGCCGGAACACTTATGCTGGAATAACTGGCAATCGAGGTTCCAATATTCTGGATGGTCAAAAAGGATTCGAGGCTGCTGCCGAAATTGACATCACCAAAATTTAAATCTCCTCCAAGAACAATTGAAGCGCCAGTTGCTATCGCGGTGCCCTCCAGAGGATAAGTAAGCTGGTTAGTGCCCCCACTGCCTACTACCCCATTGGGATGCCCCGGAGTCAAAAACGTTATGAGGAGGTCGCCACTGAAGCCGCCCGCAGCGGCAGGATCAAACGTGACGTTGAAAGTTGTCGAACCAAACCCAGCAATCGCGCCTGTGAAAGAAGCAGAGAAGGCCGGAGCCGGGGCCGTAACGCTGGCAATGGAGATCGGGCTGCTTCCTACATTAAAGACCGTAATCGTAGCAGTCGGAGACGCCCCTACAGAGATGTTATCAAAATTCTTTGTGACAGTGCCATTATCTGTGATGAATACGACCGGCTCAATGATCGAGGCTGCTGTGACGCCGGTTCCAGATACGTTGATAAACACGCTGCCTGCCGTGGGGGCCGGATTACAGAGAACCTTTATCTGCCCAGCGTAAGTCGTAACCACTGTAGCAGTAAATTTGATTGGCACCAAAAGAAATCCAGGCGTTCCAAGAGCAGATGCAGCAGGAACCGTGATGCCGCTTGTCCCAAAGTTAGTCGTGGTCGTGAAAGCCGTGATCCCGGCAGGGAATTGCAACCCTGTGACGTTGAAGGCTGTATTTCCAAAATTCTCTATGACAAGAGTGCTTGTCAAGGAATGGGGGTTTGTATAAACCGGAACGTCACTAAACGTCAGATTCCCTGACAGGGCAATCGTGAAGGTCTGCCCCGTTCCCGCGCCGGAGATCGGGAATATACTTGTCCCCGTTGTCGCATTCGAGGCCACAGTCACGATGCCGTCATAACTTATGGACTCGGTCGGAATAAATGAGATTACCACCGGCACCGTAAGACCCGGCTGAACAATAAATGGAAAGGCTTGGTTGGGCGCGGTAAATACAGGAGAGTTTCCATCCACGCCAACAGGGAAGGTAAGCCCGGTCACAGTGATAGGGACATTTCCAGTGTTGATTACATTCAAAACCGCTTCGGAAGTCTGGTTGATGTTGACAGTTCCGAAAGTGAGGTTGCCCGACAAGCTCAAACTGGAAACGGACGCCTGCGGGTTGGAGACTGTCACCAAAACGCTTCCCCCTGGCTGCGGCTGGGTAAACGGGGCCGATATATTCAACACCGCTGAAACCGCCGTCGTAGCAACAGGGATAAAGTCGGTAAAATCGTTGACATCGCTCCAAATCAAGTTGTCTGTATACCACAACATCACATGATTCTGGAAAACACACACCCCATCGTAGTTCTGACCTGCTGGAAGGCCCGGCAGCGGCAGCGCGACAGTGGACGGCGGCGTCCAGTAAAGCGGCTGATTGTCGTGCTGGGCGATCAAGACCTTATCGCTAAAATTATCTGCCGTCCAATGGAATCCCTGTGAAGCAGTGATGCCTTGGTAAATGGTGTTCAAAAATGCCCCATACTGCGTGTCATTATTTGCGTCAGTAGAGACTGATTCCCCGACAGAGAACACTTCCGACTGGGAGCAGAGAACCAGCGGCGTGGGTTCAAAAGTGTTTATCAGATTAGCCTGGAAAATCAAGCTGAACGGCCCTCCTACAAACGGGTAGGCGTTCCCTAATCCCCCGTTGTAAAGCTCAGCAATGTCGAGCGCCGTCAATACCCGGCCCCAGACGCCGGTCTGATCGAGCGAGAAAGGAGAACGGGGTGCGCCCACTGAGACGCCTGATACCCCAAGCTGAAATCCCGGCACGAAGGGCGTCATATAGGCCGCATCAGCATTCAGAGTCGTCGAAGTGGCCACTCCGTTAAGCCAAATCTGGATAACCATCGCAACCGGGTCGTAGATCGCTGCGACAAAATTCCAACCCTCATTGATCGATGATGTGGTCGTGACTATAGTCCCACTCGCGGCCTGAATCTGAAAGGAGAGCGTGCCGTTAGCATTCAGGCCAACTTCCCACGCCGGGCCAGCCCAAAAGGTGAACGGAATGAAAGGCAAAAAATAATTATTGACTTCAAACCAGCCCGCAATACTGAACTGCCCGGACTCAATTGAATCCAGCACGGAATCAGCACTGACCAAATATGGGAGTTGCTGTGGCATGACGATTTACTTTTGCATCAACGCAAGCAGTATAAACAAAACTATAGTAAGCAATAAGAGCACCAAAATTGTTCTGTCATCTTTTTTCATATCAGTAAAACATTCTCCCCCATTGGAACTGTAGCTCGATGTAGGGCGCATCCGTCGCCTGAGAAGTGAACCCGGTGCTGAACCACGTCACGAGGCCCCACTGATAGGCCGCGTTATAGGGGTAGGTCGTATACATCTTTGCATATACGCCGCTCGCCAGTGAACCTTCTCCGAAATTGGCGCTGAACCGCGAATAGTAACTCCCAGACACATAAGTCTGAGGTATCGCCTGCTGCAAAACCGGGGAAGAGGCTACAGGGAGACTATAAGAATAGCTCTGAGCGCCTGCGGTCGCTACTTGGTAGGCGGGTGGCGCGGCAGTGTCTGTGGAGAAGCCCAACCACTTTGGCCATGCTGGCTCGCCCACAGGGCCTGCGCCGCTAGGCCCAATACATCCAGTGCTGCCGTTAGCTTGAATCCCGCTAAACTGATCGCCGGTCAACTGCTGCAAAATAGTCATCCCTGACGGTAAAAGAACCCCGGACGGAAAATCCCCAGTCGAGGAGAAATAGACATTAACGTTGCCACCTGGAATCGGGGAAAACTCAGACGGAAACGCATATCCTTGACCACCGCCAACTAGTTCACAAGAAGCGTAATATGGACTCAAAGTAACATCAGCGTTGCCAACCCCTGATGCTCCTGCTAAACCTTTCAGAAGCACCGTAGGCTGTGATGTCCCATCGAAATTAAACCAGACGATACCATACGCAATATCGTTGTCAAGTAAGTATCCCGTGATAGTTCCAATCAGAGGCGATGCGTAAACATAGACGCTGACCGTAGCCCCCGGCACACATTGAAAAAAGGCTGGATAGCAGTATCCGGGATTCCCGTCTGGAGCCGTAGTGCATGTTGCTCCGTAGGTATAGCATTTTACGAGATAGAGAGGGTCGGGGTCTGACACTATAGTCCCCTCTGTTGGGTTCGATACGATTCCCTGTCCACCTGCGAATGCCCCGTTTAGGTAGGATTCTGTCGATACCGATGCAATTCCCGCAGTCTGGATATAGAAATCCAACAGCCCCGATCCTAATATGTCGCCGCAGCCAGTCATAGAAGGAAGACCATTCACCGGCTGATTAGGCGGTGGGGGTGGGGGCGGCGGGGGTGGAATAATAGGCCCCGAAGCTGGGGGAGTAACTGGGGGAAGAGGTATAGCCGGTGACTCAGGGCTGGAATAGTAGTAGACATCTACATTACCATTCACTATTCCCAAAAAAGCAGAGGGGGTAGCGAACCCAGGAGCGCCGCCACTTAGCACACTCGTGCCTGCCGTGAAAGAATTTCCGTTTACGAAATTAAATGTAAAGCTTTCAGTAAATCCAACCGAAGGATTCTGAACATTGCGAATTTCAACTCCACCGCCCAGAGCGATGTTCACGTAACCATCAATCGCGTCAATCACATGCATGGTCACAGTCCCAATGCCAGAGAATACCGTAGGAGCAGGCCCTGTGAACGGTGGAGGCCCTGTTGGAATAGTCGGCGGCGCTGTAGAATAGAAAAAAACATCTACGTTTGCACCCGGAACACACTGAAAAATAGCAGGCTGGGCGAACCCCGCACCGCCCCCATTATTTGTGCAATTCGCGACATAGCTGTTGTCCGCAAGTAGCGTGATTGTTCCAACGGCAGTATACCCAGGAGAAGGTGAGTGAACCAAAAGAACAACATCCCGGTTCTCTGTGAATGCGATACCGGCGTCAGCTAAACCGCCATCTACTACGTGCATTGTTACTGTCCCTGTCTCACTCATAGCTGCAAAGCTCCATTAAAGATGATCGGGGTCACAGGCGCAACAGCGACCTGAACCTGATAAACGACGACCAGTTCTTGCCCGGCCAGGACTTCCACCGGTGTCGAGAAAAGTGCTGCCATGTTCAAATTGGCTCCCGCGCCCGAAGCACCAGAGAATCCAACCTCAGTGTAGGTATGCCCTGTATCCGAGGGGAATTGGAAGGTTCGCTGATGGTTGTAGACAGCGACATCGGCATAAGTGAGTTGAAGAGTCTGGTTAAGACCGGGATCGAGTTGAAGAGCCTGCCCTGGATTTGAATAAGTAGTTCCACAATCGTTCAGCCCGTCTGTAATCCCGGTCAAATAGGTGTTTGTGCGCTGAACCTCACTCGACAGGCCCGTTCTACCCACGTAATAGTCAATGAAAGTCACTCCTGAGACCGAAGCGGCGGCACTTCCGATGTTTACAGCGACATTTTGACTGTTTATGAAGGCTGTGATCGAGCCATTTCCAGAATTTAGCCCTATTCCGGTCTGATTTACTCCCTGCGGCACGAATAGCTTCCCAACGTCGCCACTTGACCAAAAAGGATTGCTCGCCGTTGCTCGATAGAGGCCGCTGGTTGCGTCAAAAGCAACGTTTGCGGTCACATTGCCGGAAATATCCTGAAAAGGGCTGCTGCCCGTCCCAATCGCGCAGTAAGTGAACAAATTGCAGATAAGAGTCGTCGCTATCGCGTCCATCCCCTGATTTAGGATCAGGTTTGGTGCCCACGGAGACTGGTAAACGATGCGCCCTTGCTCCATGACGCGAACCTTAAACCGATTCCCGATTCCAAGACCCCCAAATTTTTTCTTTTTAGTCATTTTAGAACAGCCAGCCCCAAGCATACTGCCAAGTGACAGTGAGCGTATAGAGGGCGGACTTGGTTTGCGGCGAAGTAAATAGGAAAATCAGGCCAGATTCCAGTTGACCCACTGCATCAGTCGTGAAGAGCTTGTAATTGCTGCTTGAAGTCCCCGCGTTTGTTCCGAAAGTGCCAGTCCAGTATATTACGTTGCTACCAGGCACATAAGACGACGAGGAAAGAGAGACGTTCCCGCCTGCCACACTGCTGGGTATAGCGGGGGGAGATGAATTATACGCAGGGATTGCAGTGTTTTCTGTGCTCATCCCCATGTTTTTCGGCGCATAAGGCTCCCCAATCAGCACTCCGGTCGCAGGGTAGCTGGTCTGGCCCAATAAACTGACAATACTAAACTGATCGCTGGCAAGTTGCTCGTATCCACTAGGGCCGTTCCACCCGACAATACCTGCAACCTTATAGCGGGGAGTAGTCGGCGTCACAGTCAACAGAAAATTATATACGACTTGCAGTTGCTGGCCCGCAAGAACCTCGATCCCCAGCAATCCGCGAGCATTCAGGTTCGCTCCGGCCCCAGAAGCTCCTGAAAATCCTACATCGGTGTAATAATGACCCGTGTCTATAGGAAATTGGAAAGTCCTGGTATGTGTGTAAATCCCGCTGGCACCATTAAATGTCGAACCACAGTTCCCAACGCCTGTCAAATAGGTATTCGTGCGCTGAACTTCACTATCCAGAGCAGTTTCAGAAATGTAATAATCGTTAAAAGTGAGCGGGGAAGTGATACCCAACGCTTTTGACAAAGTGCATCCCGAAGGCCCTGAGACGCTATTTATAATAGCATACTGCCCATTCGAAAAAGCGATCAATTTCCCTACATCGTGGGATGACCAGCCCGCGCCACTCGGCCCGAATGAGGAACTGGAAGCTGTGCAAATAAGACCACTTGTCATTGCAGTGACGCTTCCAGAGGTATCACGAGTAGGCGTCACTCCTGACACACCCGAAACCCCCACGGCGCAGAACGTGAATAAATCACAAACCAGACCGCTTGCGAGCGCGTCCATTCCATGACTTAGAATAAGGTTTGACTGCCACGGCATTTCAGCCACTACCTTACCCTCGTCGGGATGGCCCGGACGGCGTTCGATAACCTGTGCTTTAAAGTTGTTCCCCACCCCAAGCCCCGTCCCGTTTATGTAAAATTCTTTGTTCATCTTTTATGGGCCGAATCCGGGAATGTTTATGATTAGCGGGCTTGCAACAAGACCCATTTCATCCACCGAATTCGACGAGTAGTCTCCAGACGATAGTGAGATGTCTAATGAAAGACTATCCTTGAAATCAGTGGGGAGAATAATTACTTGAGCATAGGCTCCTGACGCCAGCGAAATGTCCAGCGAAAGATTGTCTTGAAAATAGCCTTGATATAGGATAGGGAACAGCGCCGCAAGGTTGTCAAGTATGCCTGTGTCTGACAATACGTCCAGCCCGTTCGAGCCAGGAACGTCAGTGAGATTTCTATGATTAGGAGTTGCATCAAATCTAGTTCCGCCTACTTCTGTCAGCGGCCAATAAGCAATAATACTCTGCAAAAGAGCAGAACTTAGGATAATGGTCTGGTAGCCAGGAGCAGCACAGACAACCCCATCCTCATACCGCACATTCTGAGCGGCGGCGCTCGCCCGCTGATAGGCAGCACTGCTGAGTAGAGTGGCCTGTAGAATTCCGCTATTCGTCGGCAGCAGGTCTGCGGACTCTGATGGAAGCCGTGTCACGAGACCCCGTGATGGGGCCTTAACACTTACTGAAATTGGCTTCGCACGACGCATTACAGTAGCA
>CAIYDQ010000168.1 GCA_903925075.1 uncultured Geobacter sp.
CCGGCGCGGGCTTTTATCTGCTGACCGCCGGCTTGATCGTGTCGGGCGCCTACGACGGCTACAGCCGACATGCGCCCAAGACGGCCTTCTGGGGCATCGTCGTTTCCCTTGTTTCCATCCTCTCCATGGGTATTTTGATTTACTTCAAGGAAAAAGTCGGCAGGGCGCTCGGCTCGCAGGCCATGATGGCGGACGCCGCCTGCACCAGGGTTTGTCTTTACCTCTCGCTCATTCTCCTTGCTTCCTCCGCCGGCTATCAACTGACCGGCATCGGTTGGCTCGACGCCGCCGGCGCCTTCGGCATCTCCTGGTTCTGCTTCCAGGAGGGGCGCGAGGCCTTCGCCGAGGCCCGCGGCATTTCCTGCGGTTGTAGCGGCAGTTGCCGCTGACTTTTGCCACTTTTGCCGGTTGAAACCCCGCCGTCGAAATGCCGTCCCGCGCGCACCGACTCCAAAGCCGCCCCACAGCCGATCGCGCTCATCCCTCCTCGATTTTTTTGATTTGTCCAAAACACCAGATGATTTCTTGCAGCCTGCGCAAAGAATGATAGTCTTCTCATTTGTTTGGTGGGGCCGACGCTCTAACAAAGGCGCAGTTGACGAATCCATAGAAGGATCATTTCGATGCAAGGGGGTCTACATGAAAAAGTACCTGCTGGTTTTGATGGTTCCCGTTCTGTTACTGGCGGCGCTGACCGGCGCGGAAGCCGGGGTCACGGCGGAAAGTTTCTCGGTCTCCCCGTATCTCGGCGGCTTCAGCTTTCTGGGCCGAGAGCACCTGGAAACCCGACCGGTTTACGGGGTGCGCGCCGGTTACAACTTCACCAGGCATTTCGGTGTCGAGGCGGTGAGCGCGTTCGTCAGGACGGAAGGAGAGGGGGGTGGCGGCGACGTCGACGTCTTGAACAACCATCTCGACCTGCTGTATCACTTCATGCCGGATGGACCTCTGGTTCCCTACGTGGCGGCGGGCTATGGCTGGCAGTGGCGGGAGTATCCCGGCGACCGCGACGTGACGCGGCCGGTGTTTAACTACGGCGCGGGTCTGAAGTATTTTCTGACGGAAGGGATGGCGCTCAGGGGAGACTTCAGACACCTGATCATGAAGCGCGACGACCAGACCTTCCACAACCTCGAATACAGCGTCGGCGTGGACTTCCTTTTCGGGCAGAACAAGCCTGCGGCCTCGGCCGCGCAGCAGGCGCCGCCAGCCGAGGAGGCTCCGATCGAGGCCGGCCCGTCGGCAGAGCCCGCTCCGGGACATTTCAAATACTGCATTACCCTGAAAGGGGAATTCGATATCGATCGGGCGACGATCAGGCCGGAATACCGGGACGAGATCGCCAAGGTCGGCGAGTTCATGAAAAAACATCCTACTACCACCGCCATCATCGAAGGGCACACGGACAACGTGGGCGATGCCCAATACAACCTGGGCCTCTCCAAGCGCCGAGCGGAGGCGGTGGTGAAGTATCTGGAGGAAAACTACGGCATCGACGGCTCCCGCCTCGAAGCCAAGGGCTACGGCATGAGCCGGCCGGTGGCTGACAACTCAAGCAATGAGGGGAGGCAAAGGAACCGGCGCATAGAGGCGATCATCGACTGCGTCTTTGAGGTCAAGGAGGTCCAGCCTCCGGAAAGGTTGTGCATCGGCTTGGTGATCGACTTCGAGACGGGGAGTGCCGAGATCGGACCGAAGTACCGGGCCGAGATCGCCAAGGTGGGTGATTATCTGAAGAATTATCCCACCACGACCGCCGTGATCGAAGGGCACACGGACAACGTGGGGGGGTATGATTTCAACATGAAGCTGTCGCTGGAGCGCGCACAGCGCGTTGTGGATTATCTGGTAAAGCATTTCGGCATCGAGCGGGGTCGGCTGGCGGCCAAGGGGTACGGCTACACCAGGCGCATCGCCTACAACAACACGGCGGAAGGGCGCGCCAGGAATCGCAGGATCGAAGCCGTTATCGACTGCGTGATCATGAAATAAGGGCGGGGACCCTCCCCCATCAAGGGGGAGGGAGCTTTTTGATCCGCGTCGACCCTTAACGTAACGGCAGTCCCCGCAAGGGGGAACTTACGGCTCAGGTCGGACTCAGGCTGATGCGGGGCGCCTGCAGACGGCGGGCCACGATGGCGCCGTGGCGGCTGCGCAGGGCGGCCAGGTCGCCTTCCAGAAAATCCAGCGCCGAGCGGGTGGGAAGCAGTTCCAGGTAGGCATCCACCAGTCTGCCCATCCGCTCGTTGTAGCTCTTGGTGGACGAGCCGTGGGCGTAGTTCTTGCCGGGGAAGCGCCGGATGTCTCCGTCGCAGGCGGGCGAGATATGGTAGAGCTCGTGGAAGATGGTGATCAGCTTTTCCTGCAAGGAAAGTTCCAGAAAACGGGGGATCATGAAGTAGATGACGTAGAGCATCTCTTCGCCCTGGTGGGTGATGGTGGGCATGGTGCAGAGCACGCTGCGCCGGCCGCGCCGGCGTTGCACGCTCTTCTCGCCGCCGGCGAAACGCAGCGGGTGTATCTTGGCCAGGCTGCCGCCCCGGCCGGGCCGCCCGCTGGATACGCAGACCAAAAGCTTCTCCGGCGCGATGTGCTCGAACTCCGTGCTGCGGGCGACGATGTCGCGGATCAGTCGCTCCAACTCGGCGGTCAGGTTCAGCGTGCTCAACTTCAGGTGCCGGCGAGTTTCAGTTTGTGGCAAAACAGGCAACGCATCGGGCCGTCCTTGGGTTTTACCGGGTGCTTGGACGGGAAGGGGACGCCGCCCGGCTCGAAGTGGCAGGCGGGGCAGCCTTTATCGGCTTCCATCTTGCTCCCGGTCTTCTTGAACAGTTCGTACGAGGCCCGGTGCTTTTCGTCCAGCGGCACGCGCTTGGTCCTCTCCTCGCCGGAAATGGCGTAGAAGACGGCAAAAACGGCGGCTATGATGGCAACGAAGATCCAATCCTTCTTGTTGATGCGCATGACCCCTCCGGGGAATTCGATTGCCGCCGAGGGTAAACGGGCGGCGCGTAAAATTCAAGGAAAAATTAGCTGAGCGAGGCGCAGCCGATGGCCCCGTTGTGCTGCGGGTGTTCGGGAATGACCACCGACATGCCGCAGTCGGCGCGCAAAAGCTGTACCATGGCGCGGTTCAGCGCCACGCCGCCGGTGATGATCAGCGTGTCCGAGGGAAAACGCTTCAGCATGGGCATGACCCTCTTCACCAGGGTGAGGTTCACCCCGGCGCAAAGCCTTGCCAGCGAGTGGCCGCGCAGGATCTGCCCGATCAATTCGCTCTCGCCGAAGATGCCGCAGGTGGCGTCCAAGGCAATCGGTTCGTCGGCGTAGGAGGAGAGTTCCTCCAGCGTGACCTCCAGGACCGCCGCCATATTCTCCAGATACCGGCCGCTGGAAGCGGCGCATTTGTCGTTCATGACGAAATCGGTGAGTCTGCCGGCCACCACCTGCGCCACCTTGGTGTCCTGCCCGCCCATGTCGAGCAGGGTGAAGTCGGCGAGTCCGGTTTGGGCGCGGGCGCCGGCCACGTGGGCCTTGATCTCGGAGATCACCCGGGCGCCGTGCAGGTTGATGCTGTTCCTGCCGTAGCCGGTGACGGTGATCCGGGCCTGCTCCAGTTCCTCGACGCTGAAGATGCCGCTTCCCAAAAGGTCGAGGGAAAGCTCGTCGTTGACGATGCTGCCGTATTTTTTGTAGAAGGCGATGGTGTCGAGGTCGGCCAGCCTGACGATCTCGCTTCCCCGCAAGAGGGCGAACTTGGCCTTCCTGCTGCCAAGGTCGATGCCGATTTTCAGAGTAGCGTCCACGGGAATTGGCTCCTGTCATTGATGCTGTTGTTCATCGATCCTCCAGCAGTTCCAAAAAGCCTTCCAGCCTGATCTTGGTCCGGGCGTCGATTTCGGTCGGCTTGTCCCCTTCCAGCGTCAGTATGGGGAGCGCGATGCTTTTCCTTAGCACCAGGTCCTCGATCTGCCTGAAGCAGAAGGACTGCACGTAATGGATCACGCCGTCCACCCTGCGCGCCTGCAACTCGCGGGAGATGTCCTCGATGCGATGAAAGATGTCGTAGGGGTAGGTGTAGGCGCGGTATTGCTCAACCAGGTCGTCGATGCGGTACGGCATGGAGAACTGCCGCTGGGTTTCGTTGAACACCACCCTGGCCCCCAGCCCTTCCAGGAAATCGTAGAGCCCCGAGACGATGGGCGGAACGCCGAGATAGGCGAGCCTGATCCGTTCCCGGCGCGCGGGACGCTTGAGCGCCTGGGCCAAAAAGGCGTCGATTTCGGCCTCGAAGCGATCCGGGTTCCCGTTCATGTCGGACGAGCAGACCTGGAAGTAGTGGTTCTCTTCGCCGCTCACCAGATCCTCCTGAAAGGTCAAGCGGTCGATCTCGTGGATCTTGACGCGGATCTCGTCCAGGCGCCTTTTGGCGGCGTTGACCCGGTCCCAGTCGACCTGGAAGCGCGCCATCAGTTTCTCTATCTCGCTCCGCAGCGCACGGCTGTCGCGCGTCGCCGGGTAGGCGAAGGGATGAACGCGCACCCCCTTGAGCGAGAGCACCTCCATGAGCGCCTTGGTGTAGCTGCAATCTCCCTCGGTGACGGCGATCAGGTCGGTGATGCCGCTGAAGAGGACGGCTCCGTAGATCCCCTTGATCCAGGCGCAGACGTTGCGGGGGAAACCGTCCAGCTCGGCGTCCTCGATCAGGGCGAGGCTTGCGGGATTGGTGATGAAGACGTTGTTGAGGTCGATGGGGACCGCTCCCGCCGCGATCAGCACTTCTAGCGGGATGGTGCTGGTAAAGCCTACTTTGAGCAAATTGTCACTCCGTCTTCACGAAATAGAGGTAGAGGATAACCGCGCCGATGGCGAGCCCGCCAAAGGCGAACGGCAAGGTGGACGACAAGGTCAGGCTGTCGCCCTCCGCCGGCATGGTGTAGCGGATCAGGATCAACAACGACGCCGCGGTGAACAACGTGCAAAGCACGAACTTTGAACGTACCACGAGGGCATAGAAGGCTACAACCATGAAAATAGCAACGAACCAGGGATTGGTTATCGCGGTTTTCACTGTCAGATGTCGCAGAAACTGAACTATGTGCTGCGTCTCGAATGGGGCTAGTGTCTCGACGGTTTTCTGAAGGATGGCACGCTTGTCCATAACTCCTCCTGATCTCCTTAAATTATAGGGATATTGGCAAATTGGCAAGCAGTTATCGGCGGCGGCCTGTTGCGAAAAGCGCGCGAACAATGAAATATAGATTTACAAAATGTGAGTCTTCTATTAAATTTAACAGCTTGCTGGCAAAAGGGAGGGAGGCACGGTATGGAAGATCTGAAAGCGACGCCGCTGCGCGCGCATCACGAAGGATTGAAGGCGCTGATGGCGCCGTTTGGCGGCTGGCTGATGCCGATCCAGTATGCGGGAATAATCGCGGAGCACAAGTGGTGCCGGGAGCAGGCGGCGCTTTTCGACATCTGCCACATGGGTGAATTCCTGTTCAAGGGAGACATCGAGGCGCAAGGGTTGGAGAACGTTTTCACCTTTTCCGTCAAGGGCATTCCGGTGGGGCGCTCGCGCTACGGCTTCCTGCTCAACGACCGGGGCGGGGTGATCGACGACCTGATCGTCTTCCGGCTGGCCGAAGACGAGGTGATGATCGTGGTGAACGCGGCGACCATCGACAACGACTTCTCGGTGATCCGCTCGCGCCTGCGGCAGGACGCGCAGTTGACCGACGTCTCGGCGCAGACTGCCAAGCTCGACCTGCAGGGGCCGCTTTCCCGCGAGGTGCTGGTGGAGCTGTTCGGCTCCGAGATCGGCGCCATCCCGTTTTTCAAATTCATCAAGACCCGTATCCTCGGGGTCGACGCCATCGTCAGCCGGACCGGCTATACCGGCGAGCTCGGCTATGAAATATTCCTGCCGGCCTCAAAGGTGACGGAGCTGTGGGAGCTGTTGTTGAAGGACGGTCGAGTGGCGCCGGCGGGTCTTGGCAGCCGCGACCTGCTGCGTCTGGAGGTCGGTTATTCCCTCTACGGCAGCGACCTCGACGAGGCGACCACGCCGCTTGCCGCGGGGCTCGCCGCCTTTGTCAACCTGGACAAGGAGTTCGTCGGCAAGGATGCGCTCCTGAAAGAGCGGCAGGCGGGGGCCGAGAAGGTGAAGATCGCCTTCCGGGTGAACTCGCGCCGCGCGCCGCGCCACCACTACCAGATCTTCCACGAAGGGGCGCAGGTCGGCTCCGTCACCAGCGGCGCCTTCTCGCCCATGCTCAGCTGCGGCATCGGCATGGGTTTCGTGAAACCGGAGGCTACCGCGCTCGGCTCCAAGCTGGTGATCAAGCACGACAAGGTGGAGATGGAAGCGGTGGTGGTCGAGCTTCCCTTCTACACGGGCGGTTCGCTGCGCGCGTAAGTGAAGATTTGCAATAACTAAAATTCCGGGAGGTTACCAAAATGGCAGTTTATTTCACCAAAGAGCACGAGTGGGTAAGGATCGAGGGCACGCAGGCGACCGTCGGCATCAGCGAGCACGCGGCCCACGAACTGGGCGACATCACCTTCGTCGAGCTGCCGCAGATGGGCAAGATCGTCAAGCAGTTCGACACACTGGCGGGGATCGAGTCGGTGAAGGCGGCCAGCGACATCTACGCGCCGGTTTCCGGCAGAGTGGTTCAGGTCAACGACAAACTGGAGGACGCGCCGGAGCTGGTGAACGAGAGCGCCGAGGACGCCGGCTGGATCTGCAAGCTGGAGGCGGCCGACAGCGCCGAGCTGGGCGCGCTGATGGACGCCGCGGCCTACGCCGAATTCCTGAAAGGGTTGGAATAATGGGATACTGTCCGAATACCCCGGAGGAGATCGCTGAGATGCTCGCCGTGATCGGCGCGAAGAGCGTGGAGGACCTTTTCTCCCCGATTCCCGCGCAACTGCGCGCCAAGTCCTTCAACCTTCCCGCCGGCGTCTCCGAGTTCGAACTGACGGCCATCATGCGCGCCAAGGCGGCGGCGGGGGGGGCGGAAATCGTCCCCTTCATCGGCGGCGGCCTCTACGACCACGTGATTCCCGCGGCGGTCGATCACCTCTCCGGCCGGGCCGAATTTTACACCGCCTACACCCCTTACCAGCCGGAGTGCGCGCAGGGCACCCTGCAGGCGCTCTACGAATACCAGACCGCCATCTGCAGACTGACCGGGATGGAAGCCTCCAACGCCTCGCTCTACGACGGCGGCACGGCGGTGGCGGAAGCGGCGCTGATGTCGTTGCGCATCACGGGTCGAAACGCCGTGGTGCTCGACGCCTCGGTGAACCCGCTGCACCGCGAGATCGTCTGCGGCTACCTGGCCGGCGTCTCGGCGCAGGTGGCGGAAGTGGCTCCCGACGGCTGCGGCTCCGACCTGGAGCGGTTGCTCGGCTCCATCGGCCCCGAGACCGCCGCGGTCATCGTGCAGAACCCCAACTTCTTCGGCAGCGTGCAGGATTTCAGCCAGCTTGCCGCCAAGGCGCATGAGCAGGGCGCGCTGCTGATCGTCTCCTGCTACCCGATCGCCCTGGGGCTGGTGAAGAGCCCCGGCGAGATGGGGGCGGACATCGTGGTGGGCGACGGGCAGAGCCTCGGCAACACGCTCTCCTTCGGCGGCCCCTACTTCGGCTTCATCACCACCAGAAAACGCTATATCCGCAACCTCCCCGGGCGCATCGTCGGCGAGACCGTGGACAAGCAGGGGCGGCGCGGCTACGTGCTCACCCTGCAGGCGCGCGAGCAGCACATCAAGAGGCACAAGGCTACCTCCAACATCTGCAGCAACCAGAGCCTGTGCGCGCTGCGCGGGCTGATCTTCGCCGCCGCCCTGGGCAAGAAAGGATTCGAGGACTTGGCCGCGCTCAACCTCGACAAGGCGCAGTACGCCAAGTCGCTCCTCTGCGGGATCAAGGGGGTGAGCGTGCTGAACGCGGGCGCCACCTTCAACGAGTTCACCCTGGCGCTTCCCAAGGAGGCGGCGTCCGTGGTGGAGGCGCTCTTGGGCTCGGGAGTCGCCGCGGGGGTGCCGCTGGGCGGCTACTACGCCGGTATGGACAACGCCCTGGTGGTGACGGTAACCGAGAAAAGGACCAAGGCCGAGATCGACCGCCTGGCGACCCTTCTGGAGGAAGCTTTATGCAACTGATCTACGAAAAATCCGTCCCCGGCCGCAGCGGCGTGAGGATACCCCTCTCCGACGTGCCCAAGGCCGCACCGCTGCCGGAAGGGCTCAGGCGCGGGCAACCGGCCGCCTTCCCGGAGGTGAGCGAGCTCGACCTGGTGCGCCACTACACCAACCTTTCCCGCAGGAACTTCTCCGTGGACACCAACTTCTATCCGCTTGGCTCCTGCACCATGAAGTACAATGCCAAGATCATGGAGAACGTGGGCGCGCTCTTCGCCGGCTGCCATCCGATGCTGGCGCTCATTCCCGGCGGCGAGCAACTGGTGCAGGGACCGCTGTCGCTGGTGCACGGACTGGAGCAGCAACTGGCGGAAATCACCGGCATGGACGAAGTCACCACCCAGCCCTTGGCCGGCGCCCACGGCGAGATGACCGGCATCATGGTGATCGCCGCCTACCACAAGGCGCGCGGCGAAAACCGCAAGTACGTGATCGTTCCCGACTCCTCGCACGGCACCAATCCCGCCAGCGCGGCGATGGCCGGCTACGAGATCATCACCATCCCGACCGCGCCCTACGGCGACATGGACCTGGACGCCTACCGGGCCGCCATGAACGGCGAGGTGGCGGCGGTGATGATGACCTGTCCCAACACCCTGGGGCTCTTCAACCCGCACGTGGCCGAGATCTGCGCCATCGCCCACGAGGCCGGTGCACTCACCTACTACGACGGCGCCAACCTGAACGCCATCTTGGGCAAGGTGCGCCCCGGCGACGTCGGCTTCGACGTCATCCACGTCAACCTGCACAAGACCTTCGGCACCCCGCACGGCGGCGGCGGCCCGGGGAGCGGTCCGGTGGGGGTGAAAAAGGGGTTGATCCCCTACCTGCCGACGCCGCGCGTGGTCAAGAAAGCCGACGGCAGCTTCGGCGTCGAGGCCCATCCCGAGGGGATCGGCAGGGTTTCCGACTTCTTCGGCAACTTCGGCATCATGGCGCGCGCCTTCGCCTACATCACCCTTTTGGGGGGCGAGGGGCTGGTGGAGGTGAGCGGGCAGGCGGTGTTGAACGCCAACTACATGATGGCGAGGCTCAAGGGCGAGTACGAACTCCCCTTCGACACCACCTGCATGCACGAGTGCGTCTTTTCGGCCAGCCGGCAGTTGAAGGAGGGGGTGCACGCCATCGACATCGCCAAGTATCTGATCGATCGCGGCTACCATCCGCCCACCGTCTACTTCCCGCTGAACGTCAAGGAAGCGATCATGATCGAGCCGACCGAGACCGAGAGCAAGCAGACCATGGACGGCTTCATCGAGGTGATGCTGGAGGCGGCGCGGATGGCGCGGACCAACCCCGAAGCGCTGCACGAGGCGCCGGTCACCACCCCGGTCGGGCGTCTGGACGAGACCCGGGCCGCGAGGGCGCAACAGGTCTGCTGCGAATAATCAACGGGAGAAAACCTGAAAAGGATCGTTCCCACGCGCCAGCGTGGGAACGATAGGCACCTAGGTGATCCCCGGCGATCAATATACCCGTGGGATGCGGTGAACATCGTGAACCGCATCCTCTCCCAGACTTAGGTGTTCTCCTGCGATCAAAATACCCGTAGGATGCGGTGAACATCGTGAACCGCATCATTTTCCAAACCGATGCGGTTCGTGCCTCACCGCATCCTACAAAGTGGACTTTTTTTCAGAAGTTCTCCGTGGCTGAATGCTTTTTGGACAGTCAGGAAGATGTTTTTTTCGCAAGGACAAATCTGCATGACCTCTAGCGCGCCGCTTTGGCGCCTGATAGACGCCGGTCCGCTGGACGGCCCCGCCAACATGGCGCTCGACGAGGCGCTTCTTTCCTGTTTTGACGCCAAACGCTCCCGACCGATATTGCGGCTCTACGGCTGGGAGCCGCCGGCGCTCTCCATCGGCCGCTACCAGGACCCGGAAACGGCGCTGAAGCTCGATCTCTGTCACGCGGACAAGGTGCCGGTGGTGCGCCGGATGACCGGCGGCGGCATCATCTTCCACGCGCAGGAACTGACCTACAGCATCGTCTGCGCGCCCGAACAGGTTGGCGAGGCGGCGGGGGTGAAGGACGGCTTTCGCAGGCTGTGCGGGTTTCTGCTCGGCACCTACCGGCGGCTGGGCCTGGAGCCGGCCTTCGCCGTCGACGTGAATCCGCCCGGGGAGCGCCTGGGCGAGCGCCTGGGCGAGCGCACCGCCTTTTGTTTTGCCGGCAAGGAGGAGTTCGACTTGCTGGTGAACGGTCGCAAGATCGGCGGCAACGCCCAGAGAAGGACGCGGGGCGCGATCCTGCAACACGGCTCGATCCCGCTTGAGAACCGGCTGCCGGACGCCCTTCGTTATCTTCGGGAGCCGACGCCCGGGGCGGCAGGTGCGGTGAGCCTGGCCGAGTTGGGGCTGCGCCCGGACCCTGGCCGGTTGAAGGCGTTGCTGATCGATTCCTTCCAGGAGGCGCTGGGAGTGAGGCTGCAGGCGGACCGCTTGAGCGTCGAGGAAGAGCGCGCGGCGGCGCAGCTTGAGACTGAGAAATACCGCAGCAACGATTGGAACTTGAGAGGGCAGCGAAGCAAATGAACCTGACACGAAAGCCCGAGTGGCTGCAAAAGAAGATCACCCCCTCCGCCCACGGCGAGATGGAGGGATTGTTGAAGGAATTGCGCCTGAACACCGTCTGCCAGCAGGCGCGCTGTCCCAACATCTCGGAGTGTTTCGGCAAGCGTCAGGCCACCTTCCTAATCCTCGGGCGCATCTGCACCCGCCTTTGCTCGTTTTGCAGCGTCTCCAAGGAAACGCCGCTGGCGCTCGACCCGAACGAGCCGGTAAGCGTGGCCGAAGCGGTGCAGCGCCTTGGGCTTGCCCACGTGGTGATCACCAGCCCAACCCGAGACGACCTCGCCGACGGCGGCGCGGCCGCCTATGCCGAGACGGTGGCGCGCATCAGAGTCGCCTCGCCGCGGACCAAGGTGGAGCTGCTGATTCCCGATTTCCAAGGCGATGGCGCGGCGCTGGCGACCGTGGTGGCGAGCGCACCCGACATCCTCGGCCACAACCTGGAAACAGTCCCCAGGCTGTACGGCATCAGGTCCGGAGCCGATTACCGCAGATCCCTGGCGCTTCTGGCCGAGGCGCACCGGCTCGATCCCGAGCTGAAGACCAAGTCGGGGTTGATGCTCGGCCTTGGCGAGGAAGAGGGGGAGTTGTTCGGCGTGCTGGAGGAGTTGTTGCAGACCGGATGCTCGTATCTGAGCCTCGGCCAATATCTGGCGCCGAGCCGGCAACACTACCCGGTGCAGCGCTTTGTGGAGCCGGAATTGTTCGAGAGTTACAAGCAGAAGGCGCTAGCCATGGGGTTTTTGCACGTGGAGAGCGGGCCGTACGTGCGCAGTTCGTACCACGCCGAGCAGTATGGGGAACGGGAGAAAAAAGCAGCGCCCAAATAAAAGCGTTTTTTGCCGGATTCAGGCAGGCTTAAAAGCCACTCTGACCTGAGCATGCCTGGAGCAAACAAAACGACGGCCCGGGTTGGCCGTCGTTTTGGTGAGTGACAAAATATTTCCTATTCCCCTAGTTGGTCAGAGACCCGCCGCCGAAATCATCCAGCGCCCCGGTGTTCCCCGACCCGTAAATCCCGATCTTACCGCCCTGAATGTAGAGGGCATTTGATAATTGGGCGACCTGTACCCAGACGCTGGACCCGGAGGCTAATCTGTAGACGGTGATAATGTTGCCGACAGCCTTGGCCCAGAATTTATCGCCCACACCGAACTCGCAGGGGAAATCAACGCCAAGTTGGTTCCCGATACCTCCGGTGACTGTCCAGATTCGGACTACGTCTGACCCTGATTCAGTTACCAGCGTGACCATATGACCATTCTTGGCTGTAGTGTTCATGCGCAGGAAAAAACCGAGTGAGGTGGTGTCATTGATTGTCGGTTTGGTTATTACTGTGAAGTACGCTTCCTGATCAGAAGTAAAGTCTACATTATACATTGCGGCGTTGGGACCGGTGGTTGTGGGCTGTGCATGGGATGATGCCACGTCCCATTCGCCGGTGATACCCTCCAGCCAGGATGTGCTGGCCGAAAGAATTTGGTTCGGCCGATTGAAGTTGTCGAGTATTCCTGTGGAGGGGAAAAGAGCGTTTTGGATCGTAAAGGGTATTGCCTCAGACTGTCCCACATTTCCTGCCGCATCATACGCCTTGGCTATCAGCGTGTAGCTGCCATTACTTGCCTCTGTCGTAGCCACGCTAAGGCTGTAAGGAGCAGTAGTCGTTGTGGCATATAAACTACCATTTACATAGAACTCCACCTTGGTAACACCGACATTATCTGAAGCGTTGGCTGATACCGTCACCGTATTTCTAACTGTGGCATTATTGGCCGGAGCAGTGATGGTCACTTTCGGGATGTCCGAGATGGGAGTGTTGAAAACAGTCACAACGTTCCCCGCTTGCCCCACGTTGCCTGCCGCATCGTATGCCTTGGCGGTCAGCGTGTAGCTGCCATTTGCAACAGTCTGCGTGTCCCAAGCATAGCTGTAGGGAACGGTTGTGTCGGTCGCCTTGAGGGTGCCGTTCAGGTATACTTCCACCTTTGTTACCCCGTTGAGGTCGGAACTGTCGGCTGTCACCGTGACCGTACCGCTGACCGTCGCGTTGTTAGCCGGAGCCGTCACGGAGATGGTCGGGGCGGTGATGTCGGGGTTGTTTACCGTCACCACAACGTTCCCCGTCTGTCCCACGTTGCCCGCCGCATCGTAAGCCTTGGCGATCAGCGTGTAGCTGCCATTTGCCGCAGTCCGCGTGTCCCAAGCATAGCTGTAGGGACCAGCGGTGTCGGTCGCCTTGAGGACGCCGTTCAGGTAGAATTCCACCTTGGTTACCCCGATGTTGTCAGATGCAGTGGCCGTCACCGTGGCCGTACCGCTGACCGTTGCGTTGTTGGCCGGAGCGGTCACGGAGACGGTCGGAGCGGTGGTGTCGGGGTTATTTACCGTCACCACAACGTTCCCCGCTTGTCCCACGTTGCCCGCCGCATCGTATGCCTTGGCGGTCAGCGTGTAACTGCCATTTGCCGCAGTCCGCGTGTCCCAAGCATAGCTGTAGGGACTAGCGGTATCGGTCGCCTTGAGGGCGCCGTTCAAGTAGAATTCCACCTTGGTTACCCCGATGTTGTCAGATGCAGTGGCCGTCACCGTGGCCGTACCGCTGACCGTTGTGTTGTTGGCAGGAGCGGTCACGGAGACGGTCGGAGCGGTGGTGTCGGTTCCTGTGTTATTTACCGTTACCACAACGTTTCCCGCTTGTCCCACGTTGCCTGCCGCATCGTATGCCTTGGCGGTCAGCGTGTAGCTGCCATTTGTCGCAGTCCGCGTGTCCCAAGCATAGCTGTAGGGGCTAGTGGTGTCGGTCGCCTTGAGGGCGCCGTTCAGGTAGAATTCCACCTTGGTTACCCCGATGTTGTCAGATGCAGTGGCCGTCACCGTGGCCGTGCCGCTGACCGTTGCGTTGTTGGCCGGAGCGGTGACGGAGACGGTCGGAGCGGTGGTGTCAGCCGTGTTGTTTATGGTCATCGCAACGGTCGACGATTGTGCCACGTTTCCCGCCACATCATAAGCCTGCGCGTATAAGGTGTAACGACCGTTGTCTGCCGCAGTCGTAACCACGCCAACACTATAAGGAGCTTGAGCCACAGTAGTAAACAAGCCCCCATTGACATAGAATTCTACCTTGGTAATCCCAACAGTATCCGAAGCAGTGGCAGTTATCGTAAATGCGCCGCTTAGTGTGGCATTGTTACTCGGTGCCGTAATGGATACTAGGAGAGAGCTTGCTGCACCGGCTGGGCTGGTCGTGAACTGCAGCAGCGCTAGAGTCATGATGCAGGCGACCCAAAAAAGGCCACGCGTCGTCAGGCGCTTCATCATCGAGATCATGATTGTGTTCATTGTCTACCTCCCTTGAAGGTTTTCCCTTCGGTTGAGACATCTGTTTGGATGCGCCTGGTTAGCGGACGCATCATGACGCGCTCTTCCAATCTGCAGCATCACGCCGCACCAGCAAGAGCATTGATTTTGTGGAACTGTCTTCTCTAAGTCATGGTAACCTCCTCTGGTTAAGGTTAGTTTCGTCCTTGGTTTCACTAAGAGCTTCCGTCGTCCATCAACCCTCCATAGCCACAACAAAAGAATAAGACAGCCTATTTATCCGTACCTCTCTGAAGCCTGACCAAAAACCAAACTCATCCCTAATGAAGATCCTTGGCGTTCCGTTCCCTTCTCGCGAAGGGTTTGGCTTTATAAGGGGGTTCTTTGCGAAATTCAATGCACAGGATTTATGTCAAAAACCTCAAGCCGACACGAAATAGCTTGTTTACAGGCCGGGACCACATCACCTCGGAAAAGACGGGTAGGCGAGTATTTTCCAGATCAATAGGGTAAAGGAGCTTCACGACATCACCCTTGTGCAGGTGGTAATCCGTCGTCAATCCTATTCCTGCAGGGCATATATCGACCTCATCCCCCTTTTTCAGGATATTTGCAGTCTGGCCGAAGCTCAACACGGTCAGCTCAAAATTGACGGGCTGACTGATGTTTTTCCGGCTGCATGATCTGTGTAGTGATTTATTTTTCATGATGTATAGATAATATTTTTTTACTCGCCAACCTCAATCCCTCAAAAGTGGGATTTCTTAGGTTGCTTGCCTGGTTTTTTATTGAAAATAAGATATATTTTTTAATGTGGATGGCTTGTGTGGACGGTTAATAAGGACGGCTAATATGGACGGCCTGTCAAAAATAGTCTTAAAACGCTCGGCTCCAGGGATTTTGATCTTCGATTTAAACGATCGGCTGCTCTATTCCAACGGGGAAGCCTTGGAAATGCTTGCTGCACTGAAACGTGATGAAGCGTACATTCTCGAAGAAATTCATCATCTTTGCAGGCGGATCAATGGGACTGAAAATCCGCTCGACGCGGTGCAGGGAACTGACCCTTACTGTCCGGTCCTGGCCGTTGGACTAGGGATCCACTGCGCTTTGCGTGCAATGCTGCTCAGTGACCATGGAGGGAGTAACCAGACCCATATAATGGTGCTAATGGAAAGGATCGTGGAAAAACGTCAGGTTGATATTGACAAAGCGCGGAGAGAATTTGATCTGTCGAAGCGGGAAGCAGAGGTCGTCTATTTTATCTGCCAGGGACTAGCAAACCGGGAAGTAGCGGAGGAGATGTTCATCTCTGAGTTTACGGTCAAAGACCATATCAAGAAGATCATGAAAAAAATGCGGGCCAGCTCCCGGAACGAGATTGTTGCCCTTCTGAAATGACGGTTGGTGAGTCCGAGCCGGCAACACTACCCGCTGCAGCGCTTCGTGGAGCCGGAGTTGTTCGAGAGTTACCAGGAGAAGGCACTAGTCACATAATTAAAATACTTGCATTTGCTGTGGATAATATATATTCTGCTGCCTACGGTTCATCCTGAGCCCCTCATTTCATCGCCGCCCCTAAGCTTAAAACCCATGCCCTGCACCTTCACAGACCGACACCGCTTCAAAAGCTGTCCGGTGTCCCCTTCAAGGATACTAGCCGACTCATGTACGAGCAGAAGCGGGTCAAGGCTCAGCGCATGGCAACCACTACCGAGATTTGAAGGTGTCCGCGGCCCGGCGCAGAGTACGAGATGAAACGAGATCTCCCGAGGGGGGGATGACGTTGTTGGGGAAGACGGCAGAATTAGGCCGCTTCGATCAAGAGGCCCGGCAGCAGGCATGGCCCCGGGTGGAACTGGGCAGCCTCTCTCGTCGGACGGTGTCCAGCACTATTCATCGTCTGCTGAATCTGCGCATCAATATCGTCCAGGAGCGCGTAACGCCGTAGGTAGATGGCGCGCTTGTTGGAGCGCATCTCTTCAAATGAGCGCCGCGTGTAATGAAGCGGAAGGGAAAAAAGCTTTCGATCATCCTCCGCCACTCTTCCTCCCACCTCCTCCCAAAAATCGTCATAATCAAAACTGATGCGGTCGCGTCTCTTGGCCTGCCCACTGTAGATGTGAGAATCCGAACCCACTGCCATAATGGAATGAACGCCAAGATGCTGACAAAAAGCCTGAAGGAGGAAAAACACCAAGTTCTTGGGCCGGATGCCGTGCATTCCCTTGGTCAGACTCTTTATGGAAAGCGGGGACTCTTCTTCGGAACAACTGATCATGTCGGACCCGATGATGCACCCGATCAACGCTGTACGCTTTCCGTTACAAGACTGAAAGGAAAAACTGATTGAGTAAAGCCGCCTTCCTGACTTGTCGTGCAGTCCGAGGGTGAGTTCACCTTCCTTCTCGAAACGCACCAAATATGAGAGCCGTGCGAATACCTTTTCTGCGCCGCAGGACAGTGGAACGGTGCAAAGTTGATGATTGCGCAGCAGATAAATCGATTTTATCAGGGAATGGTCGAAGACCTCCCGTACGAATTGATAATGCGAGGTGAGAAGCCGTAAACGTTCGTCTATTGTGGCGCCGCAGAAGATGTATTCCCGATAGATCTTTTCATAGATTCCCGGGTTGGCAGATACGATCTGCCGGAAAAACGGATCGTGAAAGATTGCTTTTACCTGTCGGTGCTGGCGAAGAAACAGACAAAGACGTAGCATCATCTTGCCGCGGTTAATCCAGGAGGAAAAGTCGGTGCCGGGGTGTGCCGCTTGCGCCAAACTGTGCATTGAGGAACTTGGCTGGCTCCAGCATTCTTTCAGCGTTTTTACCGATCCTGTAAACATAGGGAACCCTCGAATTGTTCGGCGGAAAATACGGCCGAAGGTGGTCGGAGGGCCGGGGACAAGATCTCATAAAGTGTCAAGAGTAGAGCATGTCTGAAGACTCACAGCAACAGTTATTTGCACATTTTTTGCACATTTACGCCTGTTCAATAATTGTGTTTCACGTTCTTGCCGGCACGGCTTTGTCGGTCTCGGGTCGTCCGGTATCTACCAGATGGAAGTGCTGTCAGGCCGAGGTACAACGCCTAACAAACTGAATCTAAACTTTTTCCCAAAAGGTTGAGATTCGCACCTGCGCAAGTTAGGAGATGAAAAAAGCCGAGGTGTTTATGCATGAACTATAGATGGGGGTTGACGATGGAGCCGCTCATCCTAACCTGAGGAGACTTCGGTGCCCAGGCCTGAAAGGCTGACCCGCGAAAAGCGCCAGCGGCTGGGAGTGGAGGAGACGAGAAAGCCGAGGTGAGTGTTGATGCTGTGATGCAGAAACTGGAAGGGTGGGTTCCCCCCGAAGGGGGAGCCGCGCAGTTTGAACCCGAAAGAAAAGCTACTCCGCGAGCAGCCTCTTGATGGAATCCTCCATCGCCTTGGCGGTCTGGTCGGAATAACCCTGGAACTTCTCCGCCACCATCCCCTTCTTGTTGATCAAATAAATGGTCGGGATGGAACGCAGCCCGTAATCGGCCTGCATCTCCTCCCCCGATACCGCGACCGGATAGGTGATCTTTTTGTCGACGATGAAGTTCTTCACTTCGCGGTCGTTGCCTTCGTCTACGCTGACGCCCAGCACCTGCAACCCCTGCTTGCCGTACTTCTGGTTAAGGGCGACCATGTGCGGGATCGATTGCCGACAGGGGATGCACCAGGTTGCGAAGAAATCCATGACCAGCACGTAGCCGCGGTAGTTGGCGAGTGTCACGGGCTGGCCGGTGGTGGTAATCAGCTTGATGGCGGGAGCTTTGTCCCCTTTCTGCAAAATGGCGGCTGCCGGCTGCGAGTACAACAGCATGCCGACAACCGCGCAGGGGATGATCCTAAACAGCAACTTCTTGAAGCCAATCCGGATCTTCATTTTAGAGCGCCTTCTGGATCAAGGCCTCCAGCTGTGATTTGGGAATGGCGCCGACCACCTGATCGAGCACTTTCCCGTCTTTCAGCAGGATTACCGTGGGAATGCCGCGCACGCCGTATTTTCCGGGGGTAGCGGGATTGTCGTCAACGTTGACTTTACCTACTTTTATCCGGCCCTCGTACTCGGAGGCAACCGTGTCGATGAGCGGGGCGATTGCTTTGCAGGGGGCGCACCAGGTGGCCCAAAAATCCACCAGCACCGGGATGTCGGACTGGAGGACTTCTTTCTCAAAGTTGTCATCGGTGAATGTGCATACGTTTTCGCTGGCCATGTAACCCTCTCCTTTATTAAAAAAAGTGACTATCACTATAAATGAGCGGTTGAAAAAAGCAAGGGGTAATTGAGGGCGGGGAAAGGGGGCTTTTGGCTCCGCGTCTCCGCATCTCCGCCGGGTTGTCGATTGCCGGTTGACAGCCCGCCCGCCTCTAGGCGATAGTGGAACGCCTCTCAACGGAGAAAAAGCGTGCGTTATTACCCGGTAAATCTGGATCTGCGCGATCGGCGCGTGGTGCTGGTCGGAGGCGGCGCGGTCGCGGCCAGAAAGGCCAGGCGGCTGATCGCCGCCGGCGCCAGGCTGTGCGTGGTCTCGCCGCGCCTGGAAACGGGACTGGCGGCGCTGGCGGCCTCCTCCAGCCTCACCCATCTGGCCAGGACTTATCTTCCCGGCGACATGGAGGGGGCGACGCTGGTTTTTGCCGCCACCGACGACGCAGCGGTGAACCTGGCGGTCGCCGCCGAGGCCAAGGCGCGCGGCATCCTGGTGGACGTGATCGACGCGCCCCGGGAAAGCGGCTTCACCACCCCGGCCGTCCTGGAAAGGGGCGATTTGCTGATAACCGTCTCCACCGGCGGCGCGAGCCCGGCCTTGTCCCGGCGCATCGTGGACCGCTTGCAGCCGCTCTTCGGCCCCGAATACGCCGAAGCGATCGCGCTTTTGGGGGAGATTCGTGAAAAGATATTGACTGCAAAGGGGGGGAGCGCATACACTAGGCAGGTTTTTGCCGAGCTTGCGGCACTTGACCTCCCCGCGCTGCTCGAAAACGGACACAGGGATGCAATCGACCAGATACTCCTGAAGCTCTCTGCTTCCGAGTCCCGACCGGGCCCGGATGGAGCTGGAAAAAAGGACCCGTCATGAACGCCTTGCTTTTTAACAGCACCTTGGTCATCTACGCGGCCGCCACCGTCTTGTATCTGAGCTATCTGATCAAGCCCCGGCCGATGCTCGGACGGATCTGCCACTGGACCATCTCCGCCGGTTTCCTGATCCACTGCGGCTTCACCATCAACCGCTATCTGGAGGCGGGACACACTCCGATCACCAATCTGCACGAATCGCTCTCCTTCTTCAGCCTTTCGGTGGTCGGCATCTTCATCCTGTGCGAGAGGCGCTACCGGGTCTTCATCCTCGGCTCCTTCGTGACGCCGCTGGCCCTCTTGATCCTGGCCACCTCCGCCGCCTTCTCCTCGACCATACCGCCCTTGAACCCGGCTCTGAAGAGCAAGTGGCTGCTGGTCCACACCAGCATGGCCTTCCTGGGATACGCCGCCTTCGCCATCTCCTTCGGTGTCAGCATCATGTACCTGATTCAGTCCCACTTCCTGAAAAAGCGCCGGCTGGGCCCCATGTTCCAGAAGCTTCCGCCGCTCGACCTCTTGGACGAGATCAGCTACCGCTGCCTGACCTTCGGCTTCCCGCTTCTGACCTTTGCCATCATCTCCGGCGCCATCTGGGCCGAGACCGCCTGGGGAACCTACTGGAGCTGGGATCCCAAGGAGACCTGGTCGCTCATCACCTGGTTCATCTACGCCGCGCTCCTGCACGGCAGGCTCACCACCGGCTGGCGCGGCAGGAAGGCCGCCATGCTCTCCATCTTCGGTTTTTTGATCATGCTCTTCACCTTCCTCGGCGTAAATCTGCTGCTGCCGGGTCTGCACAGCTACAAATGAGCGGCTTCGAGACGGCGGCGACGGCGCTTGGCTTAGCTACTCAAGAAGGGGCAGTACCTTTATGAATATTATTGTGGTCGGGCTGTCGCATAAGACTGCCGCAGTGGAAATACGGGAAAAGGTGGCTTTCGCCCCCACCCAGATGGAGAAGCCGCTTCACGCCGTGGTGGCGCTTCCCGACATCACCGAGGCGGTAATCGTCTCCACCTGCAACCGGGTCGAGATCTACGCCACCACCCGCGACGTCGCCGGCGGCATGGCCAGGCTCAAGCGCTTCCTCGCCGATTACCACGGCCTGGCGCTGGAGACGCTGGAGGGCCATCTTTACAGCTACCACGGCGAAGACGCGACCCGCCACGTCTTCCGGGTTGCTTCCAGCCTCGACTCCATGGTGGTCGGCGAACCCCAGATCCTGGGGCAGATCAAGACCTCCTACGGCTACGCCGCCGAATACAAGAGCTCCGGCATCATACTCAATCGTTTCCTGCACAAGGCCTTTTCGGTGGCGAAAAGGGTCAGGACCGAGACCAAGATCGCCTCCTCCGCCGTCTCGGTCGCCTTCGCCGCGGTGGAACTGGCCAAAAAGATCTTCGGCGATCTCTCCGACAAGACCGTGCTCCTGATCGGGGCGGGCGAGATGTGCGAGCTGGCCGCCAAGCATTTCATCAACACCGGCGTGCGCGGCGTCATGGTCACCAACCGGACCTACGAGCGGGCCGAGAAGCTCGCCCAGGAGTTCGACGCCAAGCCGATCAAGTTCGAGGATCTCTTCGATTATCTGCACAAGGCCGACATCGTCCTCTCCTCCACCGGCGCCCCGCACTTCATCATCAGGGAGCACGAGGTGTCGGAGGTGATCCGCCGCCGCAAGATGAAGGCCATGTTCTTCATCGACATCGCCGTGCCCAGGGACATCGACCCCAAGGTGAACAACGTCGAGAACGTCTATCTCTACACGGTGGACGACCTGAACGGGGTGGTGGCGACCAACATGGAGCAGCGCAAGATCGAGGCGGCCAAGGCCGAGGCGATCGTGGAGCAGGAGATCGGCCAGTTCTTCAAGTGGCTCTCCTCGCTGGAGGTCACCCCAACCATCGTCGCCTTGAGGACCCGCTTCGACGAGATCCGCAAGGCCGAGCTAGCCAAGACCCTGTCCGGCTGGAAGAACCTGCCGCCCGATGCGGAAAAGAAGCTGGAGGCGCTGACCAACGCCTATATGAACAAGCTTTTGCACCAGCCGACCAGCGTGCTGAAACGGACCGAGCAGGGAAACCGCAACGATCTGTACGTGGACGCCTTGAGGCACCTGTTCGACCTGGAGACGGGCGACCAGCAGGAAAGCATGGTCGAGCTGGAAGAGTAATCTTTTTTAGTATTAGTCCCCGACGCCATAACACCAAAGGAGCCGAAATATATGTCGCTGAAAGAGTTGAGAATAGGGACCCGCGCGAGCCAGCTTGCGCTCTGGCAGGCAAACTGGGTGAAATCCGAACTTGAGAAGCGCTACCCGGAGATGACGGTCACTCTCACCAAGATCAAGACCATCGGCGATAAGATCCTCGACGTGCCGCTCGCCCAGGTGGGTGGCAAGGGGCTGTTCGTGAAGGAGATCGAGGAGGCGATGCTGCGCGGCGAGATCGATATCGCGGTGCACAGCATGAAGGACGTGCCGACCGAGTTCCCCGAGGGGCTCGGGCTCTACTGCATCACCGAGCGCGAAGACCCGCGCGACGCCTTGATCTCCCGCGGCGTCAAATTCGCCGATCTGCCGCAGGGCGCCCGCATCGGCACCTCCGCTCTCAGACGGCAGGCGCAGCTCTTGAAGGTGCGCCCCGACCTGGAGATGGTGATCATTCGCGGCAACGTGGAAACCCGCATGAACAAGCTGGAAACCGAAGGGCTCGACGGCGTGATCCTCGCCGCCGCAGGCCTCAACCGGCTGGGCTTCGCCGACCAGGTGACCGAGTATCTGGACACGGAGTTTTCGCTGCCGGCCATCGGCCAGGGCGCGCTCGGCATCGAGTGCAACCTCGCCGACGAAGAGGTGAAGCAAACCATCGCCTTCTTCAACCACGCCGACACCAGCAACGCGGTGCGGGCCGAGCGCGCGCTCTTGTGGCGCTGCGAGGGGGGCTGCCAGGTGCCGATCGCGGCCTTTGGCGAGGTAAGCGGCGACCAGATGAAGCTGACCGGGTTCATCGCCTCGGTTGACGGCAAGGTCTCGGTAAAAGGGAGCATCACCGGCCCGGCGGAGAGCTACGAGAAACTGGGCGTGACGCTGGCCGAGCAGCTTTTGGCCGATGGGGGGCACGCCATCCTGGCCGAAGTCTACCAGCGCGAAGTTTCCAGGGAGAAGGAAATACCGGTATAAGAACCGTTCGCCACGGAGAAAATCCGAGCGAATCCGAGAACTGCAGGGTCCAGGGTTAACCCGTTTAGCAGCCTTTCTCTGAAGTGCTCGGACGTTCTCCGTGGCAAACGGTTTGCCTTGTTTTTTAACGGCGTTTAAAGGCTAACGGTTCTCCCTTAGCCTTTTGCCTTTTGCCCTTAGCCCTTTAAGCGGAATCGGTGCACCTTATGACTACTCACACCCGCACTCAAACTCACGCCACCACCCGAGGCTTTGTCTACCTGATCGGCGCGGGGCCGGGCGATCCGGGTCTGATGACGGTGAAGGGCCGTGACTGCCTGGCGCGGGCGCAGGTCGTCCTTTACGACTATCTCGCCAACGACGAACTGCTGCGCTTGGCGCCCAAAGGGGCGGAGCTGATCTATGCGGGAAAGGTGGGAGGCGAACACAACCGCGAACAGCATCAGATCAACGAGCTGCTGGTGGAAAAAGCGCTGGCCGGCAACGTGGTGGCGAGGCTCAAGGGGGGCGACTCCTTCGTCTTTGGACGGGGAGGGGAGGAGTGCGAAGCTCTGGTGGCCGCCGGCATCCCCTTCGAGGTGGTCCCCGGCATCACCGCCGGCGTCGGCGCCACCTGCTATGCGGGCATCCCGCTCACCCATCGCGGCATAACCACTTCGGTCGCCTTCGTCACCGGCCACGAAAGCCCCGGCAAGGCCAGCTCCGAGATCGACTGGGAAGGGCTTTCCCTGGGCAGCGGCACCGTGGTCTTCTACATGGGGATCAGGAACCTGCCGCAAATTACCCAAAACCTGCTGCTGCACGGCCGGCCGCCGCAGACGCCGGTGGCCTTGATCCGCTGGGGCACCAGGCCCGAGCAGGAGGTGCTGATAGGAACGCTGGCGGACATCGCGGAGAAGGCTCGGCAGGCCTCCTTCCGCGCCCCGGCCATCACCGTGGTCGGAGAGGTGGTGAACCTGCGGGAGACGCTGCGCTGGTTCGACAACCGCCCGCTCTTTGGCCGCTCGGTGATGGTTACCCGCGGCGCGGATCAGGCGGGCGAGTTCACCGGTCAGTTGGAGCGGCTGGGAGCGCGGGTTTACGGCTGTCCGACCATCCGCATCACGCCGCCTGATTGCCATGACGACCTCGATCGCGCCATTATGGAGCTGGGCGGTTTCCACTGGATCGTCTTCACCTCCTACAACGCCGTCCAATATTTCTTCGCGCGGCTCAGCCATCACGGCCTGGACACCAGAGCGCTTCGAAACTGCCGCGTCTGCGCCGTCGGCCCCAAGACGGCGGCGGCGCTGGCAACCTTCGGCGTGCGGGCCGATCTGGTGCCGGCCGATTACAAGGCGCAAGGGGTGGTGGCGGCCTTCGCCGAGATGGACATCACGGGGCAGAGGGTGCTTTTCCCTCGCGGCGACCGGGCAGCCGAGACCATACCGGGCGAGCTCGCCGGCATGGGGGCGCAGGTCGCGGCGCCCATAGCCTACGCCAACGAGACGCCGGAGGAAATTCCCGCCGAGTCGCTGCGGGCGCTGGAAGAGCGGCGCGTGGATTGCGTCACCTTCACCTCGTCCTCCACCGTCAACAACCTGGCCAGCATCCTTGGGGAGAACCGTTTTCTGCACCTGATGGAAGGCGTGCAGGTCGCCTGCATCGGTCCGGTGACCTCCAAAAGCTGTCGGGAGCTGGGACTTGAGGTGCACATCGAACCCGCGCAGTACACGCTCGATGCCCTGGCTGCGGAGTTGATCGGGCATTTTGCCGCAAAGAGAGCATCCTAAGGGGCTGATAAAACCGGATAATCAAAAGGAGACAGCAATGTTCTACCCACTGTACAGAGCGAGACGGATCCGTGGCAAAGAAGTCTTCAGAAACATGGTCAGAGAGACCTCCCTTTCCACCCACGACTTGATATATCCGATGTTCACCGCCTTCGGCTCCGGCATCAAGAAGGAAATCTCCTCCATGCCGGGGATCTATCAGCAGTCCATCGAACACATCGTCGAGGAGGCGCAGGAGGCCTACGAACTGGGCGTGCCCGCCGTGATCCTGTTCGGCATCCCCGAGCGAAAAGACGCCATGGGGAGCGATGCCTATTCCGACACCGGCATCATCCAGGAGACCATCCGGGCCATCAAGAAGAGCGTGCCCAAACTGGCGGTGATCACCGACGTCTGCATGTGCGAGTACACGGACCACGGCCACTGCGGCGTGATCAAGAACGGCGACGTCGATAACGACGAGACCCTTGAACTTCTGGCCAAAGAGGCGCTCTCCCATGCCCGGGCCGGCGCCGACATGGTCGCGCCCTCCGACATGATGGATGGCCGGGTGGCGGCCATCCGCGAGTCGCTGGACAACAACGGATACAAGGACATCCCGTTGATGAGCTACGCGGTCAAATACGCCTCCGGCTATTACGGACCGTTTCGGGAGGCCGCCGAGTCCACGCCGCAGTTCGGCGACCGGCGCTCCTACCAGATGGATCCGGCCAACAGGCTGGAGGCCATTCGCGAGGCGCGCATGGACGTGGAAGAGGGCGCCGACATCCTGATGGTGAAACCGGGGCTTCCCTATCTCGACATCGTGCGCGACGTGAGGAACGAGTTCAACCTGCCGGTTGCGGTGTACAACGTCTCAGGCGAGTATGCCATGGTGAAGGCTGCGGCCAGCAAGGGGTGGATCGACGAGGATCGCGTGGTGATGGAGACCATGCTCTCCTTCAAGAGGGCCGGAGCCGACCTGATCCTGACCTATCACGCGAAAGAAGTGGCGAAGCTGCTGAAGAAGGGATATGAAGCCGCGGCCATGGAGCGTTGCGGCTGCGGTTGCCGATAATCGAGTACTTACTGCGAAGACGCGAAGAATACGAAGAAATTAAATGCTACAAAGGTGAAACTTCAAGCCGACACGGTGAAAAGGTCTCTTTGTAACGCTTGGTTTTCTTCGCGTACTTCGCGTCTTTGCGGTTCAATGGTTTTCAGGATTTAAGCCCTGATCATCACCAGCAGCATCTTAAAGCGTTGCACGGCGCGAAGCGAGTGCGGCTTGTTGGCCGGCATGATCACGATCTCCCCGGCGCTCACCGACTGCACCTTCCCGTCGATAGTGATCTGCGCCTCGCCGTCCAATACCTGGACGAAGGCGTCGTATGGCACAGTGTGCTCGCTGAGCCCTTCTCCTGCGTCAAAAGCGAAGGCTGTGATAGTACCGACCGGCTTGTCCACTACAGTCCTGCTCACTACGGCGCCATCCTGATAGCCGGCCAGATTTTCCAAGTTCAGTTTCTCGCCCGTCGCCACACCTTTTTTCTCTGCCATAACGTTCTCCTTGTCTGATATCGCTTTCCCTATGACAGCAACCTTAGCGCCTTCAGTCAGTAAATGCAATTGATGCAGGTCAATCTACTGGTAATATGTAGCGCATGCCAAAACCTTTTCGCTACCTCGAGCCGACTTTCTTCGCAGGATTGTTCGACGATCCTCTGCTGCTGGTCCGCGTCCGCCCTTCGGGACGCGCCCTTCTCTTCGATTGCGGCAAGATGCACCATCTCGCCAAAAGGGTGTACACATCCATCGACGCCATCTTCATCAGCCACACCCATATGGATCACTTCATGGGGATGGACAGCGTCATCCGCCACAGCCACGCCTCGCCCCGCACCATCGACATCTTCGGTCCACCGGGCTTGGCCGCCCGCATGGCCCACAAGTTCGCCTGCTACGACTGGAACCTGGCCGACTCCTTCTGGGGAGACTTCAGGGTAGGCGAGGTGAGCGAAGGGCGGATCGCCTCCACGCTTTACCGCGGGCCGCAAGCTTTCGCCGCGCAGGCGGAGGGAGAGCGCAGCGGCGAGGTCTACGCCAACAACTACCTGACGGTAAAAGCCGCCCTCTGCGAGCATCGGATAGCGGTGCTCGCCTTCAGGGTCGACGAAGGAGCCGCCTTCGTGCTGGACGAGGCGCGCATGGCCCAAGCGGGGGTGATCAAGGGGGAGTGGCTGAAGGGCCTGGAAAAATTGTTCCACGACGGCGCCATGGAAGGAAGCCCGCTGCAGGTCCCCGTGCGCCGCGGCGATATTGTCGAGGAGCGCCATGAGCCGGATACGGGAGCGCTGTACCGGAATATCTTGAAAATCGAGCAGCCGGCGAGCATCGGCTATCTGACCGACATCGGCTACTCTCCGGAAAACATGGAAAAGCTGGCGGGTCTGCTGCAGGGAGTGACGCTTTTGGTCTGCGAATGCGCATTTCTGGCGGCCGACTGCAAGAAGGCAGAGCTGTCGCGTCATCTGTGCACGAGCGACCTCAACATTATCTTGGAGCGCCTGCGTCCGCGCTACGTGCTGCCGATGCACCTTTCCAAGACCTACCAGAACTACCGGGGGAAAAGCAACCCGCTGTACGACGAGATCGAACCGCCGCCAGGAGTCACCGTACTGAAGATCCCGGACCGGCTCACCCCGCGCCCGATCATGGCGAGCGAGGTGCCAAAGCCGGTCGAGCTGCAGTTTTAGGATAAAGGCAAACCTTTTGCCACGGAGAACATCTGAGGAGATCGGAGAACTGCGAGTCAGGCAGTAAACAGGGCTTAAATCAAAATCAAAAGGATTTGTTCTCAGGATTCGTTGTTACCAGTTTGAAGTCTTTTCTCAGATTCCCTCAGATTGCCTCCGGGGCAAAAGGTTTTGTTTGTCCTGGCGTTTCCTGACTTGATAAACCGGCGTCTTTTCTGCTAAAAAGATGCTATGAAAAAACCCTCCTCCAACGATGCCCCCGTAGTCTATTCCTCAGAATTAGGCAGAATCTGTCCGGGTTGCGGTAAGCCCGTGAAGGGGTGCGTCTGCCGCAAGAACTCGGCGGCGCCCGCCGGCGACGGCACGGTGCGCCTCAGGCGCGAGAGCAAGGGGCGCGGCGGCAAGACGGTGCTGGTGATCACCGGACTACCGCTGGACGCAGCCGCGCTCACCGCGCTGGCCGGCGAATTGAAGCGCCGCTGCGGCTGCGGCGGCACGGCCAAGGACGGCGTCATTGAGATACAGGGGGACCACGGCGAACTGCTGCTGGAGGAACTGGGCAAGCGGGGCTACAAGGCCAAGCGCGCAGGGGGCTGACCCCCCGCTATTCCACCGGGAATTCATGGTCGCCCAGCGCCACCTTGTCGCCCGGCCGCAGTTTTCTGCCGCGGCGCAGTTCCACCTCGCCGTTGACGGACACCATCCCTTCGGAAATGATGATCTTCGCCTCCCCGCCCGAGCAGACCGCGTCCACCGCTTTCAAAAAACTGTCCAGCTTGATGAATTCCGTACTAATCTTCATGCTTCCTCCGTATCCGTAAAAATCGTTCCTTCAATAGGGAAGTTGAATTTATCACGTTTTTCTGCTAAAAAGAGGAATTTCGTAAAGGAGACCCATTCATGTACACCACTGCCGATTTCAAAAAGGGGCTTGTCATCCAGATCGACGGCGCCCCCTGCCTGTTAGTAGACGTCACCTTCCAGTCGCCGACCGCCCGCGGTTCCAACACCATGGTCAAGACCAAGTATCGCAACCTGATCACCGCGCAGGTTCTGGAGAAGACCTTTCGTTCCGGAGACAAGGTGGACGAGGCCGATTTCGAGCGGCACAAAGGGCAATTCCTCTATGCCGACGGTGGCCGCGGCATCTTCATGGACCTGGAGACCTACGAGCAGTTCGAAATGGAGGAAGATAACTTCTCCTCGCTGGCGCCGTTCCTTTTGGACGGCACCGAAGTGCAGCTCGGCATCTTTCAGGAGCGCATGGTGAACGTGGATTTGCCGATGACCGTCGAGCTCACCGTCATCGAGACCGCGCCCGCCATGAAGAACGCCACGGCAACCGCCCAGACCAAAGAGGCCGTGCTGGAGACCGGGTTGCGTCTGCAAGTGCCGCCCTATCTTGAGTCCGGCGAAAAGATCAAAGTCGACACCAGGGATGGCCGCTTCATTTCCCGGGCATAGTTTTGTAGAAAGGCGACGCGGTCGGGATCAAAAAAAGGTTGACACCGAACGCGAATCGAAGTATAAAGTTGGTCTCTTGCCCAGATAGCTCAGTCGGTAGAGCAGAGGATTGAAAATCCTCGTGTCGGCGGTTCGATTCCGTCTCTGGGCACCA
>CAIYDQ010000169.1 GCA_903925075.1 uncultured Geobacter sp.
CTGGCGGGGATATCCTGCGGGTAGCGGGGCTCGTAGCAGAGAGCCACGATCGCTACCAGGTCGGTGCCGCTTGCCCCGACTTTGATACCTACCCAGTTGGAAGTCCCGAGTTCTTGAGCCGTCACTTCGATAGCGATTATCTTGTTCGATGGGGAGGCCGGGGTGGTGCCCATGATGATGCCCGTAGTGTCGGAGGTAGTGGTCAAAGCACCATCAAGTACCGAAAAGGCAGCCGCGCCCGTGGTCGCCAAACGATAGTTGAAAGCTATGGCGGTGCCCAGCGTCGAAGCGGTGCCTTTTTCGACCGTCAGCGTGCCGGTGCCGTTCATCGAGCCCCAGTAGAGCAGGAAGCACACACGGTTATACTTAGCGAGGTCGATAGGTTTGGAGGCGATAGCCCCGGCGGTCGATATGGGGGCTAAAGCTCCTATTACTTTACAGGTTTCAGTTAAATAAGAAGCCATTTGATTACTCCGTTAAATCGCGGGCCGTTGCCGTCTGGCTCATCCAGCTCGGGCGGCCCTGCGACATTTAGGTTCCTACCGCAATGAAAGCACTCATAGTATCGGTGCCGTTTCGTGCGGTGAGTGTCGAGTCGATCCACGGCTGCCCGTCCAGACGTTCAATCATGCGAAGGGCGGTCTGGTCGGTGGCGAAGTACACATGCTCGCTGGCGTCGATTCTCAAGTCCATCCTGTCGCCAATGATGTAGTAGCCGAAGTCGCAGAAGACGATATCGCCAACAGTGCCCAGCGCGGGCAGTTTTTCCGAGACGATCAATGGGCGTCCGAGTATCCGCATGGGCGGAGCATCGGCGGCGGTTTGACCGGCTACGTTGGAGATAAAGACGGCGGACCCGCCCACTCCCACAGGGACGGCCATGTTAAAGAGCGAGGTCAGGACGCCCGGAGAGCAAGCCCATACGGCCCGCTTGAGGCTGGAAGGGAACATCTTGCCGTACATGTTGGTAATGTCTTTCCATACCAAGTCGCCGGTGACGTTGCGGGTGGTGGAGAGTAAGGCGCCGGAGTTCAGGAAGCCGAACAGTCTCTCAGAGCCGTTCCCCTGGATAGCGTCGTAGTCCTCGTCGAATCCGACAGCCTCGCGACCCAGTTCGGACAAGAGGGGCATGACAGAGATGGGGGAATCCAGGATGAGTTCGTTGGAGACGCGCCAGGAAGAGGTATACTTTTTGGCTACCAGCCTCATCTGGCCGAGTGCCGGGTCGCCGGTACCCAGTGAGCCAGCTTCGGCGGTGGCGGTGGCCTTCATGCCGCCGTGAATCGTGGAAGCATGGGTGGTGTCAACGATCTTCGGCCACCATAACGTATCGGTCGCCATCGGCACGACACGGGCGTTAGGCCGAACCAGTTGGTCTTCGATGATGAGCTTCAGGAGTTCGGGGCGGAATTCTACGGGGATCAGGAAGCCGCCGGCCGAGCCGGTCGTCTCGCCCATCGTCTTGGTCGTGGTCGGGATGTTGTGCTGGCGGCAATAAATCTCTTTGATAAAATTGCCAGCCACTTTATAAAACTCTTCGCGGATAGGCATGGCCTGCTGTGCCAGGGGTTTGGTGTTGTCGTAGCCCTTGACGTGATAGGGGCTGTCCTCGTCCTGTGAGAACTCCATCTTGCGGGTCTTCAGGGCTTCGTTGGCCCATTCTTTGACTGATTCCTTCGCCTTGGTTATGACCTTCGCTTCCACGTCCTGGGAAAGCTGGTCTAGCTTGTCGGTGAAGGTTTTGGTTAACTTTTCGAGTTCGGTTGCTTCAGGCATTTAATTTACTCCTAATTTTTTATCTATTGCGTCGATTATCGACTTGAGAGCTTTAACGCCTTCGCTCTCTGAAGGTATAGTTACAGGCTTGTCGCAGCCTGTTAAGCGCGTGATTTCGTCGGCCAGGTTTATGGCTATCTGCTTGTTTTTGTCATTCAGCCCCACCTTGCGTATCTGGCAGAGCACATAGTCCATGTCGTCCGCCAGCTCGTCCTGTGAGATGGGCTTCTTTTCCTCCGGCTTGTCCGTTTCCTCCGGCTTTTGAATCAAAGTCAGCACGTCGTCTATGACTTTCTTGGTAGTGGTGTCTGCCTTGCCCCGCATGTTCTGGGCGGCCTCGGGGTTGCAGGGGACGACGACATGCGATATCTCCATCAGTTCGCATTCGGTGTAGACCTTGATTCTTTTCCCGTCCGATTCCTGATACTCTGAATCGAGTTCTCGGAAGCCCACCGAGTAGGCGGCCATGCCCCTCTTGGCTAGGTTGTAGCCCCAATCGGCCTCCTCATTGTTCTGGCCGATGTAGTACTGCGGCTTGGCCTCGATGCCGTTCTCCGTCAGCTTCAGTTCTACAAACTCGCCGATCTGATTCTGAAGTTTTGAGTAGTCGTGAGAAGTGACCAGGATGGGCCGTTTCTTGAAAGCGGGGAAGGTTTTCTTCCAGGCGGTAGCGGCGATGGATTCCTCGGACCTGTCCTCGTCCGGCGTAGTCATGGGGATTAACATATCGACTATACCCGTCGAGTCGTCATAACTTCTGACGATGGGCCGGAAAGTTTTATATAGGGTCGGCTTATCCGATTTGCGTTTTCTTTTCTCGGTGAGCATGTTGGCCTCCAGTTCATCGTTTAACATCTGTTCTATCTTGTCGGGGTTGCGCCGGGCCTCTGACTCCACTAAATTAGTAGCTTCGTGCGCCTCGTCGTAGGCCATGCCGCCGGACATGAGTTTTCTTTCGTGCAGCTCGTGTATCAGCGTGAAAGGTAACTCCATTGTGGCTTCGCACAGGTCGAGCCAGATTTCATTCTTGGGGATCCACTCATAGCGGTAGCCATTGCCGCCCTCGGTGTATGAGATGCCGTCCGAAAACTCGTCCTTCGGGTTGGTCCTGATATATTCGCC
>CAIYDQ010000170.1 GCA_903925075.1 uncultured Geobacter sp.
CCGCCAGATGATATCTGAATGGAAGGAGCAAAACAAGATGGAATGGGTGGTTCATTGGCCATGCAAGAGCTGGGTGAAGAGGTTTGACTTCTATGAAGTTCTACTGACGACTGACCCTATGTGGACCCTATGGAGCAGAAAAACAAAAAAGGACTCAGGCTGCTGCGCCTAAGTCCTTGATTTTATGGAGCCATCTATCGGAGTCGAACCGACGACCTATTGATTACGAATCAATTGCTCTACCAACTGAGCTAAGATGGCCAATCATTTATTGTCTATGTGGTTGTTATTGCAAAGAACTTTAGCCGTTTCGCTCTAGGGCCAAGGGGTGTGAGCCCGCGTGGGTCCGTTGTAGAGGTAATCTTTTACCGTAAAAAGACACCGTCGTCAATGACATTCTACACTGCTACCCTTTGAGTCGGTCGCGGTTTTTAAGCGCGGCGTCCTGCGCTTGCTGCTGGACGGCTTCATTCTCCCGGCACCAGGTGTGGTGGCCTTTCTCCGCTTCCCCCGTCATCTTCCTCGCCTGGGCCGAGATGGACTGCACCTTGTGCGCGTTCATGCCCTCTATCCTCCCCAAACCATTTTCGCTTGCTGCTGCAACCTTGGCGATCGTGTCGTAGCTTGATTCAACCAGGCGATGCGACAGTACCTTGCCGATACCTTTTAGTTCCTGCAACTCTTTCAGCTGGCTTTTCATGGTCTTCTCCTTGTATGTTCCCTTGAGCGTTGCCGTCGGCGGTCTTGTGGTTGCCAACCGTGCGCGCCGCCGCCTAAATTCGACCCATCAATAACAGGATGACGAGTATCACCAGTACCAGACCCAACCCGCCACTCGGGTAGTAACCCCACTGCCGGCTGTGAGGCCAGGTGGGGAGTGCCCCGAGCAACATCATGACCAAGACGATTAATAAAATAGTTCCTAACATCGCGCTTCTCCTTGTAACGGGAATTACCCGCTATTGCCTGTGCTTCGAGTGCCCGTGGAAAATGGACTTGAGGCGGCAGATGGAAAATGCCGTCGCTACTATCTGTCGGACGGAATCATTTTCTTGATGCCATGCTTATAATCACTGGTTATTGACCTTAGGTTGCTCTTTACTTGGCCTCGGGTATAGGACTGGTACATGTACCACGCCCCGATAAGAGCCAATAAAAGTATGATGATGCCGATTACACCACCACGCTGGTTGCTCAGGGGACAGGTCAGATTATTTGGCGCAGTAACGTTGTTCATGGATGTACTCCTAATGGCTTAAAGGTAAAGACAAAATTGCGATTAACATGCCAGACCGGATACAAGGTTGCCGTGGGGGCAAGTTGCCGATCTCAAAGGAAAAATCGTTGCCGGGTGGAAGAGGCGGAGGAGAAGCCGCAAAGCAGACCCGTCATATAGTGCAGTTACGTCAAGCATGGCGGATTCGGTCGGCGGCCCTCTCCAACTCGGGAACCTCTCCTAACCGGCGATCATGGTTGACCTTTGGAGAATGGATGCTTAGATTCAGCGAACACGGAACAGAGAACAGGAGCCCCAAATGAGCGAACAGGATACCAACATAGTAGACGCCGAACCAAACGGACCTGCCGTTGCCGGGGAGCAGGGGAGCATCGTCCTTGCCACCAAGGTCCTCCCGAGCATGCTCTCCATCATCCCGCTGCGGCCGCGGCCGGTCTTCCCCAATATGCTTGTGCCTATGGTTGTCAACGACGCTCGCCAGATTCAGGCGGTGAAGCGCGCCATGGAAAGCCCCTCGCACGCCTTGGGGTTCCTGCTGGCGCGGGAACCCGACAAGCCGGACGCCGTGGAGAACCTCCACCGCATCGGGGTGGCGGGGACGATCGTCAAGATGCTGCACATCGACGACGGCAGCGCCCAATTTCTGGTCAACACGCTGGAACGTTTCACGATTCAGGAGCTTTCCGAGGGGCCGGGAGGTTACTTCGCGCAGGTGGAGTACCATTACGCGGCCGAGCATTCGGTAAACGACGAGCTCAAGGCCTTTTCCATGGCGGTGCTCTCCACGCTCAAGGAACTCATTCAGATCAACCCGCTCTACTCGGAAGAGATTAAGCTCTTCCTCAACCGTTCGAGCCTCGACGATCCGGGCAAGCTCGCGGACTTCGCCGCCAATCTGACCTCGGCGGACGGTCAGGAACTGCAGCAGGTCCTGGAACTTTTCAACGTGCGCAAGAGAATCGACCTGGTCCTTACCCTGCTGAAAAAGGAGCTGGAGGTCTCGCGCCTGCAGACCAAGATTACCAAGCAGATCGAGGAGAAGATCAGCGCCCACCAGCGCGAGTTTTTTCTGCGCGAGCAGCTCAAGGCGATCAAGAAGGAACTGGGGCTCGAAAAGGAGGGAAAGACCTCCGAGATCGAAAAGTTCGAGGAACGGATCCAGGGGCTGAGCTACAACGACGAGGCGCGGCGGGCGGTCACCGAAGAGATTGAAAAGTTGCGTCTCCTGGAGCCGTCCTCTCCCGAGTACCACGTCACCCGCAACTACCTCGACTGGCTGACCATCCTCCCCTGGGGGAAATTCAGCAAGGATTCCTACCACCTCGACAAGGCCCGGCGCATCCTCGACCGCGACCACTACGGTCTTGACGACGTGAAGGACCGGATACTTGAATTCATTGCGGTGGGCAAGATGAAAGGGGACATCTCCGGCTCCATCATCTGCCTGGTCGGCCCTCCGGGGGTGGGGAAGACCTCCATCGGCAAAAGCATCGCCGACGCGCTGGGACGCTCCTTCTATCGCTTCACCCTGGGCGGGATGCGCGACGAGGCCGAGATCAAGGGACATCGCCGCACCTACATCGGGGCCATGCCGGGGAAGTTCATCCAGGCCATGAAAAGCGCCGGGACGGCAAATCCGGTGCTGATGCTGGATGAGATCGACAAGGTGGGCGCTTCCTTTCAGGGAGACCCCGCCTCGGCGCTATTGGAGGTTCTCGACTCGGAGCAGAACGCCACCTTCCGCGACAATTATCTGGACGTGCCGTTCGATCTTTCCAACGTGCTCTTTATTGCGACGGCGAACCAACTCGACACGATTCCGGGGCCGCTTTTGGACCGGATGGAGGTGATCCGGCTGCCGGGGTACGTCCTTGAGGAAAAGGTCGAGATAGCAAGGCGCTACCTCATCCCCAAGGCTCTCAGGAACCACGGGCTGCAGGCGGGGCAGTTGACCCTCCGGAAAACTGCGCTGGCGGCGCTGATCGACGGTTGGGCCCGCGAAGCGGGGGTGAGGACCTTGGAGAACCGCATCAAGAAGCTCATGCGCAAGGCGGCGCGGGAATTCGCCTCGGGGCGTACCGAGCCGATGAACGTCGGGCGCAAGGACCTTCCTGCGCTTCTCGGCCAGCCGGTCTTCTCGATGGACGAGCTTTTCGAAAGCGTCCCGGGCGTGGTGACCGGCCTTGCCTGGACCAGTATGGGCGGGGTAACCCTCACCATCGAAGCGGCCGCCATGCCGAGCAGGAGCAAGGGGTTCAGGCAGACCGGCCAACTGGGGAGCGTCATGATAGAGAGCTCGGAGATCGCCTATTCATACGTGATGGCGCACCTCAAGGAGTACGCCCTTCAAGAGGATTTCTTCGACACCCACTTCGTCCACCTGCATGTCCCCGCCGGCGCGACCCCGAAGGACGGTCCCTCGGCCGGCGTCACCATGGCGACCGCCCTGCTTTCGATGATCGGAGGAAAACCGGTGCGGAAAAAACTCGGCATGACGGGGGAATTGACGCTGACCGGGCGAGTGCTCCCTATCGGCGGCTTGAAGGAGAAGACGATCGCGGCGCGGCGCGCAGGTCTGCAGGTGCTGATTTTTCCCGAAGCCAACCGCAAGGACTTCAACGAACTGCCGGAATACCTGAAGGAGGGGTTGGAGATGCATTTTGCCAGGGAATACAAGGACGTCTACAAGGTGGCGCTCGGTAAAGGGTGAGCCGCGGCGCGCCGCTCGCGCCCGAGCAGGCAAAACCAAGGGCGCCGGGCATGGCGTCCTTTACCCGTGCCGCCCTCTGCCTGGTTTGCAGAGACGGCTCTCAGACGATCAGCGCCCTCGGGCCGTTTTTGAAGCTATGGAATTTCCCGGTATCGGGGGCCGGAATCCCGACCGCCCGGTTGCACCGCCTTAGTTAATCCAATTTCGCAGGACGGCAACGCTGCTTGCCATCGATACGACCAACCACAGCAGTACCCCTTGAGCCAGCGGTTTGATGCCGGTCCGTCCCAGCACCTCTTTGGTCATGCCCGTGCCGATCAGAAACAGGGTCGCCACCAGGCTTTGTTTCGCAATGCCGTTTAGCGGCTGCCAGAGATGGTTTAACTGCGGAACCGCGGTTTTCATCGTCGCCGCGGCGATAAACCCGATGATGAATAAGGGGAATTTCACCCTTTTCCCCGACTTGGTGAACCAGGCGGCAATCAGGGCTGAAGGCATGATCCACAACGCCCTCGTCAGTTTAACCGTTGTGCCGATAGTCAGGGCCAACCCGCCATAGGCGGCCGCCGCGCCCACCACGCTGCTGGTGTCGTGAATCGCCAGAGCGGACCAGAGTCCGAACTGTCTCTGTCCCATGCCCAGCAGGCGCCCTATGGGTGGGAATAGCAGCAAGGCGATGGAGTTGAGCGCGAAAACGGTTGCCAGGGCAATGCCGGTTTCCTCCGGTTCCGCGGTGATAACCGGCGCCATGGCTGCAATCGCGCTGCCGCCGCAGATGGCGGTCCCGAAAGAGATCAGCGTCGAGACACGCGGCGGCGTCTTGAAAAACCGGCCCAGCAGATACCCTGCCGCCATGGTGAAGCTGATGCTGACCGCCGTATACAGGAAGGCGTCTTTGCCGGTTTTAAGCAACTCGGGCAGATTCATGCCGAAACCCAGGCCCACCACCGAGGCTTGCAGCAAGCGCCTGCTCCAAACGGACGTGGTCTCGGTCCAGGGGTTGCCGACCAGCATCCCGAACGAGATCCCGGCCACCAGCGCCGCAGGAGCGCCGACCGCAGGCCAGCAGCAGACCAGCAGCAGGCACCAAAACGCCGCTTTCGTCCCATTCAGGTTGAACACATCGCCCTCCTTTTGCAGATTCGTTACCCGCCTTACGGTTGACACTATAGCTAAAACCGAATATAAGTGAAAACGAATAATATTGATTACACTCATCAATCGGATTGAACCATGCCCTTGACCTTGCGCCAACTGGAAATCTTCGAAAGGATCGCCGCCACCGGGAGCGTTACCAGGGCGGGAGAGGAGCTGCTGCTGACCCAGTCTGCGGTCAGCATGGCGCTGTCTCAGCTTGAACAGCTAAGCGCGACTCCTCTTTTTGAGCGCTCGGGCAGGCGACTGCTCTTGAACGATACGGGCCGATTTTTAATCAAAGACGCCAGAGAGATCCTGCTGGCCGTCAAGCGGGTAGAGCAGCGGCTACAAGGAGATTGCGGCGAGCTGACGGGCGAATTGCTGGTGGGAGGAAGTACCACCATCGGAAATTACCTGTTGCCGGCACTGCTGGGCAGCTTTGCCAGGCTGTACCCCAAGACCAGGGTGGAATTGCGCGTGGGCAGCACCAGGCAGGTGGCTCAATGGCTCGAAGAGGGCGATCTCGACATCGCGTTTGTCGAGGGTCCCTGCCACAGCAGGGGGCTTGTTGCCGTCCCCTGGCGCGATGACGAGCTTGTGGTGGTGACCGGGCCCGAACACCCTTGGACAAGAGGGGGCAAGGTCACGCCTGAGATGCTCGCCTTGGCTCCCTGGATCATGCGGGAGCAAGGCTCCGGTACCCGCGAGGTCTTTGAGGATGCCATGGAAAATGCCGGCGTCCGGTACGCGATAGCGCTGGAGTTTGGCCATACCGAGGCGATCAAAAACGGCGTGGCCTGCGGGCTTGGGGTAAGCTGCCTTTCACGTATCGCCGTGCATCGCGAGCTTGAGCATGGCTTGCTTGTCGAAGTGGAGAGCGCGCTTAAACTTAGCCGTTCGCTTGCCCTTCTGAGGCGGCGGGAAAGCTGCCGCACCGCTCTGCTGGCCGCATTTTTGAAGGTTTCCGGGGGAAGGTGGGAGCTTTAACGGAACGGGGACAAAAGGATGGCCTTCTGCCCCCGCTCGGTCGAAAGTTTCACCGTTCCGGGTACAACAGATCGACTTTGTGAAGGACGACGACCGCGACGCGGTAGGAAACGGACAGCACCAGCAACCAGCTCACCAGCAGTATTGTATTCATGGCTAGGCTCCTTTTGGGGGTTAGTACATTTTTTTAGCGTCTTCGCTGTTGAGCTCGGCCAGTGTCAGTTGCTTCGAATCCATCACCTTCCAGACATAGGCGACATAAGCCAGCACGAAGGGTACGCCGATGGCCACATAGCTCATGATCGACAGCGTGTATTTGCTGCTGGAAGCGCTGTAAATGGTAAGGCTCGACTGCAGATCGGTGAGCGACGGATAGAAGGCGGTGTTGCCGTAGCCGGCAAGGGAAAAAATGGCGAGCCCGACAAGCACGGTGCCGAGTCCGCCGAACCAGATGCCGCGGTTCTTTGCCAAGAACGCGGTCGAGACCACGCCGTATACGACCGAGAGCAGCCCGCCCAGGAGGAGAACGGCGACGGCAGGCATGCCGATAAGGTTGTGCAGGTATTTCCCCTTCTCCATGAACACCTTGCCGGTGGCGGGATCGACCGCGAATCCGTCCATGGTCAGCAGGCCGTAAAGGATGAACAACAGGAAGGGGAGGGCGCAGGCCAGGTTGATCAGGGTGGCCTTGCGGGCCCGCCGCACCAGGTTCTCGTGCGCCACATGGCTCACCAGGTACATGGCGCCAAGGGTCCTCGCCAGGAAGACCAGGAACAGGCCGAAGGCGAGGTTGAAGCCGTTCAGCGCCGCCTCCAGGCCGTGGAACGGGGTGGCCCAGGCCACCTGGTTGTAGCTGTTCAGAGTGAAGCGGGAGCCGGTGAAGAAAGTGCCGACCGCGGCCCCGATCAGCAACAGCCCTACGCTGCCGTTCACGAACATGAAGATCTCGTAGGTCCTCGCGCCGTACACGTTGCCCGGTTTCTTGCGGTACTCGTAACTCACCGCCTGCATGATGAAGGTGAAGAGTATCAGCATCCAGACCCAGTAGGCGCCGCCGAAGCTGGTGGAGTAGAAGAGCGGGAAGGCCGCGAACAGCGCGCCGCCGAACAGCACCAGCGTGGTGAAGGTCAGCTCCCACTTGCGCCCCATGGCGTTGACTATCAGCGACTTTTCCTCCTCGGAGCTGGCCGTGGTGAAGATCAGGGTCTGCCCCCCCTGGACGAAGGTGAGCATGAGGAACAGGGAGCCGACGACGGAGCAGATCAGCCACCAGAGCTGCTGCAGTAACGAGTAATCCAGGTTTCCTATCATGTGTTATGCCTCCGGTCCGATCTTGATTTGCTTCACCATGATGCGGATTTCCGCGATCAGCAGCGCGGTGAACAAGGTTAGGAAGATGAAGAACGTGGTCTGCACGTTGGCCGAGGCGATGTCGGTGCTGGCGACTCCCACCGGGAGCAGCCCTTGGATGGCCCACGGCTGCCGCCCGACCTCGGCCACGACCCAGCCGGCCTGGGAGGCGACGAACCCCAGGAAAAGGGAGAGGAAGCAGGCGCGGTTCAGCCAGACCTGGTTAGCCAGGGTCCCCCTGTAGGCGAAGAAGAGCACCAAGAGGAAAATCAGCGGGAAGATCGAGCCCAGGGCGATCATGATGTGGAAGGCGTAGAAGGTGGTGGCGACCGGCGGCGCGGCCTGGGCCGCGGTGGTCAGATAGCCGTAACCGAGATCGTCCTTGTGCCGGTCGAAGAGCGCCAGCGCGGAGGCGGCGCCCGCCGCGTCCCCTTTTTCCCTGGCGGCCTTGAACTTGCCGAGTTCGGCCACCGCGATTCTGCCGGAGATCATGCGCTGCTGGGCGCCGACTACTCCGCGCCGCGCATTGCCGTACACCAGGTCGTCGATCCCGGGGACGAAGCTGTCCAGATCCCTGTTGGCAAGCAGCGAGAGCATGCCCGGTATCTTCACTTCCTGGCGGAAGGCGGGGAGGTTGTCGCCCGGTCTTTTGTCGGCGTTGATGAGGCCGATGGCG
>CAIYDQ010000171.1 GCA_903925075.1 uncultured Geobacter sp.
ATTGGAGTCAGCCCAAACGTCGCGAAGATTTATAACGCGGCGGGATACAAAGTCCCCGGCCAACCCGACGTAAACAGCAAACCCGTAATCTTTAATAACGAGATTGTCGGGTGGTCATCGCCAGATGGCAAGAGTATGATTAGAGTGCCCAAGTATCGCTAGGAGAAAATATGCCCGAAGTCGTACCAATTCCACAAGGCGCTACTGTAGGATATGACCAGCCCCAGCAATCAGCAAGTCCTGCGCCCGCAGGCCAACCAGCTTCAGGCGCAGGAGTTGTGCCTATACCCGAGGGCGCAACGGTAGGTTACGGCGATGAGACAAAGGCGGCTCCAGCGGCAGCGACTCCCGCCCCGTCTTTGATGGATAGAGCTAAGGGCGCGGCAGAGGCGTATAATCAGGTATCCTCTGATGTTGGTACGGGTATACTGAAGGGCGCGGGGCAGACGGTTCATACCGTCTCTAATCTCATTAACAAGATTCCTTTGGTTGGCGAAACTCTCGCCCCGAAGCAGGGCGTTACCGCTCTAAAGGAAGAGACTACTCCTAAAAATACGGCAGAGAAAGTCGGTGTAGGTGTAGAGAGTGTTGCTGAGTTTTTAGCAGGTGATGCCGCCCTGAGTTCCCTTAGTGTGGCGAAGCGTCTAGGAATGGCGGAGAAGTTAGTAGAGTTCGCGAAAACCAGTCCTAGACTTTCAGCGATTCTCACACACGGTCTTACCGCCATGCGTGGCGGAACCGTTGTGGGCGGACAAGAACTGTTGCACGGCGCGACTCCTGCCGAAGCGTTAAAGACGGCGGGAATTGCTGCTCTTACTGGTGCGGGTACGGGTGCCGCAATTGAGGGTGCGGGCGCTTTGAAAAACCTCGCCGCAGACACCCTTGATAGGGGAGTTGTTCAAAAGCCTCTTATTCAAGGAGTACGAGAAGGTACACAAAAAGCGGCTGTTGACTCGGGCGCAAAGACTACCGCGGTTCCACGTCTTACTTACAAAGAATCCCCGACGGGTGAACTCGGTAACATGGACCGCAAAGTCACCTCGATGGTCGGAGACACCAAGGTCGGAGAACTGCACGCACAGACGACAGGCGTGGACGGGAGTGAAGTCACGATAAGGTTCAACAATCTCGCTGATGACGTGAACAAGGGTAAGGGGTATGGCAAGGCCCAACTCAATACGCTCATATCCGAATCCGCGAAAGACCCAAAAGTAAAGATGGTCAGCAGTGACATCAAGACTACCGAAGACGCTGCAAACGTTTGGAAGAGCATGGAGCGGGATTTCCCCGGTGCAGTAAAGAGACAAGACTTCCCCGATGGTAACAGGAAGTGGACGCTGGACGTACAAAAATGGCGCGAAGCAAACGGCCCTGAATTAGCGAAGCAGTATGAAGCGGGTATTCGGCCCGTAGCTGAACACCCCTCTATTTCGATGGCGGGTGAGCAGACGGCTGATGCGGTGTATGGGATAGCGAAAAATGATTACGAGGCGTTAGACGTTGCTACTAACGGTAAGTTCCAGAGATTCCGCGACAAGGCGCGAAACGGGATTAAGCAGTTATCCCTATTAGGCACTAGCGCGGAGGATGCTACCAAAGAAGCCTCTATCCTGAACGGTATGAAAACCAACGAAGAGTCTATGAAAGACGCTTTCGATGAGGCTCGTAAAGCGGGTGTAAATCCTGAAATCATTGACCGCGCTGACAAAAACTTCCGACAAGCCTCGGCTCTATACGAATGGGACGGAGTACTTAAACGTGCTCATACTATGGGTGAGGGCGGAACGGCAGGGGTTTCAACCGCGGATTACCTAAAACACCGACCCGAAGCCCTTGATGTAAACTACCTTCGAAAGAGGGTTGAGGATATGTTCAAAAGCGGGCGGCTGTCAGATGCTCTTGGAGAGCAGGGCGCTCGTGATATGCTGAATCACGTAAATGATATGCATCTCAAGGACGCGCATATTCTACGCAATCAGAAAATCGCGAAAGCGGGGGCCAAGATCGTGGGGTTGGCGGGACTCGGCGGGTTAGGGTACCACACCGTTTCGATGGGTAGTCATATCGCGACAGGCCAATAATCAGTCGAACAGCAAATCGGCTATCAGGTCAATGGCAACCCAACAGGCCGCGGCTAAACATATCGCGCCAAAAATTGTCCAGAACATTGTCCGTCTCCTGTACTGAATACAGCATAGGAGACGGGCATCACCTTGTCAATGGCACGACGGTACCCAAAAATAACCCTTGACAGGTAACGTTACTTTTGGTATATTGAAATAGGGGGAGAATGTGCTAAAAGTCGAGGATATACAAAAGAGCATGCTAGTCTCGCTTGGCTGGCGTTTCGGCCAGTCCTACGGCGGCGGATACCTCGC
>CAIYDQ010000172.1 GCA_903925075.1 uncultured Geobacter sp.
TGGAGCCAAGGGCTTTGCACCTACGATTACTGACAGTGTATCGGATACATGGACTCTCGGGCAGAAATCGACCTCCACAAACACGGGTGCTGATCTTTACTACAGCTCGAATGTCGCTACCTCCGCGACATACAAAATCACTCTGGCGAACGGTAGTTTCTCGTCTTTGTGTTTTGCGGCGTTTAGTGGAATTCGGTCTTCTCCAAATCCATTTCAGATAGCAACGAGCACGAACATCACCAACGGAACAATTATCACAAACCCCAGTATAAGTCCTACGGGACCAAGTGTTATAACGTATGGAGCTTCTGTTAATGGTGCCGAAACCATTAATATTGGAGCACCCTCTGTTTTTGCCAGCACGATTGCGTTTACAAGTGCGAGCAATTATGGATGTGCTTTAGCTTATCGTGTACAAACAGTAGTTGGTTTTGCGTCCACGCTTCAATTCTCAGCCAACACGGATATTGCGGGAACGGCTGCGGCTTTCAATGACCCCACGTATGGAAAGATGCTGATTGACCAATGAAACGGATTCTATTACTCATCGGCTTTCTGCTTCCTATCCAGGCGCACGCCTTTGTCAATCTCTCTGGCACCTTCACGGAAGATGGTGGCTACAAAATGGCCCAGCAAGATGAAGCCCCCTACGTGACGTGTTCATCCTGCGAAATCAGCCGGATCTGGGACGGAACAAACCTCAAGCTCTTCGGCGGAAAAGGAGAACTACTCACGTGGGTTACATATCTTCTTGGCGGATCTTCAAATGCAACAAATGTGATGGTATCCATTTCGAGTTTCACAGGAACCGGGGCGGCTGCTGGCTCTGGCTTTTCTTCAGTGGCCGTTTCATCTTCCAACGTATGGAATTACACTACTCGTCCGTACTCCCTATACAAATACAGCTACCTCCAAGAAATCGGCATGAACAAAAACGGGCCGTGGGACCCGAGTGAATACGAGATGCGGCAAGATCCCATCCGGTGGCGAACCCCATGCACCGTCAACGTCAATAACGACTGCGTACCGAACGGGGGGACGTACACGTTTTTGAACCGACCTGATGCGAACAAGTTCTATCCTGACCCCGAAGTCCCGATTGAAGAGTTTCAAGCATCCAGCTTTACGGTGGCGGCCTCATCCAGCTTAGCGATAGGCGGTGAAGTCTATATATCGACATCACTGCCGGCTGGAACCTATACGGCATTGATAACCGTTACGGAGGGGGTGACAGTCTCCACCACAATTCCAGTCCAACTCCTTGTCTACAACTTCACAATGCCCGTAAATGATGCCGTTCCAGCTATCGCTTATATTGGCCTCTCAGACCTCTCTATGCGGTTTCAAGGGGTTCGTAACCCCGCCAGTCAGTTTGTAGATCCCTACCTGACCACGGGCATCCGTACAGCGGCCTTCCTGCATCGCCACAGGATCAATGAGATAGGAGATGCGCCCCCAGCCGGGCAAGATTACCCCAGTGCGATGTTTACGCCTCAAATCAACGGCACTGCGTTTACGAGCACTTATGGGTACGGCAACGGCCCAAACGCAGGGATCGGAAACCCGTTCTATATGATCGGCACCTATGGATCATGGGTTTCGTCTTCATGGTCAACCTCAACGATCACTGGAACAAACGGCTATTGCACCAACGTCAGCTCATGGACAGCCTACTGCAATACCACGGGGATTAATTGCGCCCTTTATACTCCCGCTGATGAAGCAAGTCCCGCCGTTTTGGCCGGGGAAGTAAATACGCTTTCAACGTGGTCATCCACCGTCACGGCCTGCGCGAATGGGGGACATACCCTTCCTTTTGCTCAGACTGATAATCTCCCGGTCATTATCGCCAGTGCCCCAGCGGTCAACTTTGCCTTGAGTGCAAGTTGGATAGGGGTTGCATCAGCGACTTGGGCAAGTGATGAAGCGACGTGGGCAACGACTCCGGGGTTGACTGCTGGCGGTTACAACTCACAAGTGCCTTACACAGACTCCTTATTTGCCCTTCAGGAA
>CAIYDQ010000173.1 GCA_903925075.1 uncultured Geobacter sp.
CACGATGCTCGGTACCCGGATTCCTCAATTAAAAAGAGCCTCCATAATCAACGAAGCGATCCGTTCCAGTGCACTCTCCATCACCGATGCCTATTTCGTTGAAGGTCCGGATGCCGTGCGCGCCGAACTGGAGGCGACAGCCAGCAACCGCAAAAGTACCAACGAGGCGATGGAGAAACTCAAGGCATCCCTGGTAACCGACAAGGAGAAGCAGCTCTTTCAGAACATCCTTGAGAACAGAGCCCCTTACATGGTAGCGCGCGACAAAATCATCAGCCAGCTCAAAGAAGGAAACAAGGGCGCAGCCTTGGAGGGATTCCGGACCATCAAACCTCTGCGGCAGGCATTTCTCACAGCGCTGAAGGATCTGGACGGCTATATCCAGGAACAGGCCAAGATTGACGGCAATCGTACCGACAACAGCGCAAGTACCGCCCGGGTGGCGATCATCGCCTTGGTGGTCTCGGCACTGTTCATAACCGTGCTGGTGGCGTTCTGGATCATACGCGGCATCTCGGGGTCGCTCAACACGGCGATACGAACCGCCAACCGCATCGCGGATCGGGACCTGACGGTGCAGATGGAAGGCGCCGGCAGCACGGAAACCGGTCAGTTGATGGCCGCACTGGGGGAGATGGTCGGCAACCTGCGGGACATCGTCACCAAGACCTCCGGCTTTTCCACCAGCATCGCCTCAACTTCTGCCGATCTCCGTTCCACCTCGGAACGGCTGGCCACCGGAGCCGAGGAGGTCGCCGGCCAGACCCACACCATTGCCGCAGCCAGCGAAGAGATGTCCGCCACCTCCAACGACATCGCCCAGAACTGCCATGCCGCCGCCCGCAGTTCCCAACAGGCCATGATTGCCGCCGAATCCGGCGCCAAGGTGGTAGCTCACACGGTCGAGGTGATGAACCGGATCGCCGACCAGGTCAACGCCACGGCGCACACCGTGGGGAGCTTGGGGAGCCGTTCGGACCAGATAGGCGAAATCGTCGGCACCATCGAGGACATTGCCGACCAGACCAACCTCCTGGCCTTGAATGCCGCCATCGAGGCGGCGCGAGCCGGCGAACAGGGACGCGGCTTCGCCGTGGTCGCCGACGAGGTACGGGCCCTGGCCGAGCGCACCACCAAGGCGACCAAGGAGATCGGGGCCATGATCAAGGCGATCCAGGCCGAGACGCAAAAAGCGGTACACGCGATGGAAGAAGGGGTGCGCGAGGTACATCTGGGGACCGAAGAAGCGGGGAAGTCGGGCGAAGCCCTGAAAAACATCCTCGATCAGATCAACGCGGTGAGCATGCAGGTGAACCAGATTGCCACCGCCGCCGAGGAGCAGACCGCCACCATTGGGCAGATAGCCGGCAACATCAACCAGATCTCCGACGTCGTGCAGCGCACCGCCCACGGCTCGCAGGATTCGGCCAATTCGGCCTCGCGGCTGGCAACGCTCTCGGACAGCCTGAGCAGTTTGGTCGGGCAGTTCAAGGTTGCCTGAGTCAAGACGGGCCACGAGACGGATGAGGAGATGCTACCGCTACTGAGTCAGGCCGAGGGGGACGAGGCCGTTGTTTCTGAGTTCCAAGGAGGGCTTTCTGGTGTCACCCCGGATCTCAGGCCACCCCGCAACATTAGATTTTTATCATCACATCGCAGGTTATGATAAAATCGACCTAAGTTGGATGGGAATTGCAAAAGAGCTGTTGG
>CAIYDQ010000174.1 GCA_903925075.1 uncultured Geobacter sp.
AGAAGTAAATAACGTAAATCCAAACTATTATAGACACTTAGATAAGTATGAAGCATTTGCGAGCGCATCATACTTGATAAACAAGCAATTGTGGGTTATGTTGCGCATATTTTCATCCCTTGGTAGGTTGAACTGGGGCATTCGCGTCAAAAACCCGGGTGGGAAAGCGGCCGACGAAATATCCGGAGAGCAAGCAGAGGTAACAATGAACTTTTTTATGAATCTGTACCTGCACTTGAGAATCCGCACGCGCATCATCCTGCTTTGCGCCTGTTACAGCGTCTGCATCGTGCTGGCCGTCATCGCCGGGCGTTCTTTTTCGGCGTCGCTGGCGGTCGTCTCCACGGCTGTTTTCGTCCTACTCGGCATAATTTTCAGCGCCCTGCTGTTCACCACCGTCAACGAGGCGCTGCAGCGCATCATCGGCTACCTGACCACGCTCACCGAGGGGGACCTCAAACACCCGATCGTAGCCAAACGCAACAACGAGATCAGCAGCATCATCATCTCCATCAACAGTCTGCAGTCCACCATGCGCAACATCATCTCCCAGATATCGCTGACTTCAGAACAGGTCGCCGTCGCCTCCCGGCAGGTACACTCCAACGCGGACTGCATCGCCTCCGGAACCGACGATGCCGCCACCCAGACCAATACCATCGCCGTGGCCAGCGAAGAGATGGCGGCAACTTCCAGCGACATCGCCCGCAATTGCGTAAACGCCGCGCAAAACTCGAACTCCGCCAGCGATACCGCCCAGTCGGGAGCCGAAGTGGTCAGACAGACCATACAAGGCATGGAGCTCATCGCCGGTCGCGTCAAGGATGCGGCCAAAACGGTGGAAGATCTGGGCGCCCGCTCCGACCAGATCGGCGAGATCATCGGCACCATCGAGGACATCGCCGACCAGACCAACCTCTTGGCGCTCAATGCCGCGATCGAAGCCGCACGGGCTGGGGAACAGGGAAGGGGCTTTGCCGTCGTCGCCGACGAGGTCCGCGCCCTGGCGGAGCGAACCACCCGCGCGACCCGGGAAATCGCCGAGATGATCAAAGCGATTCAAAAGGAGACCAAGGGGGCTGTTGCCGCCATCGACGACAGCGTGGCGGAGGTGGACCGAGGGAGAGGATTGTCCATCAAGTCGGGCGAGGCCTTGAGCCAGATCATCGACAAGACCTCCGAAGTCACAATGCAGATCAACCAGATCGTAACCGCCGCCGAACAGCAGACCGCCACCACCGGCGAGATCTCCAACAACATTCAGCGAGTCACCGCAGTGATCCGGCAAAGCGCCGCCGGGGCCACGGAAACGGCGGCGGCGGCAGCGACGCTTTCCTCCCAATCGGAACAACTGCAGCGCCTGGTGGGCCAGTTCAAGCTCTAAGCGCCGCCGGCTTTGCCGGCATCCATTTGCCAGTAAATAGAAGGGTCCGCGCAACTCAAAGCGCGGACCCTTCTTTGTTTCCAAAAACGCGGCGAGACAGGACCTACAGCGCCGCCAGTTCCGCGCCGTGGATGATCGCCGGTATGTCCAGGATAAGCGCCACGCAGCCGTCGCCCAGGATGGTGGCGCCGGATACCCCCTTAACCTGTTGGTACACGGGTCCCAGCGACTTGATCACCGTCTGATGGCCGCCGATCACCCGGTCCACCACCAAGCCGACCCGTTTCCCCTGCAACTGGCAGATCACCACTTGCTGGATGGCCGGGGGGGCTCCTTGGATGGCGAAGGCCTTTCTCAGCGGCAGATAAGGGACCAGATGCTCCCGCACCTGCAGAATGTCCCGCCCGTGGTGCTTGGCGATCTCCTGTTCGGTGAGCAGGATGCATTCGTCGATCATGGAAAGCGGCAGCACGAAACGGTCCTTGCCGATCTGCACCAGCAGGCTCTCGATGATCGCCAGGGTCAGCGGGATCCTCAGGGTGATGGAGGTCCCTTTGCCCGGCTCGCTGTTTACTTCGATGCTCCCCCGCAGCCCGTCGATCGCCTGCTTGACCACGTCCATGCCGACGCCGCGGCCCGAGACGCTGCTGACCTGGCTCGCCGTGGAAAAGCCGGGAGCGAAGATCAAGCCGCAGATTTCCTTGGCCGACATCTCCTCGGTGTGCTGGATAAGCTTGCGCTCGAGCGCCTTTGCCCTGATGGCCTCGACGTTCAGCCCCGCTCCGTCGTCGGCGATGGTGATCAGGACGCTGTCGCCGGAGTGGACGGCGGAGAGATGCACGGTGCCGGCTGCCGGCTTTCCCTTGGCCAGCCGGGCCTGGGGAGTCTCGATGCCGTGATCGATGCAGTTGCGGATGATATGCACCAGCGGATCGTTGAGCTTTTCGATCACCGTCTTGTCCAGTTCGGTCTCCGCGCCGTGGGTGGTCAGCTCGATCTCCTTGCCGAGCTCTCCGGAGAGGTCTCTCACCAGGCGCTTGAACTTGCTGAAGGTGGCGCCGATGGGGAGCATCCTGATGTCCAGGGCGTTGTCGCGCAGTTCCGCGGTCAGCCGCTCCACCTCCTCGGCCACGGCCGCCAACTCCGAGTGCTTCTTCAACTCCTGGGCCACCAGGCTCAGGCGGGCCTGGACCGTGACCAGCTCTCCCACCAGATTGACCAGGACGTCGAGCTTCTCCGCAGTCACCCTGATGCTGGAGGCCGCCTCCTGCGCCTGAGGCTGCCGCTCCTGGCGCAGCTCCTTGACGTGTCGCTGCTCCAGCAAGGCGGAAGCCACCTGCTCGGCATCCAGTATGCCGGCCGCAACCGCCAGTTCCCCGAACTTTTTCTGCCGCCCAAGCAGCTCGTCCATCTGCTGGGCGGTGAGGTCCCCCCGCTCCACCAGGATCTCGCCCAGCTTCTTATAGCCGCCCCCTTCGTCCTGATGGCTGCCGTCGTCGATCAGGGTGATGGTCAGCTCGCAATCGTCCTCGGCGAAGACGAACACGTCCCTTATGGCGTCCTCCCCCCGGTCGCTGGTCAGGATGATGTCCCAGAAGAACAGGCAGATTTCCGGGTCCAGGCGGTCGAGGGTCTGGATGCCCGAGGTCTGCGCCACGATGGTGCAGGTCCCCAGTCCCTGCAGCTCGCTAAGCAGCGACAAGGGGTTGTGGCCGCAGCTGAAAATAGTGGGATGAGGACGAAAGCGAATTCGGTAGGTAAGCTCGGCCGGCGCCGGGTTCGCCTGCTCGACCCCCTCGATCCGGGGCTTGCCCGGGCTAGCCGCGGCTTCCTGTCCTTTGCCCGGCATCAACCTTTTGAAGCCGTCGATCACCTGCTCGTTCAGCGCCTGGTCAATGGCCGCGCCGGTGTCCGAGGCCACCAGCATCGCCAGGATGCGGTCGCGGGCCGACAGGCTCAGGGTCACCAACTCCTTGCTCACCGGCAGTTCGCCGCTTCGCACCAGGTCGTACACCGTCTCCACGTTGTGAGTGAAGGAGGCGATGGCGTCGTAGCCGAACATCGCCCCGGATCCCTTGATGGTGTGCATGGTCCGAAACACCTGGCCGACGATCCCCAGATCCTGCGGATTTTCCTCCATATCGAGCAGCGAGTTCTCCAGTTCCGCGAGCAACTCCCTGGCTTCGTCCTTGAACGCCTGACCGAAATTGTCGTTCATCCCACCACCTTCCCGGTAAAAGAAATCGGTTGCTCCGAGTAACCATTCACTGCATCAGCCACCAACTTCGCACATCTGTAGGTCGTGTTGAACGGCTTCATCGTGAAACGCGGCATTGCGACCGTGGCGCCGTGGCGACGTCGCGTTTCGTACCTCAACGCGACCTACGTACTGCGGGCCAGGACGGTCGATCCCGCCCCATGGCGCGCCCCCCGGCCGACTCGCCTACGGTTCAATCGCCGGCTTGGCCACGCTAAGCCACCCGTTTCCAGACGCAGCTCCCTTCGAGGTCCTGGGCGCAGCCGGTGTGGCGCGGCATCCCCGACAGTTCCGCCACCGCGGCGATGGTTTCCTGGCAGCCGCTGATCGACAGCTCCAGATTGCTGGCGATCGAAGTCCGGTGGGCGCTGCAGATCAGCTGCAGCCCGGTGAGGTCCACCTCGGTCACGCCCTCCAGCGACAGCTGCACCTTTTGGCCCAGCGCGAAGGCTTCCAGCAGGCCGTCCCTGATCTCGCCGATCCTGGCGATGGTCATCGGACCGGTGACGGCAACGTGGGTCGCCGAGCTGTTCTTGATCATCATCACTGCCGAGTCATCCATGTCTGCCGTCCTTTCTTGCCGTTCGAGCTCAGACCGCGCCGCCCTCGACCTTTACCGATTCAAGGTCGCTGGCCGAAAAAACCTTGTCGATGTCGAGGATCATGATAAAACCGTCGTTGTGCTTGGCCATCCCTTTCAAAAACTCGGTGTTGAGCTTGGTGCCGATGCGCGGGGCCGGCTCGATCTGATCCCCGTCCAGGTCGAACACTTCCTGCACCGAATCGGCCAGCGTCCCAAGGATCACCGTTTCATCGTCCAAAGCTATTTCCGAAACGATGATGCAGGTATTGACCGTGGTCTCGGTCCGGGTCATGCCCAGTTTCAGGCGCAGGTCGATGACCGGCACCACTCCGCCTCGCAGGTTGATCACCCCCCGCATGAAGTCCGGGGTCTGCGGGACCTTGGTGATGGTGGTTACATCCAATATTTCCCGCACCTTGGCCACTTCGACGGCAAACACCTCGTCGGCCAGCTTGAAGGTTAAAAACTGCTGGGGACCGGTCAATTGAGACACACTCATACGTTCCTCCCATACTCGATCTTGTTGGTCATACAGACTTATCTAAAACTCCCTCTGCCCTCGTCCTTCATCAGATTTCAGCTCATCGGATTCCAGCTCACTCAAATTCCAGGCCTATCAAAACCTTTCGAATCCCGAGTCCGCCTGCCATGATTCGTCGAGCACCAGATTGTGGCCGAGCACCCTGGCGAAATTCGGTTTGGCCCGGCTCTCCGCCTTGGCGGCTCCCCGGGTTAGCAGCGCCCTGGGCTGCTGGGCGGCGCCGCGTCGGCCCTCCGGCTTCTCTCCGATCCGGAAGAAGGCGATGGTCGACTGCAACCGGGTGGATTGACTGGAAAGCTCCTCGGCGGTGGAGGCCATCTGCTCGCTGGCCGAGGCGTTTTGCTGGATCACCTGGTCAAGCTGCTGGATCGCCTTGTTGATCTGCTGGGCGCCGGTATCCTGCTCCTTGCTGGAGGCGCTGATTTCCTGCACCAGATCGGCGGTTCTCTGGATGTCGGGGAGGATCTTGGAGAGCATGGCGCCCGCCCTTTCCGCCACTTCCACGCTGCTGATGGAGAGCTCGGAGATCTCGGCGGCGGCGTTCTGGCTGCGCTCGGCCAGTTTTCGCACCTCGCTCGCCACCACCGCGAACCCCTTGCCGTGCTCTCCGGCGCGCGCCGCCTCGATAGCCGCGTTCAGGGCCAGCATGTTGGTCTGGCGGGCTATCTCCTCGATGATGGAAATCTTGCCGGCGATCTCCTTCATGGCCTGGACCGTCTCCGCCACGGCATCGCCACCGATCTTCGCGTCCTCGGCCGACTTCACCGCGATCTTCTCGGTCTGCTGCGCGTTGTCCGCGTTTTGCTTGATGTTGGCCGACATCTGCTCCATCGAGGCCGACGCCTCCTCGGCCGCCGCTGCCTGCTCCGTGGCCCCTTGCGACATCGATTGCGCATTGGCCGACAGTTGCACGCTGCCGCTGGCCACGTTGTCCGCGGCGCTGGTTACGTTCGACACCACCTCGACGATTTTGCTCACCATGGCGGACAGCGACTGCATCAGTTCGTCTTCAGGGGAGCGCGCCTGCAGGCTGACCAGCAGGTTGCCGCGGGCGACCTCCTTGGCAGCCGAGGCGATGCCGTTGTTGGCTTCCACCAGCGCATTGAGGTTGCTCTTGATGGCGTTGAAATCGCCGTTGTAGTGGGCGGCGATGAGCGGCGGCATGTCCCCCTTGGAGATGCGCTCCACGTAATGGGCCGCCACGTTCAAGGGTCCGATCACCGCGTCCAGGGTTTCGTTGACGCCGGCTACGATCTTGCGGAAATCGCCGCGGTGCTTGGAGGCGTCGGCGCGGGTGGCAAGCGTGCCCGCCACCGCCGCCCTGGCAAGCAGGTCGACGTCGGCGACCAGGGCGTTCACCGCCTCGATGCAGGTATTGAGGTTGTCTTTGATGGCGTTGAAATCCCCGTCATAGCGATCGGTGATTTTCGCGGGGATCTCCCCCCTGGAGATGCGGTCCAGGCAGTCGGCGGCGACGTTGAGCGGCCCGATGACCGCGTCCAGAGTTTCGTTCACCCCGGCGACGATCTTCTGGAAGTCTCCCTGGTGCCTGCCGGCATCGGCGCGGGTGGCGAGGTTTCCCGCCACTGCCGCGTTGGACAGGAGGTTGGCGTCGGCGATCAGAGCCTTGATGGCGTCCACCATCTTCTGCATGGCGACGATGACGCTCCCTTGTTTTTTACCCTTGGTGACGATTTCCATGTCCAGCTCGCCGCGCGCGACCTTGCTGGCTATTTCCGCCACCTCCAGCGGGTCCCCCCCCAGTTGCCCCTGCACGACCCGGGTGATGTACATGCCGATAGCCACTGCCAGCAGGATGATGAAGGCAACCATGAGCATGAGCATGTTTTTCGCGGTAGCGGTGACGCTCGCGCCCTGAGCGGTTTCCTGCGCGGCAACCGTCAGGTTCAGCTCTATGAGCTTGCCAAGCAGTTGCTCCGCCGCGTTGAAGGTGAGCCTGGCCGACCCCAGGGACTGCCCCTGCGCATCGGTCAGATTCCCCTCAGTGATCAAAGCGAGGATCTTTTGGTGATCTTTCTTCCAGCTCCCCCAGGCGGGGACGAACTGGCTCCAGATCAGTTCCTCCTCCTTGCTCCGGGGAAGCGGCTCATAGAGTTTCCAACCCTTGTCCGCGTTCCCCCAGGCATCCGAGAGCCGTTTGAGCTGGTGCTCGCGTTCGTCCTTGTTCATGGTCAGCAGGCAGGTCCGCTCCGCCCTTTGTATGGCGGTCTGCGCGTCCTTGATGAGAGCGAGCCCTTCGACGCTGGGCAATCTGACGCTGGAAATTTCCAGCAGGTTTCCGCTGACCTCGTTTATCCCTTTGTAGCCGACGATTCCCACTGCGGCGGCCAATAGCGCCACCAGGGTGAACCCGGCCATCAGCTTGTTGCCCAACCTCATGTCGTAAAACCATTTCATCAAGGCCTCCTTTTCGACCAAATTGGCGCCGCGCACGCTCGCCAAACGTTTAGCGCTAATTTCAACCGAGTCACCCTTACAAGGGATGTGCCATCAAAACTCTAATTATAAATATTTAAACATCATTCCCCGCAAAGCAGTCCCCCTCCCCTTGCGGGTGTATAGATTGGGGACATGGGTAACAGTTGTTAGGGGCGAAGCAATCGACGAAGAGGCACGGAAATCTAGACGGCAGGGGACAGGCGCACAGGTTACAGGGAAAAGGGCGGGCGAAGAGTGTGACAATGTCACAGTTGTGGCATGACCTAACTGTGACATGTCACACTTACGCAGCAGATTTACGGCGGCGGACTTAGGCAGCAGATTTACGGCAGCAGGCTTACGGCTCCAGGATTCCGTACTCCTCCATCTTGCGATAGACGGTGCGGCGGTCGACGCCTAAAAGGCGCGCCGCCTTGGATTTGTTCCAGCCCGCCTTCTCTAGCGCCTGCATCAGGCTCTCGGGGGCGGTCCTTTGCCGGCTCGCGGCCGGTGCGGCGGCGGCCGTCTCGCCCAAGTCGCCGGGGAGCTCGCTCGGGGTGATGATCGGACCGCTCGCCACCACGAAGGCGTGCTCCAGGACATGCTCCAGTTCCCGGACGTTGCCGGGCCAACCGTGGCGGGACAACGCCTCCAGCGCCTCGCTCGACAGCCGGCTCACCGATTTGCCCAGCTTGGCGTTGAACTGCTCGATGAAGTAGCTCACCAGCAAAGCCAGGTCCCCGCTGCGCTCGCGCAAGGGGGGGAGGACGATGTGCACCACTTTCAGGCGGTAATAGAGGTCCGCCCGGAAGCTGCCGACGCGCACCTTTTCCTTCAGGTCCTGGTTGGTCGCCGCGATCACCCTGACGTCCACCTTGATGGTGGTGGAGGACCCCACCCGCTCGAACTCGCGCTCCTGCAGCACGCGCAACAGCCGCAGTTGCAGCGAGGGCGTGATGTCGCCGATCTCGTCCAAAAAGATGGTGCCGCCGTCGGCCTTCTCGAACCTCCCCGCCCGGTCGCGCAGCGCCCCGGTGAACGCCCCCTTCACGTGGCCGAACAGCTCGCTTTCCAACAGGCTCTCGTTCAGCGCCGCGCAGTTCACCCTGACGAAGGGACGGGGGCTGCGCACCCCTTCCCGGTGGAGGGCGTCGGCGACCAGTTCCTTGCCGGTGCCGCTTTCGCCCGAGATCAGCACCGTGGAGGGGAGGTCGGTAAGCGCCTCGATCAGCCGGTAGACCTTCTGCATCGGCTCGCTTTTTCCCACCATGCGGTGCAGGCGGCTAAGCTCCCCCCTCTCCTTCTCGATGCGGGTGATGCGGGTCTCGTCGCGCACCACCAGCACCGTCCCGCAAAAATGCCGGAAGCGGTCGAAGAGCGGCGAGGCGGTCACGGTGACCACCAGCGGCAAGCGGCCGTTGCGCCTGCACTCCACGCGCAACAGCATGGCCGGCTGCCTGCTGTCCAGCGCCTCCTTGACCAGCGGCAGGCAGGTGCCGCCGCAGCCGCCGGGGGCCTCCGGAAGCGGCTTTCCCTTCGCCTCGCAGTTGAGCCCGCAGATGGTCTGGGCGGCGTCGTTCAGCTCGATGACGCGCAGGTCGCGGTCCAAGGTGACGATGGCGTCGTTGACGCTGCGAAAGATCGCCTCAAGGTTGGTGCGGTAGCGCTCCTTTTCGTCGGTGAGAGCCTTGTGCTGCAGCGCCATGCGCACCACCCTCAACACCGTGTCGGATTTGAAGGGCTTGGGGATGTAATCGAAGGCCCCCAGGCGCACCGCTTCCAGCGCGGTCTCCATGTGCGGCCGGCCGGTCATGAAGACGAACTGCGGGCGGGAGTCGGTTTTTCTGATCTCGCGCAGGATGTCGATGCCGGTCTTTCCCCCGAGGAAGATGTCGGAGAAGATCAGGTCGTAGCTCTCCCGGCGGATCATCTCCAACGAGGAGTCGAAGTCCGCGGCGGAGTCGGCGCGGTAGCCGTTGTCGTTCAGCAGGTTCTCGAAGGTGAAGCGGACGCTTTCCTCGTCGTCGATCACCAGGATTCTAGCTTGCATGTACGCTCCAGACCGGCAGCAGAAAGGTCACGGTGGTCGACTCCCCTTCCCGGCTGGCGATTTCCAAAAGCCCCCCGTGGTCGGCGATGATGGTGTTGCAGATGCTCAGCCCCAGGCCGGTGCCGCGCCCGTTGGGCTTGGTGGTGAAAAAAGGGTTCAGCACCTTTTGCAGCGACCGCTCCGGGATCCCTCCTCCCCGGTCGGCGATGGCGACCTTGGCGAAGCCCCTGCCGTCCAGGCTCACCCGCGACAGCGAGCAGGCGATGCGCTTGTCGGGGTGCGGTTCGGGATATTTCTCGTTGAGGCTGTATCTGGCGTTGCTGATCAGATTCAGCAGCACCTGCACGATCTGCTGCGGGTCGGCGAGGATTTCCAGAAGCTGCGCGTTGTGGCGCTCCAGCTCGAAGGCGATGTTGTCCTTTTTCAGCTGCGACTTGCACAGGGTGAGCGCCTCTTCCACCGCCTCCTCGACCCGCACCCGCAGCTTGCCTCCGTCCCTTTTGCGGGAAAAATCCAGCAGGGCGCGCACGATGTGGGCGATCCGCTCGCTCTCCTTGACGATCCGGGACGAGATGTCGCTGATCCTTTTTTGCTCGGGGAATTCCCGCATCAGCAGCTCGGCGTAGTTGATGATGCCGTGGGTCGGGTTGTTGATCTCGTGCGCGACCCCCGCGGCCAGCTCGCCCAGGGAAGCGAGGTGGGCGGTGCGCACCGCCTCGGCCTGGCGGTGGGTCTTGCTGGTGACGTCGCGCACCACCTCCAGCACGCTCTGCACCTCGCCGTCGTCCCCAAGGATCGGGTAGACCTGGATGTCCAGGATCTGGCCGTTGCCCCTGGTGATCTGGTCGGAAATCTGGGCGGCCGAGCGGAAACATGCGGCCACATAGCCGGGCGCCGGCTCCGCCTTGGGCAGCGGGGGCGCAGCCTCGATCGCGGATCGCAGGGGAGCCTCGGCGCGAGGGGACGCATCCGCCGGCGCGTCGGTCGCCTGGAAGTACTTGACGGCGCCGCGGTTGGACCAGACGATCTCCATCTCGGGCGAGTAGAGGATCAGCCCCTCCTCGACCGCGTCCAGGATCCCCTTCAACTCGCTGTTGACGCTTTTCAGTTCCAGCTTGTTGCGCAAAAGCGCCGCCTCGCTCTCGATGCGCGCGTTCAACGCCTCTTCCATGGCCTTGCGGGTGCGGGCCAGGTGGGCGTTCAACTGCTGCTGTATCCGCTCGCCGCGCTTCAACTGCTGCTGCGATTCGATCCTTTCGGTGACGTCGAGCGCCATGCCGATGAAACAGCGGACCTCGCCGCCGGCGTCCCGGATGGCGGTGTGGTGCCACTCGCAGTGGATCAGCCGGCCGTCCTTGGTGAGATTCTGGTTGTAGCAGCGGACCGGGGCGTCCGCCTCCCGCAGCGCCGCCACCGCCGCCTCCACCTGAGCCCTGGCGGAGGCGGGGACGATGGTCTGATAGGGGGAGCTGCCGATCATCTCCTCGGCGCTGAAGCCGAAGATCGAGGCCGAGGCGCGGTTCCAGTAGCTGACCAGGTAATCGCGGTCGAACAGGATGCAGCCGATCGGCAACCACTCCAGCGCCGATTGCAGCTGATCGGCCGCCAGCAGGTCGGCCTCGCCGGCCTCGGCGCCCTTTCCCCTCCGCTTCTTTTTCAGCATCCCCTGCCGCACGTTTCCCGCCTGCATCGCCTGTCGCCCCGATTTGGAAGTTGCTTGCCCAATAAGCCTTTAGAATCTGCTAGATATACAGAATTAGCCGCGTTTGTTCAAGGACAATCGGCGCTTGGCCGGCGGCGGCGCGCGGCGTCGGGCACATAGCGGACGCATGGCGGGGGAAGCGGCGGCTAAACGGCGAGCCGGCGACCGGGGGTTCTTTGCCTAAAGTCGCGTATTTGCATTGATGTTCTGCAGATAACATGCTATTGCTCGATGCGCCGGCGGACTCAGCCCCGCCGAGCCAAGCCCCGCATCCGCGGCAACGACGTTCGAGGTGTCCTCCTTCGCACCAACGCCGAAAGCCAAGCCCCGCAGCCGCGGCAACGACAGGTACCATGAAGCCAGCCAAATCAATCGTGCTGATCGTCGACGACCAGCCGCTCAACATCCAGATGCTGGCGCAGGCCCTGGGCGCCGAATACCTGGTCAAGGCCGCCACCAGCGGACGGGCCGCGCTGAAGATCTGCCAGATGGCGGACAAGCCGGACCTGATCCTGCTCGACGTGATCATGCCCGAGATGGACGGCCACGAGGTCTGCCGTCTGCTGAAAAACGACCCGGCCACCAAGGATATCCCGATCATCTTCATCACCGCCAAAAACGAGGCGCCGGACGAGGAGTTCGGCTTCAAGATCGGGGCGGTCGACTACATCGCCAAACCCTTCTCCCCGGTGATCGTTCAGGCGCGCGTCCGCACCCACCTTACCCTCAAGCGCAACATCGACCTCCTGGAATCGCTGGCCTTTCTCGACGGGCTGACCGGTATTCCCAACCGGCGGCGCTTCGACCGGGAATTGCCCGGCGAGTGGAACCGGGCCGTGCGCGGACAGACCCCCCTGTCGCTTTTGATCGCGGACGTCGATTATTTCAAAAAATACAACGATCACTACGGCCACGGACCGGGCGACGACTGCCTCCGGGAGATCGCCGGCGCCATCAACTCCTCGGTGCAAAGGACCGGAGATCTGGTGGCCCGCTACGGAGGGGAGGAGTTCGTCGTCCTGTTGCCGGTGACGGACGGGCGCGGGGTCTGCCAGGTGGCGGGGCGCATCCAGGAAAAGATCGCATCGCTGCGCATCCCCCATGCCCACTCGCAGGTGGCGCCGCACATCACCATCAGCCTGGGCGGCTTCAGCCTGGTCCCAAGCCCGGACATCCCCCCCGCCCTGCTGCTGCAAAGCGCCGACAAGCTGCTCTACCAAGCCAAACAGTCGGGACGCAACCGGTTGCTGTACGCAAGCCACTGGGAGCCGGCCGCGCAACTGCAACTAGGGGCGACGCATGGACCGTAAAGATCAGAGGGCGAGCCTGCCTGCGCCGCCGGCCGGCAAGTTCCGTTACCAATGGCTGATGCTGGCCTTGGCCCTGACCATCGTCGGCGGCATCAGCCTCTGGTCGCTGCTGCAGCAACGCAGGCTGATCGAGGACAACGAGAATGAGCGCTTGCAGGCCCAGGCGAGGATAATCGACAAAAACCTCGGCAAACAGCTGGAGGCGGCCAACTTCGCCTTGCAGGGACTGATCAACGACATCGGCTTTTTCCGCGGGGCCGCGGGCAAGAACCTGGCAAATCGCCGACTGAAGGCGCTGAGCGACGCCATGTCCGGCATCCGCACCATGTTCATCCTCGACGCCAAAGGGACGATAGTCGCCTCCAACCGGGAAGAACTGATCGGCAAGGACCTCTCCTACCGCGATTACTACAAGGCCCCCCGCGCGGGCCACGACCCGAAAAGGCTCTACGTCTCCCCCCCCTTCAAGACCGTGCTCGGCTCCTACCTGATCAACCTCTCGCGGGTGATCCCCGGGTCCAAGGGCGAGTTCCAAGGCGTGGTCTCCGCCGCCATCGATCCGGAGTTTTTCAACATCCTGCTGACGTCGGTGTTGTATGCACCGGACATGCGCTCCGGCATCATCCATCGCGACGGCTTGCGGGTGCTCATGGCCCCCGAGCTTACCGATCCGGGAAAGGACCTCTCCAAGACCGGGAGCTTCTTCGCCCGCCACCTTGCCAGCGGCAAAACGGAGAATATGCTGGCCGGCAGTTCCTACGCCTCGGGCGAGGAGCGGCTGATGGCTCTGCGCACCATCGATCCCGCGGCGCTGAACATGGACAAACCGCTGATCGTGTCGATCAGCAGGAGGACCAAGGCCGTCTACGCCGGCTGGCGGCGCAACGCCGCCGCGCAAAGCGCTCTCTTCGCCGTGTTCGCAGCGGCTTCCCTGGCGGCTCTCCACCTCTATCAACGCCGGCAGAGGATCTTCGACCGGCAAAGCGAAAGCGCCGAGCGCGCCCTGAAAGAGAGCGCCGAGCGCTATCAGATCCTGTTGAAATCGGCCAACGACGGCATCCATATCCTCGACGGCCAAGGGCGTCTGGTGGAGGCGAACCAGGCTTTCTTGACCATGCTGGGCCACAGCGAGGAGCAGGCCGCCGGCCTGCAGGTGTCGGACTGGGATTCCCAGTGGAGCGACGAGGAGCTCTTGCAGGTGCTGGCACGGATCATCGCCGCGCCCGCCACCTTCGAGACCCGCCACCGTAGACGCGACGGCGTGATGATCGACGTCGAGATCAGCGCGCGCGGCATCGCCATCGGCGGCGAACAGTACATTTATGCGGCTTCGCGCGAGATCACCGACCGCAAGAAGGCGGAGAAGGAGTTGAGCGACTCCCGGCAGCAATTGATGCACATCATCGATTTCCTGCCCGACGCCACCTTCGTCATCGATCTGGAGGGGAAGGTCATCGCCTGGAACAAGGCGATCGAGGAGATGAGCGGCGTCAAGAAGTCCGAGATGATCGGGCAGGGGGACTATGCCTACACCGTCCCCTTCTACGGGGTGCGCCGCCCGCAGTTGCTCAATCTGCTGGATATGACGGACGCGGAACTGGAAAAGCGCTACCGGCACATCGAGCGGCAGGGGGAAACCCTCTTCGCCGAGGTCTTCGTTCCCTCCGTCTATGGCGGCAAGGGCGCCCATGTCTGGGCGATCGGCGCGCCGCTCTACGATTCGCACGGCGCCCGGATCGGCGCCATCGAGACCATCCGGGACATTACCGAACGAAAGCGGGCCGAACTGGAGTTGCAGCAGGCCAAGGAGATGGCCGAAGCCTCCACCCGCTCCAAGAGCCAATTTCTGGCCAACATGAGCCACGAGATCCGCACGCCGATGAACGCCATTCTCGGTCTGACGCGCCTGACGCTGGATACGGAGCTGGCCGAGAAGCAGCGAGACTACCTGTTCAAGGTGCAGTCCTCCTCGCGGGCCCTTTTGGGGATACTCAACGACATCCTCGACTATTCCAAGATCGAGGCGGGCCGGCTGGAGCTGGAGGCGATCGATTTCGATCTGGACGGCGTGCTGCATGCGCTTTCCGATCTCTTCTCCTATGCGGCCGAGGAGAAGGGGGTGGAGATCTTCTACGAGGTGCTCCCCGGCGTCCCCACCCACCTGAACGGCGCCCCCCTGCGCCTGGGCCAGATCCTCAACAACCTGATCGGCAACGCGGTGAAATTCACCCGGCAGGGCGAGATACTGGTCAAGGCCGAGTGCCTGCGCAATTGCGCCGACGACATCATACTCTGCTTCTCGGTCCGCGACACCGGCATCGGCATCGAACCGGAGCAGTGCGAGTTGCTGTTCCAGGCCTTCAATCAGGTGGACAGCTCCATTTCCCGCAAATACGGGGGGACCGGGCTGGGGCTCGCCATCAGCAGACACCTGGTCAACCTGATGGGCGGGGAAATCAGCATGCAGAGCCAGCCCGGCAAGGGGAGCACCTTCAGCTTCACCGTCCGGCTGCGGAACTCGGCCAGCGGCCAGTTCCTGCGGGACCCGGCAAGCCTGAGAGGGATGCGGGCGCTGGTCGTGGACGATCAGGAGACCTCGCGCACCATCCTGCAGCAGATCCTGCAATCGTGGCGCTTCGAGGTGGTCAACGCCGCCAGCGGCGAGGAGGCCATCGGCCTGATCGCCCAGGCGGCCAGCGCGCAGCGTCCCTTCGAGCTGATCCTTTTGGACTGGCAGATGCCGGGCATCGACGGCCTGCAGGTGGCCCGCAGCATGCGGGAGCAGGGGTTCGGCGACTCCCCGGCGCCTCCCACCGTGATCATGGTCTCAGCCTACGGCAAGGAGCAGTTGCTGAAATCCGCCGACGGGCTGCATTTGGACGACATCCTGCTCAAGCCGGTCACCGCTTCCAATCTTTTCGACTCGGTGATCGGCATCCAGAACCAGAAGACGCGCCTGCTGCCGCGCGCGGCGGTTGACCTGCAGGCGCAGATCAACGACCGGCTGGCCGCGGTGGCCGGCGCCCGCCTGCTGCTGGTGGAGGACAACGAGATCAACCAGTTGGTCGCGCTGGAGTCGCTGCGAAAGATGGGTTTTGTGGTCGACCTGGCCGGCAACGGGCGCGACTCGGTGCAGATGGCAGGCAGCGCCTGCTACGACGCCATTCTGATGGACCTGCAGATGCCGGAAATGGACGGCTTCGAGGCGACGCGGCTGATTCGCGCCACTGCGGCCGGGAAGACGGTGCCGATCATCGCGCTGACGGCGGCCGCCATGGTGGAGGAGAAGAAGGCGTGCCTGGACGCCGGCATGAACGATCATGTAGCCAAGCCGATCGACACCGCCGAACTGGCGGACGTGCTGGTTAGGTGGATCAAGCCGGGGAAAGGGGCGACGGCCGAGACTCCAGCCGGGACGGCAGCAGGGACGCCAACCGGTATGGCAACCGGTATGGCAACCGGTATGGCAACCGGTATGGCAACCGAGACGGCAACCGAGACGGCAACCGTGGAGCGGGCGGCCGACGCGGCCGACGAACTGCCGCAATCGCTGCCCGGTTTCGACCTGGAGGCGGCCGTGCGGCGCCTGCACGGCAACCGGAGCATGCTGGCGAGGTTACTGCAAATGTTTGCCGATCAAACGGAAACGGCCCTCCGGGAATTGGAGGGCCGCGTGGCTGCCGGGGACTTTTCGAACGCTGCCGGACAATTGCACGGTTTGAAAGGCATTGCCGGCAACTTGGGCGCCGTAAGGCTGCTGGCTGCCGCCCAAAAACTGGAGCGGGAGCTCGCCTCCGGCAGCGCCGCCTCGCTGGCCGATTTCCAGCAGCAGCTCTCCTCGGCCGCAGCCGCCATCCGCGCCTCGATCGTCATGCCGCCGACCGAGAGCGCCGCCTTGACCAGCTTGGACTCGGAGCAGGCGACCGGGTTGCTGCTCCGTTTGCGGCAGTTATTGGAGTCATGCACGTTGGTGCCAAGCGACCTGCGCCAGGAGTTCGAGGCGACGCTGCACGGGCACGTCCCACAACCTTTGCTTGCCGCCGCCTTGCGCCAGTTGGACCTGTTCCAGCATGACGAGGCCCTAGCCACCCTGGCGGAAATAGAACGCGAACTCGGCATCGACGCCGGGCCGCTTCAAGCAAGCTCCTCCCCTTCCCCGCTCCCCGCCAGCACCTGATTGCGCCCCCCGGCCTTGGCGCGGTAAAGCGCCTGGTCCGCCGCCCTGTGCAACTGGTTGGCGCTTCCGTACTGCGAAAGCGAAGCGACCCCGCAACTCAGGGTGACCGCGAACAGCTCCTTGCCCCCCACAAACTCTATGGCGGAGAAATTCTTCCGAAGCTCCTCGAACAAGGAAAGCGCCGTGGCGAGATTGCAATCGGGGAGGATGGCGATGAATTCCTCGCCCCCCACCCGGCCGACGATGTCGGACTTCCTGAGCCTCTGGGTGAGCAACTGGGCCAGGGCGATCAGCACCCGATCCCCCGCCGGATGGCCGTAGTTGTCGTTCACCTTCTTGAACATGTCCAGGTCGATCACCGCCAGGCAGACCTCGCCCCCTTGCCGCTGGGCCTGGGCCACCAGCATCTCCATATGCTCCAGGGCGCAGGAGTGGTTCAAGACGCCGGTCAGGCTGTCCCTGATCATGTGGCTGCGAATGATCTTCATGCGCTCGGCGCGCACCGCCACGGCGCTCACCAGATGCTCGGGCTTGATCGGCTTGGTGAGGAACTCGTCTCCCCCCATGCGCATGGCCTGGAACTGCTTGTCGGCGTCGGTCTCGCTGGATAAAAAGACGATGGGGATGCTGAAGAAGGCGCTCATCTGGCGAATCACGTGGGCCAACTCCATGCCGTTGCACTCCGGCATGTACATGTCCATCAGGATCAGGTCCGGCTTGAACTCCAGCAGAGCGTCCATCAACTGCAACAACGGCTGGTCCACCGTCAGGGTCTCCATGCCCGCTTCCTGGAGAAAGAGCGCGTGATAATTGGCGAGATTGACGTCGTCGTCGACGATCATCACCCGATAGGGCTCGGGCTTGGCGCTGGAGGTCATGGCGTGCAGGGTGGAGCAAAGCTCGATGATGTTCAGCGGCTTGACGAAATAGGCACTGGAGCCGGCGCGCACCGCCGAGAGCCGGTAGGGAAGTTCCTCCTGAGAGGAGATGAAGATCGTCGGAGGGAGCGTCCCCGCGCCGGCGTTCAGCTCGCCGACCACCTCGCTCCCCCCTTCCGGCCGCTGCGGAAAGGTCATGTCCATGACGATCGCGTCCGGAGGGGAGGTGCGCACGGCGTCGCGAAAAGATTCCAGCTTGTCGAAAGAAATGACCTCGAAGCCGAAGCAGCCGATCTGGGTGGCGAAGGATTGGCGCTGAAACGGGTCGTCCTCGCACAGAAAGACGATTTTCTTCTCCGAGCCGCTCTGGCTTCTCTCGGCGGCGTCCAGCACCTCTTTGACCCTCAGCTCCGCCTCCTGGCTCTGATCGACGGCTGCGACCTCCTCCGTCAGTTTGGCCAGGTGCGCCTCCATCTGCCGGCGCCAGGCCGCGTCGGCAGCCGCGCCGGCGGCCGCCCCCTTGGCCAGTTGCTCGCCGGCGTCGGCCACCGCGGCCACCTTGCCCAGCCCGAAAGAAGCGCTGGCCCCCTTGAGCGTGTGCAGCCGGCGATGCAGGTCCGCCAGGTCCTCGGCGGACGGTTTTTTGGGGTCCATGACCAGCAGCGTCTCCCTGATCACCTCCAGCTGCGCCGGCAGTTGTTTCAGGTAGGCCTCTCGTATCCTTCTCAGTTTTATGGCGATGGTGCTCGGCTGTGCAGCCATGGCGTCTCCTTCGGATAATCCTGTGAATACGGCTTTTGCTTGGGTCAGCCGTGGAACTCTTCACCGGCTGCGGCCCTGGCCAGGGCCTGGCATAGCTCGGCGTCGGACTCCGCAACCTTCCCCTCGGCCGCAGCCTGCACCTGCAGCGCCAGCGCGTCCACGCCTTGGCGAAGCAAGGCGGCCAGCGGGGCGGAGTAAGCGATCTTCCCCTCCCGCAGCGAATTCAAGGCATCTTCCAGGTTGAGGGCCGTCTCGGCAATCGGCTTTAGCTTCAGCATGCCGGCGGCGCCCTTGATGGTGTGGGCGGAGCGGAACATTTCGAAGACGATCTGCTGGTCGCCCGGGTTTTGCCGCCAGGCGAGCAGCCCTTCGTTCAGCAGCGTCAGATGTTCATGGGCTTCTTCCACGAAACGGGCGATGAAGCGACTCATATCAAAGGCCATCGTGCGCCCCCGAGCGGTGAGGATCGACATTACTGATCGGCATAAAGATTAACTCGCTTCCCTGTCGAAGAGGTTGGATAAGGCGGCATAGTACTCAGTCCAGCTTAAAACTTCGGACAGATGTTTGATGTTACCTCCCTTTTGCAAAGGGGATAATTGAACTCAGTTGGATGAGCTGAATATTACCGAGGCTTTAAGCTGGCTGAGTGCTAGGTGGCTTAGCTTGCGCCGTCGGGCGCAACACCGCCCTCCTCTTCTACCTTTTTATCGGGTCGATTGGCAACTATTAAAATTATTTTTTCCTCTGATTTTTGTCCCGCAGGTCGGCGGTCAAAAAAAAAGGCGGAAAAACCGGAGTGGTTCTTCCACCTTGCCACCGGGTTAGGCCGGAATGAGTACTAGCTTTTTTTCGCAGGATGCTTGTGCTTCGGCTTGCGCGCGGTCGCCAATTTGATTTTTTGGATGTCTTTCTTCATGATATCCACGTCCCGGTCCAGGCCCAGAACTTTGAGGCGCAGATCGGTGATCTGGACGGCCAGCAGCTCGTTGCTGGGAATGTCTTTGGGCGCCGCCAACGGGACTGCCGCCACGGCGGGGGTCGCCTCGACCTTGGCAGCCGCGGGCACCACCGCAGCGACGGCGGCAGCGGCAGCTTTGGGCGTCAGATCGGCCAAGGCCCAACCGCCGACATACCCGGTGAGCCGGCCGTCCTTGGCGGTGACCTTCACCCAACCGCCGCCGCACTTGCCGATAGCGGTGGCGACGGTGTCCTTGGTCAACACGCCGACCACCTTGGCGTGCTTGCTGGGGCTCTGACGGAGACGGATCTCCGGCGCCGTCACGACGCAGCTGGTCGCATCGGCCGGAGCAGGGGCGGCGCTTGCCTTAGCCGGAGCAGTGGCAGCCAGCGCGCTTAAGGCAGCCGCCGCGAGTATCGTGGTGCGTATCGAATGCTTCATAGCATGCTTCATAGAATCCTCCATAGTTGTCAAAAAAGCGTTGCAAAAACAAATAGAACAAAAACGATCAAAATAGACTTAAACTCCAAAAAAGTCAAGAGCCGGCACCAATAAATGTGAGTGAAACCGGCATGCGATCTTAAATGACGACAGATGAAAAAAGGCCCTCAAATGACGGGGGCCTTTTTTTATGCTGATAAACGTCAATCGTCACCTTAACTGCCGGGCGCCGGGCTCCCTCCCATGGGCGCTAAGTGTCCGCTTGGATTTTCTCCGTGTTCTCGGCGTCTTCGCGGTTCGAACGCCTTTCCCCTCACCCCATGAGCTTGACGATCCGCACCTGAACGGCGCAATCCGCCGGAAACCCGGAGATCGGATCGAGCTTGAGGTCGTCGGTAAGATAATTGCTGTTCGCCTCCTGCCAACCGTGCAGGATGGAGACGACTCCGGGAAGCCCCCCCGCCATGATCGCCACCGCCAACTCGATGCTGCCGCGCTCCGATGCCACCGTCACCCGATCCCCGGCAACTACCCCGAGCGCCGCTGCCGTCTCCGGATGCATCTCGACCACCGGCTGAGGCGCGCGGCGCTTGAGCGAGGGGATGTTCCGGTAACGCGAATGGAAATAGGCGAAATTACGTACGGCGGTGGTGGCGATCAGCGGGTATCGCCCGGCGAGTTCCGGGGTCGACAACGGGCTCTCGGCCGGCTCCCGATAGGCGGGGAGCGGGTCGTAGCCGTGCCGGGCCAGCGCTTCGCTGTAAAGCTCCACCTTCCCCGAGGGGGTGGCGAACCCGTTCTTTTCATACTTCCGCTCGCCGTTTTGCTGAAAGACGATCCCTTCCGGGTGCGCCCGCAACTCATCGACGGTAAGCCCCATGGGCTGCAACCGGAAGCCGATCGCCTCCAGCTCGTTTTCCCACGGGAAGTGGCGGGCAAACCCCAGACGCTTGGCCAGCGCGCACCAGAATTCCCAGTCGGACCTGCACTCTTGGTTGACCAGGAGTTGCGGCGCCAGGCCGATCCGCTGCACTCCGAACACCGAGGAGGCGTCCCACAGCTCGTTTCTTTCCAAAAAGTGCGCCGCCGGCAGCACCAGGTCGGCGCAACGGGAGCTCTCGGTCGGGAAGTTGTCCATGACCGCCAGGAAATCGAGCGCCCCCAGCGCCTTTTTCACCTTGCCCGCGTTGGGCCAGGTGACCGCCGGGTTGCTCCCGGAGACCACCAGCGCCTTGAGCGGATAGGGAGCCCCCTCCAGGATGGCGTCGGCATAAAGGTTGGACTGGGCGTGGCCGTGCATCTGCTGAAACAGCGGGAAGCGCTCCTGACCGATCGCCGGTCGTTGGCCGCCGAGGTTCGTCGCCAACTGCAAGGAAGCAAGGGGGGCCGGCGGGACGAACCTGGCGCCGCCGGCGACGTCGAGATTCCCGGTGATCGCCTGTAGGATGGCTATGGCCCGGATGGACTGGACGCCGTTGGTCTGCAGGTCGAGCGAGATGCCGGGGTAACTGCAGGCGGGCGTGGACCCGGCATAAAGCCGTGCCGCCGCGCCTATCGCCTCGGGGTCGACTCCGGTTATGGCGGCGACCTTCTCCAACGGGTAAAAGGCGACCAGCTCGACCAACTGATCGAAGCCGGTGGTCCAGCGCTCGACGAACCCTTGGTCGTAGAGCTTCTCGCCCACGACCACATGCAGCATGCCGAGCGCCAGCGCGCCGTCCGTGCCGGGACGCGGCTGCAGGTGGATGTCCGATCTCCTGGCGAGCGGGGTGGTACGGGGATCGATCACGATCAGCCGGGCGCCCTTCGCCAGCGCCCGTTCCATGGAGCGCATCAGGGGCGGGTTGGTGACCTGCGGGTTATATCCCCAAAGTGCGATGCAGTTGCTGTTCGCGAAATCGGCGGTCGGCAGCCCCCCGTAGGTCAGCCGGCCCGCCATCACCTTGGCGAGATGGCAATGGCTGCCGGAAGTGGAAAAATTCGGGGTCCCGAAAGCCTGGCAGAAACGCTCCATGTAGGGGGTGAACTCTTTGCGTACGCCGGGCTGTCCCACATGAACCGCCACCGCTTCCGCGCCGTGACACTCCTTCACCGCCGAGAGCCGCTCGGCGGCGAAATCCACCGCATCCTCCCAGGAGATCTCTTCCCACTCCCCCGACGGCTTCTTCCGCAAGGGGCGTCTCAGCCGGTCCGGCGCGTTCACCATCTCGGCCACCGCCAGCCCCTTCGGGCAAAGATAGCCGCGGCTGACCGGATGCAGCGCGTCCCCCCTGACCGCGACCACCCTCCCCTGCTCCAGAGTCACCAGCATGCCGCAGCTGCCGTTGCAGATGCCGCACACCGTGCGCGCCGTTGTCCGCTCCATCACGCCCCTCCTCCCCGGCCGGTTATTTGCCGTACTTGGCATGCGCCTTCTTCAGAAACGACTCGTCCACCACATCGTCCATCGGCACGGGTTTGGACAGCAGACCCGCGTCCAGCGACAGACGGGTGGCGGCGTCGTGCCCTTTCCTGTTGAAGGAGCCGTCGCGGGAAAGGGTGAGCTTGGTGTCGGCAATGACCTTGGGGAAGACGGCCTTGTCGGCGTTGGGAAAGAGCGGGAGCAGCTTCTCGGCGATCTCCTGCGCCTTGTGCTTGTTTTCCCAGGCCATCGCCTTGGCCACGGCGTTCATGAAGCGCTGCACCGTTTCCGGTTTCTCCTTGATGAACTGATCGGTCGCCTGCACCACGTAAAGCGGGTAGCTGTCGGAGCCGAGCACCTTCTTGTGCATGGCGGGATCGCTCAGATCGACCAGCATCTTGCCGCCGTGCTCCAAAAGCTGCTGCTTCAGGCTACCGTAGGCAAAAAGGGCGGCTACGTCACCCTTGCTGAGCGCCGCTATTTCCGATCCCCGAATCAGGTCGGTGTAGGTCACGTCCTTGTCCTGGTCCAGCCCGCCGTATTTCACGCAGGCGCGCACGAAGCCGCGCGGCGAGGAGCCGGGCATGCCGCCGCCGACCCTTTTCCCCTTCAAGTCGGCCACGCTCTTGATGCCGGGGGCCGAGATGAGGCACCAGGGATGGCGGGCCGAGGTGGCCGCCAGCATCTTGGTGCTCTTCCCCTTCTCGAAGGTCTTCAGCACCTGCTCGTAGCCGGTCAGGGCGAACTGGGAGTCGCCCGCCAAAAGCGATGCTATCACCAGCGGCCCCCCCTGGTAGGATACGAAGCTCACCTCCAGCCCCTGCTCCCTGAAAAACCCCAGGGTCGAGGCGAGATACACCGGCATCCAGGATTCGCCGCGCGACGGATCGGCCACCACGATTTTTTCCAGCGCTTTGCCTTGAGGGCCTTGAGCCGCGACGGCCGGCCGCTCCAGGCAGGGGGCCGCAGCCAAGAGCGTCAGCAACAGCCCGCCGACGACGGATACGATTCTTCTCTTCATGTTTCCTACTCCTTTTAATTGTGGTAGCTGCCGAACGTTTTTGCCGCCTCCACCATGGCCTGCACGTTTTCGGGCGGAGTTCGGGTCGGCAGCACGCAGGCCGGCGCCAGGATGAAACCTCCCGGGTGATGCTTCATCTTTTCCAGGGTTTCCCGGCAAAGGGCGTGGATCTCGGCGGCGCTCCCCAAAAGCAGCGTGGTGGTCGGGATATTGCCGGCGACGATGTGGTCGGAGCCGAAGAAGGCCGCCGTGGCCGCCAGGTCCATTTCATGCCCCACGCTGAACACGGTGCGGGGGGCCAGCGGGATCGACTCCTTCCAGTGCGGCAGGTTCCTGGTGTGGTCGCCGCAGAGATGGATGAGCCATTTGCCGATCCCCTTAGCGATCAGTTTTTCGTGCAACTCGCGCACGTAAGGGACACTGAAGCGCTCGAAGATCTTCGGCGAAATCACCGCGTGCGCCTCCACCGGATAGGTGGAAAAGGCGGCGCAGTTTTCCGCGCCGAACTCCTCGATGAGCATCTCGGTCACGGCCAGCAGGTAGTCGGTCGCCTTGCGCAACAGTTGGTGCACCAGCGCCGGTTCCTTATAAAACCAGCGCAGCAACAGGTCGGGGCCGGCGATCGAGCAGGCGATCCCCATCGGGGAGCTGCCGGGGAGGGATACTCCCGGAATGCCCTTAGCGCGCGCCAAACGATAAAAGGCCAGCAATCTCCCAGCAGCCGGCGCCAGCCTTGGTTCCGGCTGCCGGAGCGTCTCCACGTCGGCCGCATCCTGCACGGCCCTGCGGCTCAAGTAGGGAAGGAAGTCCTGTTGCTCCTGCGGAAACCAGAGATCGCCGCCGAAATCCCAGCCGCTCCATTCCGGCACGCCGTAGCTGGGCGCCCCGTCGTATCCGTGGCGGGCCAAGGCATCCAGTTGCACCTGGAGACACTTTTGGGGGTCCAGGTAGAACTCCTTGAGCGGCAGCCCGGCGCGAGCGGCCGTATAGGTGCTGGCCATCGGTATGATCGGCACCCGGTCCAGCCCCGATCCCATCGCCAGGGCTCGCATCCGCTGGGCGGAGGTCAGTCGGTCGTCGGACATACGGCTCCCCTTGCAGGTAAACAGAGATGGGCGCGGCCGCGCCTGCGGGTCACTCGGTCGGTTGCCATTTGAGCAGGCGTTTTTCCGTTATCTTCAGCCCCACATTGCCAAGGGCCATGATCGCCGTCAAGAGCACGATGCAGGACATCACCCGGGTGGTGTCGTACATCCCTCCGGCCGATTGTATCATCCACCCCAATCCCGCCTCCGCGCCGATATATTCGCCGACCAGCGCGCCCAAAAGAGAGGCACCGAGAGCCGCCCTCAGCCCCGCGAGTATCCAGGGGACGCAGGAGGGCAAAATGACCTTGCGCAGGATCTGGCCGCCGCTGCCTCCCATGAGCCTGACGGCGTTCACCAGCGAGCGGTCCACGTTGCGGTAGCCCGCATAGGTGTTGAAGAAAATCAGGAAGAACACCATGATGGCGGACATGAAGATCTTCGATTTGATCCCCACGCCGAACCAGAGGATGAAAAGCGGACCGAGCGCCAGCTTGGGTATGCCGTAGAGCGCCACCATGATCGGGTCCAGCACCCGCGCCAAGAGCTCCAGCCTCCCCAGCACAAAGGCGACCACGATCCCCGAAACCGTCCCCGCCGCCAGCCCGATAAAGGCTTCTTTCAGGGTGATTTTCAGATGGGGCAGGATCTCGCCCGAAACCAGGATCTTGTTCAGGTCGGCCAGGATCAGCGAGGGCCGGCTGAAGAAGAACGGGTCGATCAGCTTGCGGCGCACACCCAGCTCCCACCCCGCCGCCAGCAGGACGACCAGCAGGGCGCGCAGCAGCATGACGCCGGCCTCGCCGCGGCTAAAATTTCTCACTGCCGCCTCCTTGCGCCTTGATCACTTCGCTCTTGAGATCCTTCCAGATGAGCCGCTGCAGCTCGAAGAACTGGGGGTCGAGATGGGTTTCGAAGGCCGAACGCGGGCGCGGAATCGGTATCGGGTACTGCGACTTGACGGTGGAAGGTCGGGCGGTCATCAGCACCACCCGGTCGGCGAGGGTGATCGCCTCGGACAGATCATGAGTCACGAAGACGATGGTCTTGCGCGTCTCCTGCCAGATCCGCAGGATCTCGTCCTGAAGGGTTTCCCGGGTGAAAACGTCCAGCGCGCCGAACGGCTCGTCCATGAAGATGATCTCCGGGTCCATGGCCAGACAGCGGATGATGCCGACCCGTTTTTTCATGCCGCCGGAGAGTTCCGCCGGAAAGCTGTCCTCGAAGCCGCTCAGGCCGGTCTTGTCGATCAGGGATCGGGCGATCTCGCGCCGCTGTTTTTTCGGGACCCCCTTGATCTCCAGCCCCAGTTCCACGTTGGCCAGCACCGTGCGCCAGGGAAGCAGCGAATCGACCTGCGAGATATAGCCGATCCGGTGGCTGATGCCGCTCATGGGAAGACCGTCCAAACTGACCTCTCCCGAGGTGGGCCGGCCCAGACCGGAGACGATATTGAGCAGGGTGCTCTTGCCGCAGCCGCTTGGTCCTACGATGGCGACGAATTCGTGATCGCGGACCTCCAGATTCACCTGCGTGAGCGCCTCGGTCCGCTTCCCGTTGGCCGAGATGAAGGTATGGTTCACGTTGCGAACGGCGAGCTTTACCGGAGCTTCGGCCCCCTGCCCGGCGGTTGCAGGACGCCGATCATTATCCGCGCCATCCCCGTCGTTGTAACCTAAGCTTGGCGACACCCTCACACCTCCCCAAAAAACACCCTCGCGCAGCGCCCATACGTCCGGCGGCGCAACCATCCCGGGCCCAGTTCGCCACTGCATCGCAGCAGGAATTAACATCCCGGATTTATTATACGGATAGACCTATAAGTCAAATTGTTTATTTCGATAAAAACAATGAGTGCAACAGGCACAGCCGATAACGCGGGACAAACTGATGGGCACAGGCGCTAACTTAAGGTTTCGTCGAGGCTCCCCCTTCCCCTGTGGGAGGGGGAGCCTCTTTGGTGCAAAGGTTCCTTAAGTCAGCGCCAGTGCTCTTGATGGGGGAGCGCCTGTCCGCCGAAGCCTTGGCGAAGGAGGGAGGGGAGAAATGCCAGATCGCGAGCTTAACTTAACAGCAGTGGAGGCGGGGTGGTGTTGATTGGAAGCAGCGCTATTGGAAGAAGGAGTTGGGAAAATGGGACGTTTGCGACACCGCATTGCTGGCTAAGGTCTCAGCCAGCAAATCCGTGGTATTCCTGAGGCGAGTCGCCAGCAACAGGGCGATATTGAAGATGATTTTCGACCAGACGTACTGCGCGGTGTTGTGCATTTCAATCAGGTTTCTGCGGGTAAGCGAAAAGAGCACTGCATCGGTGCTGGCGATAACCGAGGCGGAACGAGGTTGTTCGTCGAGAACCGACAGCTCCCCTACCGACTCTCCCGGACCAAGCGTGGCAACCACCTGCTTGGACGGCAAGCCAAGCCCTTTGACTATGGAGACAGTGCCTGCGGCAATCAAGCAGAGGAAGGCTTCCTGGTCACCTTCTTCGTATATTTTGGATCCGGCGGGAACCTTCAAGGTGAGGAAGAAAGGCGATATGGTTTTAAGCTCGGAAAAGCTTATGCCGGCGCATAAAAAGGATTTGGAAAGGACGCCCAAAAGTTCACCTTCCGGCACTATGATCTCTTTATAATCCTTTCTTTTCATGACGGCTCCCCATGCAAGTTGGTTGACTAGGCGTAACTCTCCAGAGTTTCAGGGACTTTTCGATTAAATGTCGCGCTGCAGCCGGCGGGACCGTCCAGCAAACCAAGCATTGCCTTTTAACATGAAAATGGCATAAAATTCAAGCCATATGTTGGTCGTATCGGTAGCCAATCGGTCTTAGGCGAGAAAATCACCGGCGGCATGGCTGGCAGCGCTTAACCCCCTGTCGACCGGCCAGGAGCTTGATAAAACGGCATTTTCCACTAGAATGTAATCGGAGCGAAAGTCGGCGAACGGCGCCCGGGAAAACAAGCTGCTGGTCCACAATAATTCTCAAGATTTCGTCGGATCTTGCCGATAACGCATACCATGGTTACCTGATTAGAAAAGCGTTTCAACAGTGGTCGCTGACCCACATTTTCCTAGAGAGGTTTACAGAATGGCTACTTTACCGGGTGATTGGAGTACGGGCGGCGAACCGACCGTCGTCAAACAAATTTTGTCCAAGTATCTGTCCACGGGAGCCCGCGCCAGCGTCGCGTTAGTGCGAAGCGACGGGGCATACAAGGCCATGCTTTACGTCAGCGACCGCCGGGTTAACGGTCCTGCCGAGCCCCAGCCGCTGGATGTCCCCAAAGGCGACATAACCCACTGGATGGGCAACAAGCCGGCAGTCGGGCTGACGGCTGAAGAAGCGCAGAAGATTATCTGGGAAGTCAGTGAGTGGACGAAGCGCAACGAAGAAAAATAACCCGCCCCGCCTTGCCGAGCCTTGCCCAATCGATCCTTATGCTGAACAGCGGTCAGGGCGTTCTCGCCGCCCTGACCGCTTGTGAGCCGTTTGTGCAATCAACCGGGAATCCGGGAATCGGCCGGCGGAACCGGTGACTAGAGGAGTTGGCGCGCAGCGGCGATCACGGCGTCGTAATCCGGCTCCTGGGTTACCTCGGACACGTGCTGAAGATAGCGGATGGTATTGCCGCGGTCGAGCACGAAAATGGAGCGCGAGAGCAGTTTGAGCTCGTCGATCAGCACCCCGTAAGCGAGGCCCAAAGAGCGGTCGCGGTAGTCGGAGAGGGTGACTACCTTGTCGATCCCCGCCGCCCCGCACCACCTCTTCTGGGCAAAGGGGAGGTCCAGGCTGACCGTCAAGAGCACGACGTCGCCCGGCAAGCCGGCAGCCTCCTGATTGAAGCGCCGGGTCTCGGTATCGCAGACCGGCGTGTCCAGGGAAGGAACCGTGCTGATAATCTTGATTTTATCCCCGTAGCTGGCCAGGCTTACCGGCGCCAGAGAGTTGTCCACCACGGAAAAATCCGGTGCGGCGTCGCCCACCTTCAACTCCGGCCCCACCAGCGTCATAGGGTTCCCCTTAAACGTGATCTTCGGCATAATGCCCTCCTTGGAATTCTTTTTTTTATTCAGACTAATGACGTTGTTATTCCCCATTCCGCCCCCGCCTGTCAAGAGATATCCATGCGGATGTCTTCCTTGCAAGATCTTGGCGGTTTCTATAAGATAGCCGCTGGGCGCCTTGCGGGAAATTCCTGGACCCGGACGCGATGCAAGCTGCCGGTCCTCGACCGACCACCCGCTCCCCCCTTCGGAGGACGAGATGCCATTCGATTTGACCGCTCGCATCAACCGGCCATGGTCGCGCTATCTGATCGCCATAATTGCCGTGGCGGCTGCCGCCGCCGTGCGAGCGCAATTTCTCGGCAGCCTCGGTCCACGCACCCCGTTCCTGACCTTTTTTCCTGCGGTGACCATCGTCGCGCTGCTTGCGGGCCTTCCCGCCGGGCTGTTGGCGACCGCCCTCTCCGCAGCCTACCTTGTCTCCAGCCTGGACCCGGCAGTCCATTCCCTCATCCTTCAAAACGACGTCGACAGGCTCGGCATGGCGATCTTCGTCACGAGCTGTGTCCTGATCTGTTTTGTCGCAAAAAGGCTGCATAGCGCCCGGAAAAGGGCCGCGGACGCGGAATCTCGGGCCAAACTCGCCGAGCAGCAACGACTGAACGAGGCGAAGCTGCTGGACAGCGAAGCGCGCCACCGCTTTCTCTTCGAGAACAGCCTGGATGCGGTTTTTCTGACGACCTGGGACGGCGACATCATCGCCGCCAACCGCGCCTCCTGCCAGCTCTTCGGCATGACCGAGGACGAGTTGCGCCGCGCCGGACGCACCGGGCTGCTCGACCACTCCGATCCGCGCGTTGCCGATTACCTGAAGGGGCGCGCCGAACAGGGGAGCATCAGGAGTGAAATCTTCCAGCTGCGCAAGGACGGCAGCAGATTCCCTGCGGAGATCAGCGCGGTGGTCATGGATGGGGAAAAGAGCTCCTTCGTGATCCTGCGCGACATCACCGAACGCAAGCAGGCAGAAGCAGCGCTGCGCGAAAGCAAGCAGCAATACGAGAACCTGGTCTCCCGAATCTCCGTCGGAGTCTACATCCTGCGCAGCGTCCCGGACGGCGCCTTCGCGCTGGATTACGTGAGCCCCAGGATGGCGGAAATCCTCGAGGTAAGCGTCGCCCGCCTTCTTGAAGACGCCCATAGCTTTTTCGGGAAAATCCACCCGGACGATCTGGATTCGTTTGACACCTTGAACAGGGAGGGGATAAAAAATCTGCAGCCGTTCGATTGGGAGGGGCGCTTTCTGGTCGAGGGGGGGATCAAATGGCTGCAGTTCAAGTCGTCTCCCGAACCGCTGGAGAGCGGAGACGTCCTTTGGCACGGCGTCGTCTCCGACACCACCAAGATCAAGCTGGCCGAAGAGGCGGTCCTCGCCCTCAACGCCGGGCTCGAACAAAGGGTGAGGGAGCGCACCGCGGAGTTGGAGGCCGCCGTTCGCGAGCAGGAGTCCTTCAGCTACTCGGTCTCCCATGATCTGCGCGCGCCGCTGCGTCACATAAACGGCTTCAGCGCCATCCTGGCGGAAGACTACGGGAGTTCCCTTCCCCCAAAAGCCCTTAACTATCTGCAGCGCATAGAGGGCGCAACCAGCCGGATGGGAGCCATGATAGACCACCTGCTGGAGCTGTCGCGGGTCAGCCGGATCGAGTTGGAGCGCAACAGCGTCGACCTCAGCGAACTGGCCGCGGAGGTGGCCGTCATGCTGCGGGAGACCGAACCACAACGGTGCGTGGAATTTTCCATCGAAAAGGGCTTGTCCGTCCGGGGTGATCGCAAGCTACTCGGGCAGCTGCTGGAGAACCTGATCGGCAACGCCTGGAAATACAGCTCGGGGAAGCCGTCCGCACTGATCGAATTCGGCAGCATCAGCGAAGGCGGGCAGGAAACCTTCTTTGTGCGAGACGACGGCGTCGGTTTCGACATGGCCTACAGCGGCAAGCTGTTCGAAGTCTTCCAGCGGCTGCACGGCGAGGAGTTCGAGGGAACCGGCATAGGGCTGGCTACGGCGCACCGGATCGTCCAACGGCACGGCGGCACCATCTGGGCGCACGGGCAGATCAACCAAGGCGCCACCTTCTATTTCGCGCTGGCGCAACCGGCTGCGGGCAAAAAATAAATCCGACCGCGCCTAAGACTCAACCCTCCTCCCTTCCCTCGGCAGCGCAGTTAAATCCTCTATCCGCTCGCCACACGGCTGGCAACCATTTTACCTGGCGGCAAGACGGCGAGCCTGCAGGCACGCCGAAAACAGCCGGCGGGAAGGTTGCAAACAGCCGCCGTCCATTCGTTAGTACAAAATAATCCATCTTGTCGCCCGCTATCAAGGCATGCGCGCCGGACCCTGTTATAGTATCCAGCAGCGGTCGGACGGCGGCCCTGGTATTGGCCGTCGGGCTTACTCAACTTCAATCAGGAGGGTTCACTATGAAAGGACACGAAAAGGTTATCGAAGCACTCAACGCAAGGCTTGCAGAGGAATTAACCGCAATCAACCAGTATTTCGTGCATGCCGAGATGTGCGAGAACTGGGGATACGAGCGACTGCACGGCATGATTCGCAAGCGCTCCATCGACGAGATGAAACATGCCGAGAAACTGATCGCACGCATCCTCTTCCTTGACGGCAAGCCGATCGTCAGCGCCCTGAACAAAATCCATATCGGTCCCGAGGTGCCCAAGATTCACGAGAACGACCGCAGCGCCGAGGAGGCAGCCATCCGAGGCTACAATGAGAGTATCCGTCTGGCCGTGGAGCTTGGGGACAACGGCAGCCGCGAGTTACTTGAATCGATCCTCCGGGAGGAGGAGAGCCACATCGACGTGCTCGAAGCCCAGCTCGAGCAGATCAAGCAGATGGGAGTCCCGAATTATCTGGTTGAACAGATCGGCTGAACGATGTTCGCTGCGCTTGTCAAGGAATAGGCTCGCCCGCTCGGGCCTATTCCTTGACCGGTTAACTGCGGCGATGCCGCTCCATCGGCGATTGCGGCTGCCATGCCCCCCTTTGGCAATATACCCGAGTGCCTCCCTTCAAGCGCCCCGCACATGCTTCGTTTCAACCGCCCCGCAAACCCAGCCACAACCCCAACGGAACGAAGACCAGCGCCGCGAGATTGCCAAGCAGCACAATCGCCGCAACCTTGTCCGGCTCCTGCCGGTACTTCTCCGCCACCATGAAGCAGAACACGGCCGGCGGCAAGGCGGCAAAGAGGTACATCTGCTCCCGCTGCAGGGAAGACAGGGCCAGAAAGCGGTCAAGCAGCAGCGCGACCGCCAGCCCGGACACCGGACATAGCACGGCGCCGACCAGACCGATGCGCCAGCAACTGAAACTGATATCGATCATGCGCACGCCGAGCGCAAAGAGCATGATCGGGATGCAGGCTTCGCCAAGCATCTTCAACGCCTGGAACAACGGGACCGGCAGGGAAATCCGCAGCAGGGAAAAGACGAGCCCGACGATCATGGCGCCCATCATCGGACTGGCCAAAAGCCTGAAGAACGAAGTGCGCGCGCCGTCGTGGCGGGTTTCCACGATCCTGATGCCGACCGAGAAATAGACGAGGCTGCAGGCAATGAACATGGCGACCGCCGACGGCAACCCGCTAGCGCCAAAGGCGAGCGCGGCCAGCGGCAATCCCATGTTGCCGCTGTTGTTGTATATCATCGGCGGCACGAAGCTGCGCGCATCGTAGCCGAGCAGACGCGCCACGGGCCAGGCCAGCAAACCCGAGCCCAGCGAGATTGCCACCCCCGCCAGGATGAGGGTGGCGTTATTGGCGAGATCGAACTCTTTGCCGGCGATGGCGGTAAAAACCAGCAACGGACAAAGCACGTCCATGCTGACCCGATTCACCGCCGTCATGTCCGCCTTGACCGTTTCGCCGCGCAGGCGGGCATACAGGTAACCGGCGGCAACGATGATAAAAACCGGCAAGATGATGCCGGCGATTCTTTCCACTACCGCCATGCTGATTCCCTTTAAAACCCCTGTGCCGACAACTTTTCACCGTTTCCAGCCGTCCGCACGGCACGCGACGGTTGGAGCGCCGATGCCCCAGCTACGGCCGCAGGGCAATGTATTGCCTTTCAATTTGGTTGTCAACATTCATGCTCACCGCCTCGGCGCTGCTTTTCTACGGCTTGGCGACCGGACCGGGCGGCTGACGGCGGCGCCGCGCTCAAGCTCCGAGTTGATTGCGGCTCCCACCAGCATGACCAGCCCGCTGATGTACAACCACAGGAGAATGATGATCAACGCGCCGAAAGTGCCGTAAGTCCTGTCGTAGGAGCCGAAATTATTGATGTAGTACGAAAACCCGAGGGATGCGCATATCCAGCCGAGGACGGCGAAAATCGAACCCGGCGTGACCCACTTTTGTTTCCGCTTCACGTCGGGCGCGTAAAAAAAAGCGGTCGCCACTGCCAGCGTCAAAAGAAACAGGATCGTCGGGACCAGCATAAGCTTCCAGACGATCAGGAAAACGTCGCCCAAATCCGCCGTCTCGGCTAGGACGCGCCCTATTTTCCTTCCGAACATGAGCAGAACCAGCGACATGAGAAACAATATGGAAAGACCGATCACCAGCAGCAACGCGGTCAGCCGCGCTCTCCAAAACGGCCTCCCTTCCTTGACGCAATACAGATTGTTCATGGCGTCCATGAAACAGACGACGGCGTTGGAGGAGCCCCAGAGGGCGAGAAGGAGCCCGAGAGGGAGAATCGCACGCCGTTTAGTGTTGAAGAGGGCCAGGATATTGTCCTGGAGCAGATGGTAGATCTCTCCGGGCAGCATGCTCGCGGCGCGCCTGAGCACGTATTCCGGCAGATGCGGGATGGGAAGGTAGCCGACGACGGTGGCCAGAAAAAGAACAAATGGAAATACGGCTAAGAGCATGTAGTAGGCGATGGCCGCGGCATGCGCCGGACAATGCCCCTCGATCACCCTGCGGTAGACGCGCTTCCCTAACTCCAGGAAGCCTAAGGGCTCCAGTTTGAAAAACCTGCTGCGCAACGACGACATTTCCACTCCCTGTGCCTGCTCTCTGGCAACCGGCCCCTCCGGGCAGCCCCGTTGCTCGAAGGGGGCAGGATTCGCCGGACGGGACCATCTTTCTTGGCTGGGGATTCTATCACCGTTCGCCCTCACCTTCCAGCTCCATACTCGCCCGAAACATTCATAAGGGGGCCGGTTGACTTTGATTCGACCTTTGCTAGTATCTGGTTGCCTTTTTGCGCACTGCGGCCCGCGGCCGCGCGAAAAGACGTAAACGGAGCATCCGCGGGTGCGGGTGCCCAATTAACAGCAGGTAAAAGGGAGAGCGCAATGAGAAAGGTAAAACTGTTGTTGTTTGTCATGATGGCCGTCGTCTTTGCAGCCTCGACCGGATTCGCCATGGAAAAGAGCTTCAAGGCGAAACTGTCGTCCAAGGAGGAAACGAAAAAACCCAAGTCGAAAGCCTCCGGAAAAGTGGAATTCACCATGAGCAAAGACGGCAAGACCCTGACCTACAAGCTGACCGTCAAGAACCTCTCGGACCCCAACGCCGCGCACGTCCACAAGGGAATGAAAGGAGAGGACGGCCCGCCGATAGTTAGTCTTGCCGGCGAGGCGAAAAAAGGGAAATTCAGCGGCGTGTTCTCCGAAGGGATGATCACGGAAAACGATCTGATGGGGGACCTCAAGGGGAAATCGCTGGATGATCTGGTGATTCTGATCAAGGCCGGCGCCACCTACGTGAACGTCCACACCAGCGGCAATCCCGACGGCGAGATACGCGGCCAGATCAAGTAATGTTTCCGTTTCAGCGGCGGCGCAAAGTTTCGGCCGCAGCTGAAACTAATCGAGCCGTCAGACAATAAAGGCCAGACTCCCATAACGGGAGCTGGCCTTTTTATTGTCGTTGCGGCGGCAAAACCACGGGTGCGGCAATTTGTGCATCGCCCTAACCTTGCTGCAGACCCGCTCAACGTAACTGGCTAAAGTATAAAAGCCCCCGACGCGGCGCCGGGGGCTTCGATGAAGCAGGGGGGATGTAACTACTGACGTTGATTAGAAGCGATAGCCGACGCCGACGCCGATGACGTAGGGGTTCAGGTCCAGATTGTATTTCACGCCGTTGAGCCTGATCTTCGTGTCGTCGTTCAGATACTTGAAGTCCAAGTTGAAGTAGAGGTTGTTGGCGAGGGCGATGTCCGCCCCTGCTTGCGCTGCCCAACTTACGTTGGCATAAATCTTGGCATCAGGCGCAATGTCGATTCTTTCCTTGAACGGTATGACCCAGGTAGCGCCCACGCCGACATAAGGGCTGATCAAAGAACCGGCAAACGGGTGGTATTTAAAGGTAAGAGTGGGCGGGAGAAGCCAAGTAGATCCTAAGGAAGATCCCTTTGAGGTAATGTCGCTCTTTACGACGCCCAGGATCAACTCAGTGGAAATCTTGCGGGTAAAGAAATACTCAAGGTCCAGTTCCGGAGCTTCCGCGAACTTTGTCCTTACTTCGAAGGCACTGAGTTTGTCGTCCACCGTCTGGTCGGGAATCACTGCAAGCGCTCTCATTCTCACGCCGAACTGCTTGAATTCCTCAGCAGCCGCAATCCCGGTCATTACCGTAAATGCCACAAACGCGCTCAGGATGATCGTCACAAATTTTCCACGCCACATGTCTCTCACTGTTTTTCTCCTTTTTGTCTGCATCAAAATGTATTTGCTCCATTACCCGAACTTCCACCTCGCCCATACAACAAACAGATCCTAACGGCCTTCTTAACAGCTACGGCCCCCCCCCTTTAAGGACCAACGCGCGCTGTCAACCGCGAATCCCGCGCAGATATTTAGATGTCGCCAATGAAATAAAGCATGAGTCTTGCTGAAACGGCGACATCAAAAGACCAATAAGAGCTGAATTGTCTTATGTCATATAATTTGACTTAGGTCAAGAAAATAAATTTAAACAGACCTAAAAGGACCGCAATTGGTGTGAATAACGGACGTTGTCACTGAATCAGTCAGCGCGCAGACTTTTTAGCCAAATCAAACATTGACTTAAACTATTTAAAATTTACTTACAAATAGTGCATTCCTACAGAGCGCTTCATGACTGAGCGTTTGCGTCGAATGGAGACAGTCAACACCTACTCCGAACGGCGTGCAAATCCGCGCTCTATGACTACTTGGGTCATGGAGACGGTTCCCGGTACTGCACTGAAGTCACAGATAAAAATGTGAAAGTTATAATGGGTGCAACGGGAGCCTCGCGTTTAGACGAGATTGGGGGAAGAAAGGTGTTGAAGAATGGCCGCTTGCATTTGTGGTATACTGTAACTGGCAGAGCCGCCCGACAGACGATTACAGAAAGGGGAAGACCATGAACATTTTCGATTGCGCCATTAAGATAGAAGAAGACACCAAGAAATACTATGAGGGGCTGGAAACCGAGAGCAGGTCGCCGGAGATGAAGCATTTATTTTCCGTGCTCGCCGCTTCTGAGGATGAACACCGGGACACGCTGGTCTGGCTTAAGAGCGTGGCGCCGATAAAGGCGCAGATCGACGGCCTGGATGCCTCGGTCTGTCGGTTCAGACCACCTCTGACCCAACGCGAATTGCTGGAGGAGGTGGAGGACGACCCCGATCTTTACAAATTCACCGTCAGGGAAGAGGAGCAGGAGATAAGCTGGCTTGAGGGACTTTCCGCAACGGCAGCCGACGAGGCTACGGCAGTGAGCCTGCGCATGCTGGCCGATGCCGAGCGTCAACGCCTGACCATGGTGGAGAACATCTACGACTTTTTCGAGGCGCCGAGGAACTACTTGGCCTGGGCCGAGTTCGGCAATCGGCAGGAACTTTAGCCCCGCACACAACAAAGATAGCGCCAAACACAACGTCCCGAAGCAATTAAAAAAGCCCGCTAAATGCGGGCTTTTTTTGGGCTTATTTATCCTGCCGGTCAACGTAGGCAAACTCCCCGCTGCAAACAAACCGAACGCCGCCGAGGGTAAGCCCGCAGTTTTGTGTTTTGCGACTTCGGTTTTTTGCGCCTTTCGTGCTTTCTCGCGGCTAGAGGTCTTAGCCGTCAGCCGACTTTTTCCGTCATCGCCTCGTCATAGGCGCTGTCCGGGTCGCATTCCGGACGCAGGTAGCGCTCCAACTCCCCGTAGAGGCGGTCGGTGGTCAACTTGATGGCAGAAACGGTGTCGTAATCCATGCTCTTTCCCTGCTGCAGACAGCCGACGTGCAACCGGTCGACCAGCCCCTTCAATTCGTGCACCAACCGATAACTGTCTTTCAGCACCAGGTAGTTGCTTTCACCCAATTCCAACACCCTTTCCGCTCGCACGTTCGATTTCATCACACCCCTCCCTTTTGGCCCTGTTGGGTTAGCGCCAGTGTATGCAGTTCACCGGACAGCTGTCTATTGCCTCCTGGATTTTGGCCTCGCGGGCATCCGACTGCGCATGCACCTCCGATACGCCGTCGTCGTTCAGACGGAACACTTCCGCGATGATGCTGACGCAAAGCCCGCATCCTATGCAAACCTCCTGATCTACGTAGACCTCCCGTGCCATGAAAAACCTCCCGCTTTGCTGCAGGAAAACGCCATGAATGCCGGCCCGATAGCCCCGCATCCCGGCTTTGCCGCCCACAGAACGTACCTAGCATACCCAAGATGCCGAAAAAGTCGAATCTAAGCAGGGCAGCCGTTGCTGGCCTGCCCAGTGTTGGAACGCGAGAAGGGGGCGAAGTGATGGGACTTAGGGGCTCCGGCGGTTGACGGACTACCTCTTCTTGAAAGTGAGGCAGTCGGGGTGAGACTGATGGGCTCCGACCGTGACGGCGGGGGCCGAGCATTCGAGAGACTGGTTGAAGCCGCAATTTTCGACTTTGCAGGCGCCTATGCCGCCTTGTACGTCGATCATGCCGCCCTTTTGGCTGCTATGCAGATAGGTGTCGCAACTGGGGCACGGGTCTTTGGGGCCGCCGACCGTGATCGCCAGCGTGTGGCAGGCATTGTGTTTGTTGTATGAGCAATCGGTAACGTCGCACGAGGTGATTTTTACCATTTCCTTCTTCATTTTTGGTCTCCTTTTTTCGCCGCCCCCTTCACGCAAAGGAATTTTTAGCAGTTACCAACCAAGAGTCAAGCCGCTGAAGAAAAGAACTGGATTGTCACCCGCAACCACCGCCGCCAAAACCGGGAACCTTTCTCGCCCGTAACCATTCGTTGATGAGTCCCGAGGCGCAGCCCACCCCGGCATCCACCCGCAGCGCCGCCACCGGACAGTTCAGGGCGCAGGCGCCGCACTCCATGCAGGCGTCTTTTTCGGCAAGTTGGGCACGCTGGTCCTGCATCCGGAAAACCTGGTGCGGACAGACTTCCAGGCACCTGCCGCAACCTATGCACAGGGACCGGTCCAGCTCGAGGGTCGCCACATCCTTTAGATACTTAAATCCTTTCATGACGACCTCCGTCAGCTAAATGCGGCCGCGACAACCAGCGCTAAGGCGGCGACCAGCGCGCACCCCATCGCCGGGAGGCCCAGGCGCATCTCTTTTTTCACCCCCGAGCGGGAGGTATAGGTGCTGCAGCCGGTGAAATTCAGGGCGTGATGGGAACTAATCGCCGGCAGCGCCAGGAAGGCGGCGAGCGCCACCGGCCGACTCCACTGAGCGCCCCCCGCCACGGCGTAGAGGCAGGCGCTGTACAGCAGACCGCAGAGCGCCCCTTTGACGGCGAAGCTTCTCACCGGCACCAGGGGGAGCAGCAGGGGCGCCACGACGATGCCGGTAAACACCGCGCCCAGGTAAGCGATCAGCGCGCTGCCGGCGACCGCGGCGCCTCCTAAAAGGAGCGCGGCCAAGTAAACGGCGGCGCCCGCCGGAGCGACCGATTTCAGCGCCAAAACGCCCTCCACCGGGATCAGCACCAGCCGATCGTACCAGTTGAACGTCAGTTCGCGCATCGCGGGGGTGCTCACCTGGCCGTTGTCCAGGTATTCAGGCAGATCGTCGGCGCGGATGGTGGCGTAGACCACCGAAAAACCGGAGCGTTTCTTCACCTCATGGGCGGCGACGCCGGGCGCGCCCAGGATCGGCAGGATCAGGCGCCTGTGGCTCACCACCCCGGCGAGCCCGCTCAGCTCGATGCGCCGGACCAGTTCCTCGGTGCCGAAAGTCCCCTTGCCCGCCGCGCACCAGACGTTGATGCCGAAGGTCTCCAGCACCAGCAGCCAGACGTCGCGCCCGGCCAGCGCCCGCCGAACCAGGTCGTAGCTCATCTGGTAATTGGCCGTCACCAGGACCGGCGCTTCCGGGGTCGGCTGGCCGATGGCGTAAAGGCCGGGCGGCACCAGAAAGTTCATGCGATTGACGCCCCAGCGCGCCAGGCACGCTCCCAGATGGTCAGCCACGGACAAGCCCGAACCGATCCGCGCAACCCGGCCCGGCCCCGCCTGCAGCCAGCCTAGAAAGCCCGGCACCTTTTCATCGATCGCTCCGCCGCCGGCGGAGGTGCGTGGGCCTCAACAGGCAACGCCATCGGTACCCGCGCCGGGCGCGCAGCCGCCGGTGGAAACCTTGGGCTTGGCCAGCTCTATCTTTTTGAATTGCCGCGTCTTCATGGCCGTCTCCCTCTCTTCTTTGCCGCCGTCAAATTTCCTGAGACACCCCCGGGAAAACCGCTAAACCGCAAAATAGCGGCGCCGAATCCAAAAAGAAACGTTGACCAGGCCAATCATCACCGGCACCTCCACCAGCGGGCCGATCACGGCTGCGAAGGCGGCGCCCGAATTGATGCCGAAGACGGCGATGGCCACGGCGATGGCAAGTTCGAAATTGTTGCTGGCCGCCGTGAAGGCCAAGGTGACGTTTTTGCCGTAGTCGGCGCCGAGCCTTCTCCCCATCCAGAAGGAGACCGCGAACATGACCAGGAAGTAGATCAAAAGCGGCAGGGCGATGCGCAGCACGTCCAGCGGGATGGCGACGATCAGTTTCCCCTTCAGGCTGAACATGACCACGATGGTCAAAAGCAGGGCGACCAGGGTGATCGGCCCGATGCGCGGCACGAACTCGCGGTGGTAGCGCTCCTTGCCCATCACCCTCACCCCGATCAGCCGGGTCAGCGCCCCGGCGATGCAGGGGATGCCCAAATAGACAAAGACGCTGCGCGCGATCTGGGCGATGCCGACCTGGACGACGCTGCCGGAGAGGCCGAATAAAGGGGGGAGCACGGTGATGAAGAACCAGGCGTAGACGCTGTAAAAGAGTACCTGGAAGATGCTGTTGAAGGCGACCAACCCGGCGGCGTACTCGGTATTCCCCTCGGCCAGGTCGTTCCAGACGATCACCATGGCGATGCAGCGCGCCAGTCCGATCATGATCAACCCGACCATGTACTCGGGCTTGTCGGAGAGCAGCGAGATGGCCAAAGCGAACATCAGCACCGGCCCGATCAGCCAGTTCTGCACGAGCGACATCCCCAGGATCTTCTTGTTGCGGAAAACCTCCGGCATATCCTCGTAGCGCACCTTGGCAAAGGGCGGGTACATCATCAGAATCAAGCCGGCGGCAATCGGTATGTTGGTGGTGCCGATTTGGAAGCGGTTGACGAAGCTCTCGACCCCGGGGAGGAAATAGCCCAGCGCCACCCCGAGCGCCATGGCGGCAAAGATCCAGGCGGTCAACCAGCGGTCAAGAAAGGAAAGTTTCTTCAGTACCTGTTCGCTCACGTCGCTGCTCCTCTTCAGGTAGGATGCGGTGAACATCGTGAACCGCATCATTAAATATCCGCAAAATCGGATGAATGCAGGGCAAAAAAATTTCAGGCGCAGCACGATCCCCGGCTGACGCTTCTGAGCCTTTCCAGGTCGCTCCCTGCGGCTTCGGTGGCCGGTAAAAAGTTGCGCAGCACGGGAATCAGGAACTGTTGGATGGCGCCGAGCGAGCGGTTGATCGAGTAATGTATCCAGACCCCCTCGCGCCGGTCTTTGAGCCAGCCGGCGTTCTTCAGCAAAGAGAGTTGGCGGGAAACGGTCGATTGCGGCATTTGCAGCACCGTCACCAGGTCGCAGACGCAAAGCTCGTCCTCCTCAAGAAGCAAGGCAAGGATGCGCAGGCGGGTGCAGTCGTCCAGCGACTGAAAGATAAGCGAGATGTTTTCCATGGAAGGGACTATATCCATAAAAATGGATATAGTCAAGACGAGATTGTCGGAGATCAAGGGAGAGGGGGCTTTTTGGATTCGCATCGGCCCTTAACTTAATGGCAGTGCCCCCCAACCCCCTCCCGCAGGGGGAGGGAGCTATAAACAGGGAGGGGGAGAAATACCGGGCACGAGCTTAGCATGAAGGCGGTGAAGGGAGGGGCATGGGAGACTCCTCCCCTCCCCCGCTTTCAGCAGGCGTCGTAGAAGTCGGCGGGTTGCAACCGGTGCACCTTCATCAGGTTGGTGGTCCCCGGAGAGGAGAGCGGGCTCCCCATGGTGATCACCACCAGGTCGCCCTTCTGGAGCAGGCCGCTGGCCAGCACGGCTTCCTCCACCGACCGGATCTGCGCCTCGGTGTCGCCCTCGATTTCGACCCGGATGGAACGAACTCCCGCGTAGAGGGCGAGCCTGCGGCGCACCGTTTGGGAAGGGGTGACGGCGAAGATGGGGAGCGACGGCCGGTACTTGGAGACCAGCGCGGCGGTGGAGCCGGTCTGGGTGAAGGCGAGCACCGCGGTGGCATTGACCCCTTCGGCGACCCGGCAGGCAGCCTGGCCGATCACCTCCGCCAGGCAAGGGAGGCCGTCCCTCTCGGCGGCGGCATGGAAGACCTGGCTCTTCAACTGCGGATCCCCTTCCACGTCGCGCGCCACCTGCACCATGATGGAGACGGCCTCGACCGGATAGCTCCCCGAGGCGGTTACGGCGGAGAGCATGATGGCGTCGGTGCCGTCCAAAATGGCGTTGGCCACGTCCGAAACCTCGGCCCTGGTGGGCCGCGGGTTGTGCACCATGCTCTCCAGCATCTGGGTGGCGGTTATCACCGGCTTCCCCGCCTGATTGCAGCTGCGGATGATGCGCTTTTGGATCAGCGGCACCTTCTCGGGGCTGATCTCCACCCCCAGGTCTCCGCGCGCCACCATGATGCCGTCCGAGGCCTCCAGGATGGCGTCGAAATTGGCGACCGCTTCAGGCTTCTCGATCTTGGCGATCACCCGCAACTCCGAGCCGTGGGCCTCCAGTATCCCCTTCAGCTCCAGCACGTCCGAGGCCTCCCTGACAAAGGAGAGGGCGACGTAATCCAACTCCTGCAGGATGCAAAAGTGCAGATCCTCGCGGTCCTTCTCGGTGAGGGCCGGAGCCGAGACCTTGGCGCCGGGAAGGTTTATCCCCTTGCGGTCCTTCAGCAGGCCGCCGCTCACCACCCGGCAGCGCACGTCCTGGCCTTCGACGCTCTGCACCCGCAACTCCATCAGGCCGTCGTCCAAAAGGATGCGGTCGCCCGGCGCCACGTCCCCCGGCAGCCCCTGATAGATGGTCGGGATAAGATCCCCCTGCCCCAGCACCCCGCGGGTGGTGACGGTCACCTCGCTGCCGGCAACAAGCTGCAGGAACCCGCCGTGCATGAGGCCGGTGCGGATCTTCGGCCCCTGCAGGTCTCCCAGGATGGCGACGGCGCGCTGATGGCGCAGCGAGAGGTCCCGGATGATGCGGATCACCTCCGCCTTGGCGGACTGTTCGCCGTGGGAAAAATTGAGGCGAAAAACGTCGACGCCGGCCTGCATCAAGGCGTCGAGCCCCGGCTCGGTGTCGCAGGCAGGTCCTATGGTGGCAACGATCTTGGTGCGACGAAACATTATTCTATCTCCTTGGCGCCGGCGGGAGCGGACCCCGGCGCAGGTTGAACGGCGGCAGGCCGTTATTGACAGTCGTTTTTTGCCATCGACTCGGCATCCCCGCCCAGTTCCCTCCAGCGGAAGCAGCCGGCGAGATGGTCGTTCACCATGCCGACGGCCTGCATGAAGGCATAGCAGATGGTGCTCCCGACGAAGCGGAAACCGCGCCGCTTCAGGTCGCGGCTGAGCGCGTCCGACAGCGCCGTGCTGGCCGGCACCTCCGTCTGGCTGAGCCAGGCGTTTTGCAGCGGCGCGCCGTCGACGAAGCGCCAGAGATAGGCGTCGAAGCTGCCGAATTCCTCCTGCAGCGACAAAAAGGCGCGGGCATTAGTGAGCGTAGAGGAGAGTTTCAGGCGATTGCGCACGATGCCGGCATCGGCCAGCAACTGCGCGAGCTGCGTCTCGCCGAAGCCGGCCACCGCTTCGGGGTGGAATCCCGCAAAGGCGCGTCGGTAGCCCTCGCGCTTTCTCAGGATGGTAAGCCAGGAAAGGCCGGCCTGCGCGCCCTCCAGCGTCAGGAACTCAAAAAGGAGGCGGTCGTCGTGCACCGGCACCCCCCACTCCCTATCGTGATAGTTCCGGTATAACGGGTCATTGCCGGCCCAACTGCACCTGGCAAGCGGATCGAGGTCGAGGTCTGGCAAAGGCATTATCCTTTCTACCGAGCAAGCGTTTTTTTCGGCCCGGAATCGTGAGGCAGCGTCCCGGATAGCCGAACCGGATGTAGGGAGAGCAAACCAGATGGAGCAGAAAAAGTCAAACGAATTGAGGAGGGAACATTTCTCCCGACGGCTCCGCAGGGAGCAGGCGGAAAGTATAATGCGTTCCACGATGGAAGTTCCAGTCCATTTTTTCTCCACAATAAATAATTTTTTCTTTATAAGCTTAAATTAATATGCTATCAATAAGCCTCGCCTTTGGATCGGGTTAATCGCAACTGCGTGCCCGACTCCATTTCCGTTTGCAAGTGAACCCTTTGCTATTAGCTGCATCGAGCGAAGTAACCTTGCCGACTCCGCTCGATCTGGCACCTGCATTCGGCCGTCGCCGATCCATCAGCCGAAGCGCTCAGGCGTCCCGAGGAGGTTCCGCATGCGCACCCAACCACTGTCGATACTGATCGTAGAGGATGATGCCGACACCCTGGTCAGCCTTTGCAACCTCACTGCCATGCGCTACCCGCACATCAGCATCCATTGCTCGGACCAGGGGAAAAACGCCCTGGAAACATACCTACGGCACTCCCCGGACATCGTGGTCACCGACATCAGCATGCCGGTCATGGACGGCATCAGCATGGCCGCCGAGATGAAAGCCCTCAATCCCGACGTCGCCATCATCGCCTTTACCTCCTACACGGAAAGCAGCTATCTATTGCGGGCCATCGAAGTAGGGATAGATAATTACCTGTTGAAACCTTTGCTGTGCGAGAAGCTCTACGCGGTGATCGACAAGCAGATCAGGCTGAAAAACGAGCTCGCTCGGCGCAAACAGGTGGAGAGAGCGCTGTTGAAGTCTCAAAATGAATTGCAAATGGCAAACGTCCTGCTCGAACAGCGAGTCAAAGAACGCACGGCGGACCTGCAGGCGTCCATCATTGAACTGGAATCCTTCAGCTATTCGGTGTCCCACGACCTGCGCGCGCCGCTTAGGCACATCAACAGCTTCAGCACGATTTTGGCGGAGGAGTTCGCCGACGAGCTACCGGAGGCCGCCCGCCTCTACCTGGAGCGGATCGGCAAGGCCTCGACCAGGATGGGAGCGCTGATAGATCACCTGCTGCAGTTGTCGCGGGTCGGCAGGGCGGAACTGAAGCTTGGGCCGGTCGACCTGAGCGAAATGGCGCAGGGCATCGTCTCTTCCCTGCAGGAGACCTATCCCGAGCGTTGCGTGCAGGTTGCGGTCGATGACGACATGACGGTGCTGGGCGATCAGGAGCTGATGACTCGACTGCTGGAGAATTTGCTGGGCAACGCCTGGAAGTACACCTCCAAGAAGCCGCTTGCCCACATCGAGTTCGGCAAGACCGCGCTGGCCGGGCAGGAGACCTTTTTCGTCAAGGACGACGGCGCGGGTTTCGACATGGCCTACAAGGACAACCTCTTCGTGGCTTTTCAGCGGCTGCACAGCGGCGAGTTCGAAGGGGACGGCATCGGGCTGGCCACGGCGCAGCGCATCGTGCACCGGCACGGAGGCCACATCTGGGCAGGCGGCGGGGTCGACCAGGGGGCAACCTTCTTCTTCACGCTGCCTGTGCATTTCTAACTTGGGGAAGAAATCGCCCTTGCGGCTTTACTGGATGAAATTGTATCTCATCAACATGCCGCGCAGATCCTCGAACTGGAAGGGTTTGGTCAGGTAATCGGAGCAGTCGCCGTCGATCAGCGCCTCCATCATGTCGCGGGGAGAATGCAGCGAAGTGGCCATGATGATCACCGAGCGGTCGTCGCCGGCCAGGCCCGCCTCCCTTTCCAGGGCGCGCATCTTTTTCAAGGCCTCCTGACCGTCCATTACCGGCATCATGATGTCGAGCAGCACCAGCGAATACGGGACGCCGCTTTGCAAGGCGCTCTCGAAATGCTCCAAGGCCTGCAGCCCGTTGCCGGCCTTGGTCACGTCCTTGATGCCGTACTGGTTAAGCATGCAATCCATCAGCGCCAGAATCGATATGGAATCGTCGACCGCCAGCGTTTTGCCCTCTCGTCTCATCATGCCTCCCTTTGCCGCCACCCTTCCGGGCGAGATCCGCCGATGCCGCCCGGAAAACAACGCCAGCCAAGTTGCTTTTCGCCGCGGCCATCATACCAGCAGATAATTGTCCGGTTACCCAAAAAGAGACCAAACCGCCGGATGCGCGCCAGAGGCGAGTCGAGCCGGCGATGAGCCGGAAAGCGGTTGCGGGATCTGACAGTTGAGGAGTGTCAATATCTGACAGAGGGGCGTCGGCGGGAGGCGCAGCGGGGCGGGTTAGTTGGCGATGGCGTACCTGGAGAGCTTGTCCTTGAAGGTGTTGTAACTGATGCCCAACATGCGCGCGGCCTCCATTTTCTTTCCGCCGCAGGCGGCCAGCGCCTCGCCCACCGCCCAGCGCTCCAGTTCGGCCAGGTTCAGCTTCGGCGCGGAGGACGGGGCGAAGACCGGGGCGGCGCCCAAAAGCTGCTTCACGGTGGAGGGGGCGATCTTGCCGGTATTGACCAGCAGGGATCTGCGCAGCACCTGGCGCAATTGCCGGCAGTTGCCGGGCCAGGGGTGGGCGCAGAGCAGCGCCAGCGACTCGGGGGGGAGTTCCGGGGAGGCGATCTCCAGGTCGCGCGCCGCCTCGCTCAACAGCTTGGCGGCAAGCTGGCCGATATCCTCGACGCGCGAGCGCAGGGGGGGGATGGAGACCACGGTGTCGCTGATCTGGAGCAACAGATCGGCCCGGAAGCGGCCGGCGCGGACCTCGGCGGTCAGGTCGGCGCTGGTGGCGGCCAGGATGCGCAGGTCGCAGGGGATGGAGTCGATGCTCCCGGCCGGGGTGTAGCGCCTCTCTTCGATCACCCGCAAAAGCCTCGCCTGCAGCGACGGCGGCAGGGTCTCCGGCGCTTCCAGCAGCAGGGTGGCGCCGTTGGCCGGGGCCAAAAGGCCGGCGTCCCGGTTGGCCGAGGGACGTCCGCGCCCCGGCGGCAGGCCGAAGAGTTCCGCCGCCAACTGCTCGGGATCGCGCGCCTGGGCGTCCACGCTCACCAGCGGCCTCTTGCTGCGGCGGCTCATGCCGTGGATCAGCGCGGCCAGGGTCGATTTGCCGCAGCCCGGCTCCCCCTGCAGCAGGATGCTGAAATCGCTGTCGGCGGTGCGCAGCAACTGCTCCGCGACCTGCTGCATGGCGGGGCTGGAGCCGAAGATCACGCTGCGGGAGTTGGCGCTCTCCTTTTTCAAGCGCTCCAATTCGCGCTGTTGCAGAATCGGGTGGGCGGTGCGGCGGATGGCGGCCAGCAGTTGGGCGTTGTCGATGGGCTTTGGGACGTAGGCCGCCACCCCCAGATCGATGGCCCGCAGCAGATAGGCGGTCTCGGTGAAGGCGGTGCAGATCACCACCGGCAGTCCCGGGAACTCCTCGCCAAGCGCCGCCGCCAGTTCCAGACCGTCCATGCGCGGCATGTGGATGTCGGTCACCACCAGGTCCGGCCGGCGCCGGCGCACCATCTCCAGCGCCTCGAAGCCGTCGGGGGCGGTGAGCACGGTGCCGACATGCAGGCTGAGGCTCAGCGCCACGTACTTTTGCAGCAAAGGCTCGTCTTCCACGTAGAGGACGGTGATCTGTTTCAGGTCGCTCACGGCTCGTTTCCCCTGTCCAGTTCCACCCGGAAGACGGTCCCCCCCGGCTCGGTGCTGAAGGAGAGTCTCCCCCTCATGCTTTCCTCGATGATCAGCCGCGACATGTACAGCCCGATGCCGGACCCCTCGCCCTTTCTCTTGGTGGTGAAGTAGGGCTCGAAGACCCGGTCCGCGACCTCGGGCGGGATGCCGCCCCCGGTGTCGGCGACCTCGACCACGATCCGGTCCCCCTGCACCGAGACCACCACCGAAATCCGTTCCGGGCCGGCGCCGGCGCCCTCCTCCCGTTTTTTCAGGATGGCGTCGCGGCCGTTGGCGATCAGGTTCAGCATCACCTGGGTGAACTCGTTGGGGAAACTGGCGATGGTGTCCTCCCCGGCCGGCTCGGTCAGCGAAAGCTCGATGCCGCTGGCCGTCAGCTGCGCTTGAATCAGCGACGCCGCCTCGCGCACCTTGCCGATGACCGAGAAGCTCTCCGTCCCCTTGGCGGGGTGGAAAAAGCCGCCGAAAGCCTCGATGGTCTCGGACATGAGCCGAACCTGGGAAAGCACGTCGCCGGAGGCTTTCTCCAGATAGCTGTCGTCCACGCTCCCGTGCCGGGAGAACTCCCGCATGTTCTGGACGATGGCGCTGACGATGGAGAGCGGCTGGCGCCACTGGTGGGCGATGGCCGCGATCATCTCTCCCATGGCGGCCAGCTTGGTCTGCTGCAGGAGCAGGCGCTGGTTGGCGACGCGCCGTTCGGTCTCCTCCTCCACCCGCTGGGACAGGGAGGCGTTCAGCGACTGCAACTGGGACTGATAGCCGTCGGTGATCACCAGGGTCTTGTTGAGCTTGCGCACCAGGGTCCGAAAGTCCTCGGCGAGCGCGGCGTATTCGGCGGCCAGATCCAGGCCCGCGGCCGCGGGGTCGGCAATGACCCGCTCGGCCCTGGCCAGGGTGGAGTCTTCGAAGGACATTTTCTTACTCGGCATGCCCGCCTCGCTAGCTAAAGGATGGTCAACGGCGACGATTCAACACCTGGTTTGCTAGGTCGCGTTGAGGCACGAAACGCGACGTCGCCATGGTGCCACGGTGGCAATGTCGCGTTTCACGATGAAGCCGTTCAACACGACCTACGATGTGCAAAGTTGCCGGTTGATATGGTGAATTGTTACGGAGCAAGGATTCACTGAGCCGCGGCGAAGCGGTCCCGTCCCTGTTTCTTGGCCAGGTACAGGGCGTCGTCGGCCAGCTTGATGCAGGCGTCCAGGCTCATGCCGCGGCTGAAGGCTCCCACGCCGACGCTCATGGTTACCTTCAACTCCTGCTGCTCCCACGGCACCGAATTCGCTCTCACCCGGGCGATCAGTTTCTCGGCGACCAGGCAGGCCTTGGTCAGACCCGTTTCCGGCAGCAGGATCAGGAACTCCTCTCCTCCCCAGCGGCCGCAAAGATCCTCGGCGCGCAACTCGTGACCAAAGCTGTCGGCGATCGACTTCAGCACCCGGTCGCCCGCCTGATGTCCGAAGGTGTCGTTGATGATCTTGAAATGGTCAAGGTCGGCGATCAGGATGGAGAAGTGGCAACCGTGCCGCTCGGCCCGGCTCTGCTCCATCGCCAACTGCTCCATGAGCTTCCAGCGGTTGGCGAGGCCGGTGAGCAGGTCGGTGCTGGCGGTGACTTCGAAGCGCTCCTTGATCTCCATCAACTGAGACTGATAGCGGTCGCTGATGGAAACGGTCTTGTTGAAGCAGCGCAAAAGCTTGCGATAGCCGGCCATAAACCGCTCCATGTCGGGCGCCAGCGGGTTGGCCCGGGCCGCGGCCTTTTCCAGGGCGAGGCGCATCTCCGCCAGCAGGTCGTCGTCCGCCGGTTCGCGCGGCGGCGAGGCCTCCATCGGGGTCATGACTGCTCCTCTTGATAACTGCGGATGGCGAAAGGAAGGGTCACCTCTTCCTGGAATTCCTGCGCCAGGTCGAGCGAGCGCGGGTTTTCCTGGTCGTAACGCCAGACAAGGGAGATCCGGGCGCCTTTGCAGTGAGCCTCTTCCAGAATGTCGAGCAGATCGAGCATGCATTTGGTGCTGCTGCTGTTCAGATAGCTGACGTTGATGTCCAGGTTCAGCGTCGATTCCCCTGCAAGATACTCCTTCAGCCAGCCGGCGACCGGGGCGTAGAATTCGAAGGAGTTCTCCGGGTAGGATTCCCCGCGGATCAGCAGCACCCGTTCGTCCGGCTGGAAAATGATGCGGGGGGTGGATGCCGATTGTTCTATGTCGAGCGTGCGCATCAACTTGCCCTCCTGATCAGAGTCTTCAGGGTGAAAAAAGCATACCGGTCGTCGATGTCGCGCAGCGAGTATTCGAGCTTGGCCGGCGAGCGTTTGGCCATCTCCATCAGGCCGATGCCCGCCCCCTCGCCCGGCAGCACGTCGCAGCGCAACTGCTGGCGGATCGCCTTTTTCAGGGCATCCGCGTCGAAAGCGTTGATGCGGTCGATGCGGGAGACCAATTTTTCCACGTCCGCCTTGAGGATGACGTTGCCCGAGGCGACCGCGTAGCAGTCGCCGTGCTTGGCGATGAGGATCGTGGCCGAGCCGGTGTCCTCGATGGGGATCTGGTTGCGAGTCAGGTAATTGCGGGCGTTTTGCGTCATCTCTATGTAGACCGCGAAGACATCCTGCACCGCCATGCGCGCGATGTTTTCGGCAGCCAAATGGTTCTTGATCGCCGTCCCCATCTCCTCGATGATGCTATGGGAGAAAGGGCCGTTGAAACACATCAAGATGCCGTCTTTGGTGAACTGTTCTCTGAGCAGGAATAGGTCCATCATGGGCTCCTTTATTTGATTTGAAATCCGATCACCGTGATGTCGTCGCGCTGCCGGTGATCGTCCCGGCGCTCGTCGAGCAAGCGCTCGAAGGACGCCAGTTGGGCGGACATCTCCAGCTTGGCGTTGTGCGCGAGCATCGCCTTGAAGCGGTCGTTGCCGAAACCGTACCCCTTGGGACCGAACGGCTCGTCCAACAGTCCGTCGGTGGTAAGGTAGCACGACTGCACCGCGGACAGCACGAAATAATGGTTGACGTAAACGAAGTCGAGCCGAGACCCTTTGTAGCCGACCCGCTGCAGATCGCCCTTGATTTCCTGCACCTCGCCCGAGGCCAGCAGGTAGAGCGAGAGCCCCGCGCCCGCGAAGGTGAGCTGCCCGCGCTCCCGATCGACCATGCACAGGGCGATGTCCAACCCGGCGTCGACCTCGCGCAGGTTCAGGGTCTTTCTCAGCACGCGGTTCAACTCGGACAGTATCCGGGAGGGATCGTCGTTGCAGATCAGGTCGACCACGTGGTTCAACACCGAGTTGACGGTCATGGTCATGAAGGCGCCCGGCACGCCGTGGCCGGTGCAGTCGATGACCGCCACCAGGAAATGCCCGGGGAACTCCCGCAGGTAATAGAAATCCCCTCCCACCACTTGTTTCGGCCGGTAGAGGATGAAATGCTCGGCGAGGCAACGCTCGCGCAGTTGCTGATCGGCCAATATGGAGTTCTGGATGATGCCGGCGTACTTGATGCTTTCCAGCATCTTGTTCTGGGATTCGGCCAGTTCCCTGTTGCTGGCGGAAAGCTGGTCGGTCCTCTCCTGAACCTTGGCCTCCAGGTTCCTGGTGTGGTCGAGGACGGTGGCCGTCATGGTGTTGAACGAGCCGGTCAATTCGGCGAATTCGTCGCGGCCGGAGATCGGCAGGGTGACGTCGTAGCGCCCGCCCGCCACCTCGCGGGAGGCCCTGGTCAGGCGGGTGAGCGGCACCAGCACCATCTTGTTCATCGACAGCGCCAAGGTGACGATCACCAGCAAAAGCGACAGGAACATGATGGCGATGATCGGATAGAAGGCCTTCATGCTGATGACGCGCGACACGTCCACCAGCACCACGTTGAACCAGCCCACCCCTTGCAGGTAGGAGGCCGCCACCAGATAGTCTTTGCCCCCGAAACTGGCGGGGAAGGCCACCACGTCCTTCTTCAGGGCTGCCAGGGTGGCTATCGAGCGGCGCAACTGCTCCTGCTGCGCCGGATCGTCCATCAGGCTGAAAATGGTGGTCTTCTGGGCGGGATCGACCGTGCCGGCGTTGTGCTCGACGATGGCGCGGTTTTCGTGGGCCTGCACGATGCCGGACTTGTCGATCAGCATGGTCGACAGCCCCTGCTCCTTGGAGAAGACGATCTCGTTGAGGAAGTCGGTGATGGTGATGCCGCCGCCGCAGATGCCGATTTTTTTCCCGTCGGTCCCTTTCATCGCCGCGTTGAACCAGACCTTGGTCTCGCCCAGGAACGGGTTGTAATCGAGATTCAGGTCGCACTCCTCGATGTGCTTCATCCCCTCGAAATACCACCTGTCGTGCGGCTTATTCGCATCCAGCGTCACCAGCTTCATCTGGCCGGCGCCCGCCTTCTTGTCGTACACGTAGTAGTGCGACTTGGCGGCCAGGGCGATGAAGAAGCTCTTGTCGCGGAACAGTTTGCGGTAGCTCTCCAACTCCGAGAGCGCCTCAAGTTTGGCCTGGGGGTTGTTCTCGTCGAGCGCCCATTTTTTGAGGGATTGGTCGTCCGCCATCTTTTGGGCCAGCACCACTTCCCGGTCGATGATGGAGACGATCTTGTTCTTCTCCAGCAGCGCTTCCTTGGTGGCGAAGCTCATGGCCAGGCGATCGATGATGCGGCTGGTGCCCAGGTAAAAAGCGAAGAGGGTGACCAGCCCGATCACCAGATATACCAGCACGATGACGGCGATGAACTTTGATTTCAGACTGGAAAGCTGCATCTATGTGGTCCTTCGCCATTCGAAAGTAACTATCCGCCATATCAGCTGCCAACTTCGCACATCTGTAGGTCGTGTTGAACGGCTTCATCGTGAAACGCGACATTGCCACCGTGGCGCCGTAGCGACGTCGCGTTTCGTACCTCAACGCGACCTACGGAAACTCGTTCTCGCGCTCCGCGCTCCTGGCGGCCGGGAGGTAGAGCGTGAAGGTGGTCCCTTGGCCGAGACGGGTGTCGAAGGTGATCCCCCCGCCGTGCCTGGTCACCGTCGCGTGCACCGTCGCCAAACCCAGGCCGGTCCCAAGCTTCGCCTTGGTGGTGAAATAGGGGGTGAAGATGTTGGCCTTGTCCTCGTCCCTGATGCCGCACCCCTGGTCCTCGAAGCGCAGCTCGACGTAGTGGCCGGCGGCGGGGACGGGAAGCTGCTCGTCATAACTGCTCACGTTCCTGCCGCGCACGGTCAAAACGCCCCCCTCGGGCATGGCCTGCACCGCGTTGATGCAGATGCAGTTGAACGCCTGGCGGATCTGGGCGTCGTCGACGTGCAGGTAGCAAAGCGAGGCGGGAAGCTCGCGCCGGCCGACCACCGCCGTGCCGCTCACCGCCAACGCCAGCGATTCCTCGACCAGGCTCGGCACCGAAACCGCCTTTCTGATCGGGGCGCCGCCGTTGGCGAAGCTCAGCAGCTGGCTGGCCAGGCCGGCCGCGCGCGCGGTGGCTTTCTCTGCATGCACCAGCAGCCCGTAGGCGCGGTCGGACTCGTCGACGAACTTTCTGGCGAAGGGAATATAGCCCATGACGCCGGTAAGCGCGTTGTTGAAGTTGTGGGCGATCCCCCCCGCCAGCACGCCGATCGACTCCAATTTCTGATTGCGGACGATCTGCCGCTGCAGCATTTCCCGCTCGGTCATGTCGATCATGATGTCGACGGTGCGAGTCCCGGAGAGCTGGTTGCTGCAGAGCAGCTCGCGCAGCGAACCGTCCCTGCAGACCACCTGCACGTCGTAAAAGGAAGCCTCGCCCGTCCCCTGCTTCCAGGCCTCTATCGCCGCGCATCTCAGAGCGGTCGCCCGCGCCCGCTTGTCGGGGTCGGGACAGGCAAGCTTCAGCCAGTCGTCGACGCTGCCGACCTCCTCGTGCCCGTAGCCGATGCGCTCCCGCATGAAACGATTCAGGTGCTCGATGCCGTTGTCGGCGTCCGACCAGATGATGCCGACCGGCAACTGTTCCACCAGGTTCCTCAACTCCAGCTTCACCTTGCCGCGCTCCTCGATCTCCAGCTCCAGGCTGCGGTTGATGACCACCAGCCGCTCCCGGGAAGCGATCTCCTGCTCCATGGCGGCCCGCAGCTCGTCGTGCAGGCGGCGGTTTTCCCGGTCGCGCTCCGCAAGCGATGCGGCGAGCTGGTTGACCGCGGCCGAGGCCCGCCCCGGTTCGTCGTCTGAGGCGATCGCTATGCGCGACAGATAATCGCCGCCGTGCACGTTGTGCAGTCCTAGCATGAGCGCCTGGAAAGAGCGGGTAACCCGCCGCAGCAGCAGATAACAGGAACAGGCGACCAGCAGCCAGAACAACAAGGCCAGGGCCAGGGCGCTCGCCACCAGTTTTTGCGCGGTGCGCGACAGGTCCTCGGTCCCGCGGTAAAGGCGCACCCGGCCGAGCAGATTGCCGTTGGCTTCGTCCCCCTTCTCCATGCTGGGGAGCAAGGAAAAGGAATGGCTGCGCACCTCGCTCGCTTCGCTGAGGCAGCGCGAGCTATCGATCGGCTGACCGGCGGGGAACTGCACCAGCAAGCGGTTGTCGGCGGCGAATATTTCCACCCCCCGGATCTGGGGGACTCTCAAAACCTGCTCGGCGCAGGCTACGAGGAGTTCGCGGTTTTCCGCGTACAGCGGCAGCCGAACGGTATCGGCAAACCCCTTGCTCAGCAACTGGAGCTTTTCCGAGGCATGGCGCTTGTCTTGCCGGATTTGATGAACGACGAACAGGGTGCCGAAAAGAAAGGTAATGACGGCCGTCAAAAGGGTGAACAGGGAGAACAACCTGAACTGGAAGCTGGAGCGGATGGTTGACAGTCGTGCGCGTATTGACATCTTTTTTACCGGAGTGCGGGAGATAATTGCCTGGACACACTTTTGCCAGCGGCAAACTTAACACATGCTCTCCCGAATGCAAGAACTATCTGAAATTACTACAGGTTGTTAATTAGCCTGCGTCGCGTTTTCTTCCGGCGCGGCGCTCTTGGCCGCCGGCAGGTAGAGGGTGAAGGTCGTCCCCCGGCCGAGCATGGTGGCGAAGTTGATCATCCCGCCGTGCCTGGTGACGATGGAGTGCACGGTCGCGAGCCCCAGGCCGGTCCCCACTTCCGCCTTGGTGGTGAAGTAAGGGGTGAAGATGTTGGCCTTGTCCTCCTCCCTGATGCCGCACCCTTGATCCTCGAAACGAAGCTCCACGTAATCACCGGCGGCGGCGACCGGCAGCTTTTCCTCCTAGGTGCTGACGTTGCGGCCGCGCACGGTCAACACGCCACCGTCGGGCATGGACTGCACCGCGTTGATGCAGATGCAGCTGAACGCCTGGCTGATCTGCCGGACGTCGGCCTGCACGTAGCGCAGGGAGGGGGGAAGCTGCAGGTGGCCGGTCACCTTGGAGCCGCTCACCGCCAGGGCCACCGACTCGTCGACCAGCCCCAATACCGAGACCGCTTTCCTGACGGGCGCCCCGCCGTTGGCGAAAGTCAGCAGTTGACTGGCAAGGCCGGCGGCCCGCGCGGTCGCTTTTTCGGCATGCAGCAGCAGTTCGTAGGCCCGGTTCGACGGGTCGACGAACTTTCGAGCCAGGGTGACGTACCCCATCACCCCGGTGAGCGCGTTGTTGAAATTGTGGGCGATCCCCCCCGCCAGTACCCCTATCGATTCCAGTTTCTGATTCCTGACGATCTGCCGCTGCAGCATCTCCCGTTCGGTCATGTCGATCATGATGTCGACGGTGCGCGTTCCGGACAACTGGTTGCTGCAATTGAGTTCGCGCAGCGAGCCGTCCTTGCAGACCACCTGTACGTCGTAGAAGGAGACCTGGCCGGCCCCTTCCTTCCAGGCGCCGATGGCGGCCTGCCTGAGCCCGGCGACCCGCTCCCGCTGCGAGCGCTCCGGACAGGCGTGGGACAACCAGCCGTCCACGCTGCGCACCTCGTCCGGCCCGTACCCTATGCGCTCCAGCATGAAGTTGTTGAGGTGTTCGATGGTGCCGTCGGAGTCCGACCAGATGATCCCCACCGGCAATTGGTCCACCAGGTTCCTCAGTTCCTGTCTCACCCGCGTGCGCTCGGCGACCTCGATCTCCAGGCTGCGGTTGATGGCGACCAGGCGCTCGCTGGAGGCGATCTCCAGCTCCATGGCCGCCATCAGCTCGCCGTTCAGGCGGCGGTTTTCCTGGTCGCGCTGCCACAGCGACTCGGCCAGCTCGTTGACCGACGCCGAGGCCCTCCCCGGCTCGTCGTCGGTGGAGACCTCGATGCGCGAGAGGTAATCGCCGCTATGGACGTTGTGCAGGCCCAGCATCAAGGCCTGGAAGGAGCGGGTGACGCGCCGCAGCAGCAGATAACAGGAACAGGAGACCAAGAGCCAGAACAAAAAGGCCACGGCGCAGGCGGAAACAACCAGGGTGCGGGCGGTGCGGGAGAGATCGTCGGTGCTGCGGTAGAGGCGGACTTGTCCGATCAGCATGTCTTGCCGATCGCCTCCGGCCGGAGCCGCTTCCGGCAAAAGCGACATGGAAAAGCTGCGCACCGCCGCCGTCTTGACCAGGCAGGCGGCCAGGTCGGTGCCGGAGGAGGAGCGCGACTGCGCCAGCAGTTGACGGTTGGCGGAAAAAATCTCCACGGCGCGCACTTGAGGAAGCCTCAGCGCCTCCTCGGCGTGCTGCTGCAGGAGACGGCGATTTTCGGCGTACAAGGGGAGCCGGACGGCATCGGCGAAGGCCTCGGTCATCAACTGCAGCTTTTCCGAGGCGTGGCGCTCGTCGTCGTGGATCTGGTGCACGACGAACAAGGCGCCGAACAGGACGGTGATCGCCGCGGTCAAAAGGGTGAAGAGGAAGAAAAGCTTGAACTGAAAACTGGAGCGGATGCTTGAAAGTGGAGCGCAGATTGACATGGTGATTCACCCAAGAAGGCTGCGGCGGCATGGCCGCCAATGATGATCCATTGCCCGAGGCGCTAGCGCACCGATCCCGCAGCCCTTCATGAGGCGGGCCGCCAGGGCAACTTAACATATGCCAATTTGAAAGCAAGAATTATCTGCTGCTGAAGCGCCGATCCGGCAAAATCATCCGCTCCAAGGTGGCGTCGAAAAAGCCGGCGCGGCAGTCCACTTCGTCGATGACGCCGTTTCTGAGCAGGGGCAGCAACCGGCAGCCGCCGAAGCAAAGCGGGAGATAGGCGCAGTCCAGGCAGCGCTCGTTTTGCCACAGGGTCAAGTTGTGCGATGCGCGGTAATCCTTGAAGCCCCCCGCCAGGGTACCGACCGAGAGTTCCGGCCATCCCATGAAGGAGGGGCACTTGTAGAGCGAGCCGTCCCAGTTCACCACCAGCTCGTTGTCAAGTTCGACCATGCAGATGCCCATGGTCGGCTTGAGCACGGCGAAGCCGCGCTTCAGCGTCTCTTCCCGAAGAAAGGGGATCGCCTCGGCCAGCCACGGTTCTGCGTTGGAGACGCAGCAGCCGCCGAGGTCCTTGGGGAGCGGTTCCCCCGACTTGGGAAGCACTGGGGCGAACATGATCGGCTCCAAGAGCACCGGGTCGACGCCCGCCTCCAGCAGCGCGTCAAGCATTTCGGGGAAGCGCCGGTAGTTGTCGCGGGTGAAATTCCCGCCCAGCTTGAGTTTTACCAGTTGGTGGACCTGCCTGACGTTCTCCACGATGGCGTCGAAGCTCCCCGAGCCTGAGACGAACGGACGCTGACCGTCGTGAATTTCGCGGGGGCCGTCGAGCGTGAGTTGGGCGGAGGTGAGTCCTAGCGGCGTCAGCGACTCCGCCACAGAGCGGGTCAAGAGGGTGCCGTTGCTGACCAGACTGAAGGAGAATTTGCTCCCCTTGGCGGCAGCCGCCTCGCCTATCGGCCGGGCGATCTGAAGCAGCAGAGGGACGTTGAGCAGCGGCTCGCCGCCGTAGAAGCGCAGTTCCACCTCCCGCCCGCGCCCGATCTGTTCCTTGACCACGTACTCCACGAAAAGCCGGGCGGTCTCGTCGCTCATGGCGAAGCCGCCCCGGAACCCCTCCTCGTAGCAGTAGGGACAGGCAAGGTTGCAGTCGAGCGTCAGCACCAGGGTCGCCTTGAAGCGGCTGCTTTTGGCGTTGGTGCTATCCACCAGGCCGGCCATCTCTGCCCGTTCGGCGGCGGGGTCGTCCACCACCATCTCCAGGCGCTTCAAGGTGGCCAGATGCTCCGCGCTCAGCGTCCCCTCCTGGGCATCCGCCAATAGCGCTGCGGAAAGCCGGACAGTGGAACTTTTTTTAGTCGAGTACAGCAGGAAATAGCCGGGGGCTTCGCGGTCGGGATAAATCTTCAGGTAGCGGGAAAGGGGCATGGTCGTTTCTCTTTTAAGTAAGAAGGGGAGCCGAAAGGCCCCCCTAATGAACCAAAAAAGCTGTTCAATTCCGAACCTGGGTCGCAGTACAACAGGCGCTTACCTCTATCGTGCACTCCACTCCTTCGTCCAATACCACTAAATCTTCTTGTTTAGTTAACATGGTTGTCACCTCCTTTTTAATTGGAATGCCACCCTGCACGGGTGTCCTAATGAAAAGCTTTGACAGGCTAGCAGGAAACTGCTAAGAAGTACAGCGCATATCAAACTAACCGAACAGGCCTTCCCGGACATCGCTATTGAGCCGAAAATATCCCCACATAGCGACTCTCAGCAGCATCGCCTTGATCTTAGCGCTCATGGTGACACCCGCCATCGGAGAAGAAGCCAGCGAGGTTTCCCGGTCTCTGGGCCTTGTCGGTGACGAACAGATCACCACGTCACGTTTCCCCCGCCCCGCTTCCCAGATCGCTGAAAACGTCACCATCATCACCGCCGACGACATCGCCAGATTAAACGCCCATACCTTGGCCGAGGTGCTGCAGACGGTGCCGGGCGTGCAGATGGACTTCCTTCGCACCCCGGGCACATCAGCGTTTTTCAATATACAAGGCGCACTCAACACCACCGTCCTAGTACTGATCGACGGCATCCGGCAAAATGAATTCACGGACAATACCGCCAGGGTGGGGCTGATCCCGGTCCAGCAGATCGAGAGAATGGAGATCGTCAAGGGAGCTGCCTCTTCGGCTTGGGGGCCGGCCCTCGGAGGCGTGATCAACATCATCACCAAGTCCTCGGACCCGGAGCGCGCGGCGGGGGGGTTGGTCTCCGCATCGCTTGGCAGCCACCTTACGGCCGACTCCCGCGCCGAATTAAGCGGCACCGTCAACCGCTTCGGCTACTACCTCACTGCCGGCAACCTCCGTTCTAACGGCCTTACTCCGAACACGGGCGGCAATTTCAACAACTTCTACTCGAAGCTTTCCTATCTGCTGCCCGGCAGTGGCACGGCGACCTTCGGTCTCTCGCACCAGGCCTCCAGTTCCGGCCTGGATCAGGGTGATACCGCGAAATACGGTTTTGTACACGACGACACCAAGTTCAGCCGCAGCAGTGGTTTCCTCAGGCTTGCCAAGCCGCTCGGGCCTCAGCTGTCTCTGGAGGTCGACGGCTATCTGGCGACCAACGACGACCACACCAAATATGGCGGGGTGGACGCAAACGGGGGACCTGTCTTTTTCGACGACTTCGACGTTCTCGAGTCGAGCCGGGGAGCGGATGCACGCCTCTTCTGGGGCGACAACCGCTACAACTTGGCTGCAGGCATCGAGTACAGCCATGCGCACACCAGACTCGCGGACCTATTGAGCGCGGACCCTCTCATCTCCGACAGGACTTTCGACCGCTACGGGTTCTATGCCAACGGCGCCTTCAGTATCGGCGCTCTGACCATCCTGCCGAGCATACGCGAAGACTTAACCGGCGTCACCGGCAACAACTTAAGCTACACTCTGGGCGCCACCTATCAACTGACCGACACCACCACCCTGCGCGCCTACGCGGCCAAAGGTTATTCCCTGCCGCTCGCCGTCAGGCAAAACGAGCTGCAAAAGATCGCCACCGTTCAGGCCGGCATCGAGAGTTCCGGCATACCCTACTTCTGGCTGAAAGGAACCTATTTCTTCAACGCCATTCGCAACAACGAATCCGCCGGAGTGGACGTAACGGTCACCGACCAGAACCGACAAGGGTTTGAGTTGGAGGCGCGCACCACGCCGCTCCTCGGTTTCTCGCTATTGAGCGGTTATACATTCACCTATGCCAAAGACATAAATACCGGTCAGCGCGTGCAGACCAGCAGCGGCCAGTCAGTCCCTCCGCACAACGTGAAGCTGGCCCTCAATTACGACAACTCCGACTCGGGCCTGCGCGGCGCGCTCACCGGCAACTACATCTGGTGGCACGGGTCCAGCTTCCCCCCGGTCGCCGACCAGGGGATGATCTGGGATCTGCACCTGACCTGGAAAGTACGCCCATCTTCCGACCTGTCGCCCGAATTGTTCTTCTCGGCGCGCAACCTTTTCAACGGCAATCAGACGACCGACACCACGCTGTATAATACTGCCCCTCGCTGGTTCGAGGGTGGAGCGAGGTTACGTTTCTGATGCGCGCCCTCCTCCTTTGCATACTGCTCCTGCTGATGAGCTCGCCGGCTGCCCGGGCCGCCGACGTGCTGATCCTGCAATCCGCGCGCGGCCCGGCCTACACGGAGACGCTGCGCGGCTTTCACGCATCGACCAAGGGTTCCTGCAAGACCGTCGTGCTGAGCGATTACGTCGAGGTCGACGTGGAGCGCATGGTGAAAGAGGAGCGTCCGCGCCTGGTGATGGCAGTCGGCGACAAGGCCCTGGCAGCCGCCAGGAAACTGCGCGAGACCCCGGTGCTGGCCATCTTGTCGCTGGCCCTGAACCTGCAGAAAAACCATCCCGACAACATCGGCGGCATAGCCATGGTGGCGGCACCCCAACAATACCTGAAACTTTTCAGTTCCTTGGGAGTGAAGAACATCGGCGTGCTTTACGATCCGGCGAAGACGGGAAATTACCTGAAAAGAGTGGCGCGCGAATTGAAACAACTAGGTCTGAACCTGGTGGCCGAGCCGGTGAGCGACTCACGCGAGATCCAGAAGAAGCTGGCCAAGATCCAGGGCAACGTCGACGCGCTCTGGATGCTTCCCGACAGCACGGTGGTTACCACCGTCAACATGGAAGCGTTGCTGCTGTTCTCGATCAGCAACAACCTGCCCGTGGTCACCTTCAGCAGCCAGTACCTGAACAGCGGAGCTGCCGCCTCGCTGGACGTGGATTATCTGGATGTGGGCCAGCAGGCCGGAGAAATGACCGCCTCCCTGCTGAGCGGCGGCGCCATCGCCAAGGTACCCACCGTCGATCCCCGCAAGGCGCGGCTGCGCACCAACGACAACGTGATTCGCAAACTCGGCATCGAGATGTCCAAGTCCACGCCATAGCGGGCTGACCCTCAACATCGCAATCCAGTCGTAGTCGTAGGTCGCGTTGAGGCACGAAACGCGACGCCATGCCGGCCCAGCCGCAACGATGGCGACGCTGCGATGTTGCGTTTCACGATGCACCCGTTCAACGCAACCTACGCTCCTTCCCGCCTGCCCCGCGTGACCGTTCAGCTCCGGCTCCGTATTTCTCCCCCGGGCTTTTCACCCTCTCCACAATTTCCTTCCATCGGGGAAGGGGACCTTTACTTCCAACGTGTCAATCGTTATCAACGAGTTATCAGCTGCACCTGATAACTTATCAGTTGTGGTCAACGAGTTATCTGCCGCACCTGATAACTTATCAGCCGTGGTCAACGAGTTATCTGCCGCACCCGATAATTTATCAGCCGTGGTCAACGAGTTATCTGCCGCACCTGATAATTTATCAGCCGTGGTCAACGAGTTATCTGCCGCACCTGATAATTTATCAGCCGTGGTCAACGAGTTATCTGCCACACCTGATAACTTATCAGCCGTGGTCAACGAGTTATCTGCCACACCTGATAATTTATCAGCCGTGGTCAACGAGTTATCTGCCGCACCCGATAACTTATCAGCCGTGGTCAACGAGTTATCTGCCACACCTGATGACTTATCGGGAGGGTGTAAAAAGGTTTGTGTAAATGGCCATTCCGGGGTAATCATCTTCCCCCAAGGAGCTGCCATGACCATTGACCTCGCCGTAATCGATGACCTACTGAAAAAGTATCAGACCCC
>CAIYDQ010000175.1 GCA_903925075.1 uncultured Geobacter sp.
GCTCGCAGCAAGCCCGGCATGCCGCTTCTGTACTACGGCAGCGACACCCATTACACGGCTCTGGGCAAGGCGCTGGCGGTCGACGCCTGCGCCGAGGCGATCGGCAAGCTGAGGGGACTGGCTCCGCGGAACGCGGTGCCTGTCCCCCTAAAAGGCGCGATGATGCTTCGGAAAATGCACCCATGAATTTCAACTCGATCCCCTATCTGCTCTTCATCCCCATCGTTTTTCTCTGCCTTTATCCGGTGGCGGATCGGTTCCGCTGGCTGGTGCTCCTGGCCGCGAGCCTCTATTTCTACGCGACGCTGGGCCACCTCTATCTGATCGCGGCGCTCCTTTTGGTGGCGGTCGTCACCTGGGGCTGCGGCCTGCTGCTGGCGCGGAGCCGCAGCGAGCGGGGGAAAAACGCGCTTTTTGGGAGCGGCGTGTCGGCGAACCTGCTGGTGCTGATCGGCTTGAAATACCTCCCTTTCCTGGAAAGAAACCTGAACGCCCTCTTGGCGAACTGCGGCGTCCACCTGGCCGTGCCCGAGGGGAAGGCGCTGGTCTCCATCGGCGTCTCCTATTTCGTGTTCCAGGCGATCTCTTATCTGATCGACCTCGACATGGAGACCGAGGAGCCCGAGCGCCATCTGGGGTACTTCACGCTCTACCTGGCCTTTTTCCCCAAGCTCATGCAGGGGCCGATCGAGAGGGCGGGGGATCTTCTTCCCCAACTCAGATCCGCCTCCGGCTTCGACCAGCAAAACTTTCGCGCCGGCGCCCTGCAATTCGGCTGGGGGCTCTTCAAAAAGGCGGTGCTGGCCGACCGATTGGCCTTTTACGTCAACGCGGTGTACGGCGACGTCCATGCCTATAGCGGCCTGCCGCTGCTGGTCGCTACCTACATCTACGCCTTCCAGCTCTATTACGATTTTTCCGGCTACACCGACATGGCGCTGGGGACCGCCCGCATGCTGAACATCAGGCTCACCCAGAATTTCAACGCCCCCTACCTGGCCCGTTCCGTGGCCGATTTCTGGCGGCGCTGGCACATCTCCTTTTCCCGCTGGATACTCGACTACCTTTTCAAGCCGTTGCAAATGCGGCTTCGCTACTGGAAAAGCCTCGGCACCGCCGTGGCCCTGCTGGTCGCCTTCCTGGCTTCAGGGATCTGGCATGGCGCCAGTTGGTGCTTCGTGATCTGGGGGGGGCCTGCACGGCGTCTATCTGGCCGCTTCCGTGCTATGGCAGCCGTGGCGCAAGAGGCTTTACCGGCGGCTGGGGCTGGAAAAGTCGAAGGCGCTGCAGATCTGGCAGACGGCGGTGACCTTCAACCTGGTCTGCTTTGCCTGGATCTTCTTTCGCGCGGCCACGGCCGCCGATGCCTGGTACGTGGTCAAGCATCTGTTCGACGGCGCTTCCGGCGTGGCCGAGCTCCTGGCGGCGCAAGGCACCACCGATCTGGCGATAGCCGCCGGGTCCATGCTGGCGATTTGGCTGGTGGCCCTGGCGAGGGAGCGCACCTCGTTGGGAAGGGATTTCTACGGGGCTCCGGCGGCGCTGCGCCTGGGCGTCTATCTCTGCCTGGCGGCGGGGGTGCTTCTTTTTAATATGGACAGTAACGCCGGTTTTATCTATTTTAACTTCTGACAACGAAAGGGGACTTCTTGAAGATCGTTTTCCTGGCGCCATTCGGCATCCGCCCCAAGGGGACGGTGCTGGCTCGGATGATCCCGCTGGCCGCGTCGCTCCAGGCTCTGGGCGACGAGGTCGCGATCGTCGCGCCCCCCTATACGAATCCGGAGGATTCCGGCTTAAGCGAGATCGTGCGCGGGGTGCCGCTTAAAAACATCGTGCTGGGACCGGAAAACAAGCTGCTCGCCGTGCCGCCCAACGCCTGGCGCCTGCTGCGCGCCGCGCTGGCCGAAGGGCCCGACCTGATCCACCTCTTCAAGCCCAAAGGGTATGCGGGAGTGGCGGGGATGCTGCACCTGATGCTGCAGCAGGCCGGCCTCAGGCTGCCGCCGCTCTTTCTCGACAGCGACGACTGGGAAGGCAAGGGGGGCATGAACGAGCTGCATCCCTATTCGGGGCTGGAGAAGCGCTTTTACAGCTTTCAGGAACAGTGGATAACCCGGCGCGTGCTGGGGGTGACCGTGGCCAGCCGCGGCCTGGAGCAACTGGTCGGCGCCATGCCCATCGAGCCGGCGCGGCTCCTTTATCTCCCCAATTGCGTGACCGAGACCGAACTTGGGGACGGAGCCGCCGCCAGACGCAAGCTGGCCATTGCCCCGGACGCGCCGGTCGTGCTGTTATACAGCAGGTTTTTCGAGTTCCCCCAGGAGCAGCTGCATCTGGTTTTCGAGCGGATCTATCGGCGGCTCCCCGGAGTCCGGCTGCTGGTGGTCGGCAAGGGGCGATCGGGGGAAGAGGCCGAGCTGATGGCGGCCGGCAGGGAGAAAGGATTTGCCGACGCGCTGGCGATGGCGGGCTGGGTCGAGCCGGCCCAACTTCCGGATTATCTCGCCGCGGCTGACGTCGCCATCTACCCCTTTGCCGACAACCTGGTCAATCGCGCCAAATGCCCGGCCAAGCTGACCGAGCTGCTTCTTGCCGAGCGGGCGGTGGTGGCGGATCGGGTCGGGCAGATTGCCGAATACGTCGAATCCGGGTTTTCCGGCGTGCTTTGCGACCCCGGCGATTGGCAGCAGATGGCGGAACAGACCATCAAGTTGCTGGGCGACCCGGAAGAGAGGTCGCGGCTGGGCCGGGCCGGGCGGGCGCGATTGCTGGAGCGTTTCAATTGGTCCGACGCCGCCCAAAGCCTGAGCGAGTTTTACGCAAGCTTCAAGGTGCCGACCAAGCGCCCTCCCCATTGACGGGTTGGGGAGTAGGGCAGGGGGGCCCTGGAGATATCAAAGGCCGCCCCATCGAGCTTTAGACTCATGTGGATGCTTAACTTTTGGAGAACAACAAGGCATGACCGATCGGAAAAAAGATTTACTGATACTCTCTGGACTGCTGGCCGTACTGGTGCTCTTTTTCTCCAGGATACTCTTCACCCACCAGATCATCCGCGCCCCCGACATCATCAACGAATTCTACTGGAGCGTGAAGGGGATCGGCGCCACGCCGCTTTGGTCGCAACTCAGGGTGAACCTCTCCTCCGCCGGCTGGGACCTGCTGGTCAATTCGGGATACACCAACGAAGGGGGGGCCGCTTCCATGCAGTTCCTCTTTCTGCGCAACCTCGTGTTCTGGTTCTTCCCCGCGCCCGCCAACGTCGCCTGGTACATCGTCATTCATCTCTTCATCGGCGCCGCCGGCGTCTACTGCTGCTGCCGCCTGATCGGCGCCAGCCGCTGGGCGGCCTTTTTGGGCGGGATGATCTTCGCCCTCGCTCCGGAAAACGCCTCGCTCATCAACGCCGGGCACGTCATGAAGATCGCCACCATCTCCTTTGCGCCCTGGGCCTTTTATTTCCTGGAAAAGGCCTTCCTCACCCGCCGGGTATTCTACTTCCTGGCCACGGCGCTGCTGCTCTCCTACCAGTTCTTCCACACCCACTGGCAGATCGCCTTTTACACCTGCCTGGCCGCCGGCGTCTACGGCATGGCACGCTCCATCGGCATCCTCCGTGAGGAGCGCGGCGGCGGCAAGGAGTTCGCCCGCCTGCTCGGCTTGAACCTGACGCTGCTCTGCTTTTTCCTGAGCACCGTCGCCATCTCGCTGGCGCCGCTCGCCAACTGGTCGAAGGATACCAACCGCGGCGTGAACTCCGGCTCCAACGCCTCGGCCGCAGCCGGCCCGGCGCAGCCCAAGGGGGGGCTGGCGCGGGAAGAAGCGATGGCCTGGTCGCTTCCTCCCGAGGAAACCGCCGCCTTCGTCATCCCCGGCTTCTTCGGCTTCTCCCGCCAGGAGGCGGGCGAAAACCCGAAGAACATCGGCGCCTACTATTGGGGACGGATGAACTTCTCCCAGACGGTGAGTTACATGGGGCTGCTTCCTTTGCTCCTCTTGCCGCTGCCGCTCATCTTCCGGCGCGATCGCTACACCTGGTTGGCGCTGGCGGCCGTGGTGGTCGGGGTGCTCTTTTCCATGGGGAAATACACGCCCTTTTACAACTTCCTGTTCGACCATTTCCCGGGCATCAACCGCTTCCGGGTGCCCAAGATGATCATGTTCATCCCGGTGCTGGGGCTCTCCGTGCTCTCCGCGCTGGGGCTCGACCTGCTGCTCGACCCGGCGCGGCGCAACACCGTGGCCTTCCGGCGCTATCTGTGGGGAGTTGCCGTCCTCCCCGTCTCGCTGCTGGTGCTGTTGGCCGCCGAACTGGCCGGCAAGCAGTTCTGGATCAGCCAGTTCATCGAGTTCCTGTCCCAGCCGACGCGCTATCAGGCGCAAAGCGAGCAGCTCGTGCTGGAGCGGTGGGGGAACCTGGTGGCCGAGACCGCCATCGCCGCCGCCTTTTCGGCGCTGGCGGCCGGTCTGGTCTGGCTCTACCACCGCGGCAAGCTCGGCGCCAAGCTCTTCGTTTTCCTGCTCTTCGCCCTGTTTCTGGCCGACGTGGGACGGGTGAACGCCAAGTTCCTGTTCCTGGTGGACGAGCCGCACCGGGCGACCTCGGCGCCGCCGCCGGAGATCGCTTTTCTGGCCGGCAAGAGCAAGGAGTACCGCACCCTGCCGCTGGGCGGGGACCCGATGCCCTTTTCCGCCGCGGGCATCCCGGTGATGTTCACCTCCAACCCCGTGCAGCAGCGCCGCTGGCAGGAGTTCCTGGACGGCTTCAACCTCCTCTCCTGCATGCCGGACATTCTGAACGTCCGCTACCTGGTGGAGGGGAAGGATCAGTTCCAGCAGGACCAGAAGGCGCTCGCCGAGAAGTACGCGCCGGTCTTCGCCGCTCCCGGCGGCGGCCAGGTGATCCTGGAAAACCGCACGGTGCTTCCCAAGGCGTGGCTGGTTCCGGCGGCGATACTGGTCGACTCGCCCCAACAGAGGCTGGATGCCTTGCAGAATCCGGCCTTCGACCCGCGGCGGATGGCGCTGGTCGAGTCCGCGCCTCCCATTGCCATGGCGGATCTGAAGGCCCCCTTGCCGGAGAGCGCGGGTGCCGTGCGGGTGCTGCGCTTCGAGGGGGACAGGATCGATCTGGAAGCGGCGCCGGTCAGGAACGCGATGATGGTGCTGGGCGAGAAGTATTACCAGGGGTGGCGGGCGCGCGTGGACGGCAAGGAGACCGAGGTCTACCCGGTGGATCACGTGCTGCGCGGCATCTACCTGACGCCGGGGAGCCACAAGGTGGAGTTCGTCTTCGATCCCACACCCTTCAAGGTGGGGAAATATCTGACCCTCGCCTCCTTCGCCTTCTTCGCGCTGATGCTCGTCAGGGAATTCGGCAGGCGGAGTCGGAAAGCCGGCCTCGACGACTGACGCCGTGCCCGCTTTTCGCTCGTTGCTTTCAGGGTGGTGCAAATTGAAAGTTCAACTTGCAAATTGCACCATTTCTGGGTAGGCTGGCAATATGATAGAACGAACTATTGCCCCCACGCTTAAAAGGCTTTCCACGCAGTACCCGGTGGTGACGGTCACCGGACCGCGTCAGAGCGGCAAAACGACCCTGTGCCGCGCGGTCTTCCCCGACAAGCCGTATGTCAATCTGGAGAGCCCCGACACGCGGCAGTTCGCTGTCAGCGATCCCCGCGGCTTCCTCGCTCAGTTTCCCGACGGCGCCATCCTCGATGAAATTCAGCGTGCTCCGGACCTCTTGTCGTATATTCAGCCGATCGTCGACGAGCGCCCTGCTCCCGCCCAGTACATACTGACGGGGAGCCAGCAATTCGAGGTGGCGCATTCGGTCAACCAGTCCTTGGCCGGCCGGACCGCTCTCCTGAAGCTGCTCCCGCTGAGCATCGCCGAGCTGGCAACCGCCTATCGGATCCCGCCCATGGATCGGTTGCTGCTAAGCGGCTTTTATCCGAGGATCCATGACCAGCGGCTTGATCCCACGCAAGCGTTGGGGGATTACCTCGAAACCTACGTGGAGCGGGATATCAGGCAGCTGTTGGCGATCAAGGATCTGAACCTGTTCGAGAAGTTCCTGAAGCTCTGCGCGGGCAGGATCGGACAGTTGCTCAACTTGCAAAGTCTCGGCAACGACGTCGGCATTTCCCACACGACGGCGCGTTCCTGGCTTACCCTGCTGGAAGCCAGCTATGTCATTTTCGTTCTGCAGCCATGGCATGCCAACTTTTCCAAAAGGCAGATCAAGACGCCGAAGATCTATTTCTACGACGTGGGGCTGGCGAGTTACCTCCTCGGGCTTGAGAAGGAACTCCATGTGAGTCGCGATCCCTTGCGAGGCAACCTTTTCGAGAATCTGGTGGTTATTGAGGCGCTGAAGTATCGGTTCAACTGCGGGAAACGCAACAATCTGCACTTCTATCGCGACGCCAAAGGCAACGAAGTCGATCTGTTGGTGGATATCGGTCCGCAGGTCTTCCCTATCGAAATCAAGGCCGGCATGACCATCTCGGAGGACTACTTCAAAGGGTTGAAGAGCTTCTCGAGCAATGGCGTCGCCACGCCGCTCGGCAGCGGGCTGGTCTACGGCGGCGATGAGACGCAGCTGCGCAGCGGGGGGGTGAGAATCTGTCCCGCGACGCGAATTCACGAACTGCTCGGCTCGCTGGAGGGTTCCGATTGACTCAGGAGTGGAACGCCGAACTGGAGACGCTGGACCAGTTGATCGGCTACGATCTGCGCATCATCCAACCTCGGCACGGCTACCGCTTCTCCGTGGACCCGCTGCTCTTGGCGGATTTCGCCGGGGTGAGGAAGTCGGAGCGGGTCGTCGATCTCGGCACCGGCTGCGGTGTGCTCCCGCTGCTCCTGGCTCGGCGCGACGCCTCCTCCCTCATTACCGGCATCGAGTTTCAGCCCGCCATGGCCGGGATCGCGCAGCGCAACGTCCGGGCCAACGGCCTGGACGGCAGCATCGAGATCGTCGCCGCCGACGTGGTCTCCTTGAAGAGCCGCTTCCCGGTATCCACGTTCGACCTGGTAGTCTCCAACCCGCCCTATCGGCGGGTCGGCACCGGGAAGGTGAGCCCGCGCGCGGGGCGCGACGAGGCGCGGCACGAGACCACCGCCGTCCTTGCCGATTTCCTGTCGGCGGCGAAATACCTGGTGAAGGAGTCCGGCCGCATCTGCTTCATCTATCACACCTGCCGGTTGGCCGAGCTGATGGTGCAGGCCGCCGAGCAAAAGCTGGCGCCGCTGCGGCTGCGCATGGTGCACGGCAACCCGCAGGCGCCGGCCAGGATGTTCATGGTGGAGTTGAGGAAGGGGAGATCGGGAGAGATGCAGGTGGAGCCGCCGCTCATGGTGCGCGGCGACGACGGCGGCTACAGCGAGGAGAAACTGAGAATCTACCGGGGAGGGATGAGGGCTGAGGGATGAGTAGGTTGCGTTGAACGGCTGTATCGTGAAACGCAACGAGCCTCCCCCTGGCCGCCAGCGAATGTCGCGTTTCGTACCTCAACACGACCTACAGTTGGGGGAGTGGGCAGGGAGGGTGAAGCCTCAGCGGTTTTCCCGGTCCTTGCTGATCAGCCTTTCGAAGAGCGCGCGCAGCTCGGGATCGCCGGCGGCTTCGGCCTGCTCGGCAACCAGGGCGCGTTCCTCGGCGGAAAGCTCCCGATGCCTGGCGCCACCGGTCTGCGGCTTGGGAGCCGCCGCTGTTACCCGGCCGGCCTTCAGGTAGAGATCCTTCACCATCTCCTCGCCGAGTTGCTCGTTCACCTTGGCGATCAGCTCTCGTTTCAGGTAGTTTAGCTGCTGCATCCAGGGGGCGCTGTCGACGGCGAGGGTGAGGGTGCCGTCGCGAAAGGCGGAGGGCTGGGCGTGCGAGGCGATGCGGCTCCCCACGGCGCTCTCCCAGACCATCCAGATCCCGCCCTCCTTGAGCCTCTTCTCGGCGGGGGTGCCGCGCAGCATGGCGCTCAACAGATCCGCGACCGCCGCGGGCCTGCGCATCTTGGGGCGCTTGTCAGCCAAGGTGGTGTCTCTTCTTGTAGAGCCTGCCGCCGAAGATCTGGCCGGCTATGGTGCTGGCGAGGGTGAAGGGGATGAATTGCCAGCCGAGTCCGAACTTGATCCTGACGTAGACGATGATCGGGATGGAGATGTGGACGTAGATGAACCAGCCGACGGAAAACTTCCGGCAGGACTGGCGCAGGTACCCCAGCGGGAGGTTGACGAGAGCTGCCGTGAGCATTAAAGCGGCCAATTGTAGTGCTATTTGCATTAAATACCTCGGGTCGTTCATACTATGGATTTGGGCCTGTTTTGTCAATGCGCTTGTCTCGCGCAGCAACCTGAACCGCGAAGACGCGAAGTGCGCGAAGAAAAATCAGGCGAGTTATAAATAAAACCTTCGCGGTCAAATTGGTTTAGGATTTTCCCCGTTTGCTCGCCTTTGAATTCTCCGCGTTCTTCGCGTCTTCGCGGTGAGAAGTTTATCGGTTTAAGGAGCCATTTATGGTGAAAGATCAGGATTACGTGGCGATTTTCAACTCCATCCATCGGGTGATGGAGGCGGAGCGGCTTTTAAAGGGGAAACATCTGAAGATCCTGCTGATACCGGCGCCGCGGGCGCTGGCCTCGGACTGCGGCCTGGCCATCAGGTACGCGGAGGAGATCAGGGGCGAGGTGGAGGGGGCCTTGGCCGAGGCTGGCCTCATGCCGCACGATGTCTACAAAAAAAACGGCGACCAGTACCAAAAGATAGAGGAGGAGTCATGAAAAGCCTGGATGTGAGGGGAATGGCCTGCCCGCTGCCGGTGGTTTCGGTGAAGAGGGCGTTGGAGTCGGCGCAGGGGGAACTGCAGGTGCTGCTGGACGACGGCGCGCCCCGGGAAAACGTGCGGCGCTTCGCCGAGGGACGCGGGTTTCAAGTGCAGGAGGAGGCGGTCGAGGGGGGCTTCGCCTTGACCATCACCGGCGCGGAGAAGCGGCAAGCGGCCGCCTCCCCGGAGCGCGCGGGCGCCTCGGTGCTGCTGATCGGCTCGGACCGGTTGGGCGACGGACCGGAGGAGTTGGGGAGGCTCCTGATGAAGAATTTCATCATCACCCTTTTGGATCTTGCCGAGCTTCCGGACCGGATGCTGTTCGTCAACACCGGCGTGCTTTTGACCGCCGCCGGCTCCGAGGCGATCGAGGCGCTGGAGGCGCTGGGCAATCGGGGGGTGGAGGTGCTTTCCTGCGGGGTCTGCCTGGACTTCTTCAAAAAGAAGGAGACGCTCGCCGCCGGCGGGGTGACCAACATGTTCACCATCGCGGAAAGTCTGTTGCAGGCGCGTTCGGTGGTGCGGCTCTAAGTACAGGCGTCGTCGATATTTTGCTTGACATTGTAGGTGCATATCCACTAAAGTGACTCTCTTGCCGAGGGATAGCTGTGCGTCTTTGCCGGCGTTTTCCTCGGTCCGGCTAAAATAATCACGCTATTTCAGCGTCTTATAGGGTTTTAGATGTTCGCGACTCTTTCCGATAAACTCGACCTGGTATTCAAGAAGCTCCGCGGCCAGGGAGTGATGACCGAGGACAACGTCAAGGAAGCGCTGCGCGAGGTGCGCCTGGCGCTGCTCGAAGCGGACGTCAATTTCAAGGTCGTCAAGGATTTCGTTGAAAAGGTAAGAAGCCGCGCGGTCGGCACCGAGGTGCTGCAGAGCCTGGCCCCCGGCCAGCAGGTGATCAAGATCGTCCACGACGAGCTGGTGCTGCTGATGGGCGGCGGCGAGGACAACTCGCTGGATCTGGCGGCCAAGCCGCCGGTGGCGATCATGCTGGTCGGTCTGCAGGGGGCGGGGAAAACCACCTCGTGCGGCAAGCTCGCCAAGTATCTGAAGAGCCAAAGGAAAAAGCCGCTGCTGGTCCCGGCCGACGTCTACCGTCCGGCGGCCATCGAGCAGCTTAAAGTGTTGGGACGCCAGCTCGACGTCGAGGTCTTCAACTCCTCGGCGGATCAGAAACCGCTGGAGATCTGCCGCGCAGCGCTTCGCTACGCGACGCTGAACGCCTTCGACGTCGTCATTTACGACACCGCCGGCCGCCACCAGATCGACGACTACCTGATGGAAGAGCTGGAAGGGATCCGCGACGAGTTGGCTCCGCGCGAGATCCTGTTCGTGGCCGACGCCATGACCGGGCAGGAGGCGGTGAACGTCGCCGCCGGCTTCAACGACCGTCTGGGCATCACCGGCGTCATCCTCACCAAGCTGGACGGCGACGCCAAGGGTGGCGCGGCGCTCTCCATCAAGGCGGTCACCGGCAAACCGGTGAAGTTCGTGGGCCTGGGCGAGAAGCTGGACGCGCTCGACGTCTTTCACGCCGACCGACTGGTTTCCCGGATCCTCGGCATGGGCGACGTGCTCACCCTGATCGAGAAGGCGCAGGCCAACTTCGACGAGAAGGAAAGCGCGCGGCTGCAGCAGAAGATGAAGAAGAGCGGCGGCAGCTTCGACCTGGAGGACTTCAAGAGTCAGCTGCAGCAGATCAAAAAGATGGGCTCCCTGGAGTCGATCATGGGCATGATCCCCGGCATGGGGAAGATGATGAAGCAGATGCAGGGCGCCCAGCCTTCCGAGCGGGAGTTGAAGCGGATCGAGGCGATCATCGACTCGATGACCCCCAAGGAGCGGGCCAACCACACCATCATCAACGGCAGCCGCCGCCTGAGGATCGCCAAGGGGAGCGGCACCAGCGTCCAGGAGGTGAACCAGTTGCTGAAGCGTTTCACCGAGGCGCAGCGGGTGGTGAAGCAGTTGCAGAAGCTGGGTCCCAAGGGGCTGATGAAAGGGATGAAAGGCATGGGAAAAGGCATGCTCCCTTTTTAGGGATGCACCTTTGACGATAGAAAATCTTCAAGTAAAGTTACACGTTCGCTTCACTCATTACAGAAATGGCGGATCCCAGGATCCGAGAACACCAGGAGGAAGAAATGGCAATAAAGATCAGGTTGGCACGTGCGGGCGCGAAGAAGAAACCCTTTTACCAGGTAGTGGTTGCAGACTGCCGTTGCCGCAGGGACGGACGTTTCATCGAGAACGTCGGCACCTACGACCCCAACAAGAACCCGGCTGTCTACAACGTGGAAGAAGGCAAGACCCTTGAGTGGCTCGGCAAGGGCGCACAGCCCACCGACACGGTCAAGCAGATCCTGAAGAAAGTCGGCATCTGGGAGAAATTCGTCTCTCCGGCCGCTTAATTCTCGTCAGCGCCGGCTAGCCGGATATCGCACACTACAGAGGATAGCGACATGAAAGAGCTTGTAGAGAACATCGCAAAGGCGCTTGTTGATGACCCGAGCCAGGTGAGAGCTACCGAAGAGATGGAAGAAGAGACCATCGTCATCAAGCTCACCGTGGCCAAAGAAGACATGGGACGCATCATCGGCAAGGAAGGTCGCACGGCGAAGGCGATCCGCACCCTTTTGAACGCTGTTTCCACAAAGGACAACAAGAAAGCGATCCTGAAGATTGTAGAGTGAGAGATGTCAAGTAGCGAAAAAATGGTGCTGATCGGCAAGGTCCAGGCAACCCAGGGCATCAGAGGACAGTTGCGCGTCATCCCCTTCGCGGGGGATGCCTCCAGCATTTCCCGGCTGGAGTGGGTGGCCTTGAAGTCCCCGAACGGGGCCATGGAGCGGTTTCCCGTGGTCTCGGCCAAGGCGCACGGCAAGAGGGTGATCCTGACCCTGAAGCCGTTTGACAACATCAACCAGGTGCTGCACCTGGTCGGGCGCGAGATTTACGCCGAGCGCGCCGCGCTTCCCGCGCTCCCCGACGACGAGTATTACTGGTCGGACCTGATCGGTCTCCAGGTGGTGACCGAGGAGGGGGAGGCGCTGGGCGAGCTGGTCGAGATCATCGAGACCGGCAGCAACGATGTCTACGCGGTGAAAAAGGACGGGCGCGAGCTGTTGATTCCCGCGCTCGACGACGTGGTGCTGGCGATCGATCTGGCCGCGGGAAGCATGACGGTCTCTCTTCCCGAGGGGCTGCTCGATCTATGAAATTCGACATATTGACCTTGTTCCCGGCCATGTTCGACGGGCCGCTGACGGAGAGCATCCTGAAGCGCGCCGCGGAGAACGGGCTGATAGAGGTCGCCCTGCACAACATCCGCGACTGGGCGCTCGACAAGCACGCCACGGCCGACGACTCCCCCTACGGAGGGGGCGCCGGCATGGTGATGAAGGTCGAGCCGATCGCCGGGGCGATCGAAGCGGTGAAGCGGCTAAGCCCGACCGCCAAGGTGATCCTGACCACCCCCTGCGGGCGTCCCTTCAACCATGCGGTTGCCGAGGAACTTTCCAGGGAAGAAGGGGTGATCATCGTCTGCGGCCGCTACGAAGGGGTCGACGAGCGGGTAAGAAAGCTGTTCGTGGACGACGAGATTTCCTTGGGCGATTTCGTTTTGACCGGCGGCGAGATCGCCGCCATGGTGATCGTGGACGCGGTGGCCCGTTTGGTGCCGGGGGTGCTGGGGAGCGACGAGTCGGCGCTCTACGACTCCTTCGCCGACGGCCTCTTGGAATATCCCCAGTACACGAGGCCGCCCGAATTCAGGGAGGAGAAGGTTCCCGACGTGCTCCTTTCCGGCAACCATGCCGAGATCGCCAAGTGGCGGCGCAAGGAGTCGATCAAGAGAACCCTCGCCTCGCGCCCCGAGCTCCTCGACGGCATCGAGTGGAGCAAGGCGGACAAAAAACTTTTGGCCGAGATCGACGCCGCGGCAAAGGCGGACGTGTCCGCCATTACGTCCGCCGTAGCCTTGGCGAAGGCGGAAGCTCCAGCGAAGGCGGAACATTGAGCGCCGCGGCCCAAGTAAGCATCGCGCTCATCCATTATCCGGTCTACGACAAGAACCGGGACGTGGTGGCGACGGCGGTAACCAATCTGGACATCCACGACATAGCGAGAGCCGCCCGCACCTTCGGCCTGGCCCGCTACTACATCGTGACTCCGGTTGAGGAACAGCGGCGGTTGGTGGAGAAAATCAGGCAGCACTGGCTGGAGGGTTGGGGATCGACCTACAACCCCAAGCGAAAGGCCGCCTTGGAACTGCTGCAGACGGAAAACTCCCTGGATGAGGCGGTAGCCGACGTCGAGCGACGCACCGGCAAAAGGCCGAAGCTGGTGGTCACCGGCGCCGCCGGCCGCGCCAACAGCGTCAGCTTCTCCGGGATGAAGGATCTTCTGGAAGCGGAGCCGGATCAGCCCTTCCTGATCCTTTTGGGCACCGGTTGGGGATTGATCGAAGAAGTTTTCAACAAGAGCGACTACGTGCTGGAGCCGATCAGCGGCGGTGTGGATTACAAGCACCTTTCGGTCCGCTCCGCCGCATCGATCATGCTGGACAGGCTTTTCGGGCGCTGACTGGATTTCAGGCGGGCTCGGCACACGAACGGATGCACGAAACGCAGGTTGGGTAACAGCGGCATATTGCCATAGCTTATATCTTGCAAGACTAGAGATACCGATAAGGGAGGAAGTGCAACATGAACAAGATCGATTACATTGAAATGGCCCAGATGAAGAAGAACATCCCCAAGTTCACCCCCGGCGACACCATCAAGGTGCAGGTAAAGATCGTCGAAGGCGACAAGAGCCGTATCCAGGCGTTCCAGGGCGTTTGCCTTGGCCGCCAGAACGGCGGCATCCGCGAGTCCTTCACCGTGCGCAAGATTTCCAACGGCGTCGGCGTGGAGAGGGTTTTCCCGCTGCATTCCCCGTCCGTCGAGGCGATCGAGGTCGTGACCCGCGGCCAGGTGCGTCGCGCCAAGCTTTACTACCTCAGGAAACTGCGCGGCAAAGCTTCCAGGATCAAGGAAAGAAAATACGTCGCCGGCCAATAGGTCGCGGAAAAGGCCCCGGTCGCAAGATTCGGGGCCATTTTTTTATCAGGTGCTATGCTCCCAGATCTTTTCACCGACAACTCGCCGCTCGACATGCTCCTCCTGGAGGCGCAGGCCTTCCGTCGCGGTTATTGCCGGATCGCCGGAGTGGACGAGGCCGGCCGCGGCCCGCTGGCCGGACCGGTGGTGGCGGCCGCTGTGATCCTCCCCAGGGGATTGCTGCTCCCGCACGTCAACGATTCCAAGAAACTCACCGCGGAGGTCAGAGAGGAGCTTTTCGAGGTCATCTCCCGCGAAGCGCTCGCCGTGGGCGTCGGCTTGGGCGACCACCTTCTGGTCGACCGAATCAACATCCTGCAGGCCACCCTTTGCGCCATGCGCGACGCCGTTTTGAGCCTCAGCCCCGCTCCGGACTTCATCCTCATCGACGGCATCTCCAGCATTCCGATGAACATCCCGCAGCGCACCATGAAGAAAGGGGACAGCTTGAGCCTCTCCATCGCGGCCGCGTCGATCATCGCCAAGGTGACCCGGGACCGGATCATGACCGAATACGACGCCGTCTACCCCGGATACGGCTTCGCCAGCCACAAGGGTTACGGCGCCGCCTCGCATCTGGCCGCCATCGCCAAGCTGGGTCCTTCTCCCTTCCACAGGAAGAGCTTTCGCGGCGTGAAGGAGCATGTGCCGATGGCGGCGGCAGATCCCGCTGCGCCGTCGGATTATCTCCCTTTCCTGTAGCGCGCGTGTCCGAACGCCGAAACTTCCCGAAAAAGTATAAGGTTTCCCGAAAGCTTGCTGCTACACTCTGACTGGCGGTTTATCCAAGAAGTCGGCGCAGGGGCACATATGCGGGAAAAAAACGGCAACCGTTCACTGGGCGAGCTTGGCGAATCCATTGCCAGCACCTTTCTCCAAGGCGCTGGCCTCACCATCGTCGAGCGCAATTTCCGCTGCGTCTGCGGGGAGTTGGATATCGTCGCCCGGGACGGGAGATCGATCGTCTTCGTCGAGGTCAAGTGCCGGAAGAACAAGATCTATGGCCCGCCGCAGCTCGCCGTCACCCCCTTCAAGCAGCGGCAGATCTCCAAGGCCGCCCTCGTGTGGCTCTCCAAAAGGCGGCTCTACGATGCCGAGGCGCGCTTCGACGTGGTGGCGATCGTGGTTCACGAACACGATCTGCCGGAAATTGAGCATATACGAAACGCCTTCGATCTGGCATATTGATTCAATTTGAGGAGGTGCCAATGCAAATAACCACCATCATCTACCGCTTGGCGGTATCCCTTTGGCTGGGCGGAGCCGCCCTTTTCACCTTCGTGCTCACTCCCATGCTGTTTCGCTCCGAGAGCAGGGACGTCGCCGCCCGCATCGTCGGCCTCTTCTTTCCCGGCTACTTTCGCTGGGGCGTGGCCTGCGGCCTGGTCGCCCTGGTCTGCCGGATCGTCGTCGCCGGCAAGGCTCAACTCGCCGCCGCGCTGATCATCGCCGTCATGCTGACGCTCTCTTCCATCCAGGCCTTCTACATCGAGCCGCGCGCGGCCGAGTTGAAGCGCCAAATCGTCTCCTTCGAGACCACCACCAAGGATCACCCGCTGCGCCGCCAGTTCTCCAAGCTGCACGGAGTTTCCGCCGTCTGCAACCTCTCGGTGATCGCCGGCGGCGTCGCGCTGGTGGTGCTCTTCTAAGGGCGACACAGCACTGACGCGCAAAACAACAAGATGAGGTGTGGTGGCCCTTCAGCGCAGCCTCGGATTTTTTTTGTCGCAAAGTTTCGGTAGACAGCCAACAGGTTTTCCTCTAGGATAGCGTGGCATCGCTGCCATTTTTGAGGA
>CAIYDQ010000176.1 GCA_903925075.1 uncultured Geobacter sp.
GCTTTGCTGCCTGCCGCCGCGTTGCTGCTCGCTGCGACAGACTCAGCAACCTACCTGAACCGGAGCAACCTGTCAACAAAAAGTTTCAAGGTTTTTTTCGGAGGGCCGATCCTTTCGGATCGATCCGGGCGCCGGAGCCAAGCACCTCGCGGTACTTGAGCCCATCACCTTTTTCCTGCCGGCACGTATTCGGTTGCAAAGAGCTGCGCTGCGAGTCGTTGTTTATAGCGGAGGATCGGGGAAACGTCAAGGCCTTTTCGCAAACTTAATGAGTAATTTTCTCCAATAATGCAATTCATGGACTTTAAAATGAGCAAAGCCCGCAGGTTACCTCCCTGCGGGCCTTATTTAGAAGAACCTTCTGCGACCTAGCGCTTAGTTCTACTTTGTCTACATCACCTTGAGCGGCGCCTTTTTGCCCCTTATTTCCCTCCCAGCCTCCTCACTACGCGGGGAGGGGCGGTCGTCACTTACCACTTGTGCAAGAAATTGGTCTTCCCGCCGATCGTTTCGGCGAAATCCGTCACACCGTCGGAGAAGTCGCGAAACATCCTCTCGCTCTTCTTGCTCACCGTTTTGCCGAAGCGGACTATTTCCTTGCGGCTTTTCGCGCCGGATTGCGGTGCCAACAACAACGCCACCCCTGCGCCCACTACGCTGCCACCGACCAACATGAGGGCATCCGTCATGCCGTGGTTCAGTTTACTTGTCATAGTAGTGCCTCCTTTGAGACTTTATTGCTACGCTTATTTTAACGCCAAATAAAGTCGGAAGTCACCATGAAATCGCTCGCCGCCGCGTCTCGGATTAGGGAGTAGGCGCGGCGAATCCGAGTTTTTCGAGCTCCTTTCGAAGCGACTTATTATCGAAAGGTTTCACCAGATAGGAAGTCGCCCCGCCCCGGTAGTACGAGTCGACGACGGTCTTGGGATCGTCGCAGGCCGTGGTCATGATGACTTTGACTTCCTTGGTTCCCGGGATTCCTGCCTTCTTTTCGATATCCCTGATCGTTATCAGCGCCTGATCCCCGTTCAGCACCGGCATTTTGATGTCCATGAAAATAAGGTCGAAGGGCTGCTTGTTCCCAAGCGCCATTTCAAAGGCCTGAATCGCTTCTTCGCCGTTCACGGCTATGGTGCAGTCGCCAAAAGGCGTCAATGAATCCTTGAGTATTTCGCGGGTAAGAAAGCTGTCATCGACAATCAGTATTTTCATCCTCCCCTCCTTCATCTTTCCCTCCTCTGTGCATGAATCCAAGTGAGTGTACGCGGCAGCCTCAGCCGCCGATACTCACGCTTCCAGCGCGGCGCGATCGACGAAGTCGTATTTAACCAGCATGCCCAGCAGGTCTTCCGGATCGAAGGGCTTGATGAGATAGTCGGAACAGTCACCCTCGATGATGGCATCCATCATATCGCTCGTGGAGTTCAACGAAGTGGCCATGATGATGGTCGCCTTGCCGTCGCCCGTGATGCCAGCCTGCGACTCGATAGCGCGCATCTTCTTCAGAGCTTCCTGACCATCCATCACCGGCATGACGATATCGAGGAACACCAGGGAAAAAGGAGTCCCGCTTTGCAGCGCCGCTTCGAACTCTTCCACCGCCACCTGCCCATTGATGGCCTTGGTGATATCTTTGATGCCGTATTCCGTCAGCATGTTCTTCATCATCGACAAGATGGCCTTTGAATCATCCACGATGAGAGTTTTAGGTTCTGGTTTCATAGAGTCTCCGTACTTTCCGCACCACCGACACAAACCAAGTCCAGTTCCTGGCGTGTAATCTCCGTCTGTTACAGTACCTTTCAGCCTGACACCAAGCCATGCCACCCATACTCCGTTAGATAAAAAAAGTCAACGACAATGCTCCCTTTGGCGGCTTGCGCCAGGTCGATGATGATCTGCTCCAGTTGAGGGCGCGCCCCGGTCAAACTTTGCCGCGCCGAGAGGAGCCCGTGTCAAATTTGCGCCATTGCGCGGTCGCCAGCAAAAAGCTTGGCAGCCCTTCTCAGCGCGCGAAGCGAGGCTGACCACAATCAAAGCCTTTGCAATCAGTCAGTTGGTCTCGATCGGTCCTCTGGCATGTTTAATGTATTACTCAGGTACAGGCCTCCGCCGTCGCGGGTGTCCTTGATCCTTCATCTTAACGAGCTCTACACATGACAACAGATCTTTCTTCAGGACATAGCAGGTCAGTGCGGGCGACGAAAACCGCCGCCACCGCTCTCTTTTTGGCCGGCGCCGTTTTCGGCGGGTATCTCTACGGCAGCCACCACGCCGTCCCCCGGGCCGAGGCCTCCCAACCGGCGGAGGGCGTCCAGTACTCATGCCCCATGCACCCGTTCATCCTCGCCCAGCGCCCCGGTTCCTGCCCCGTCTGCGGCATGGAGTTGGTGAAAAAGATCTCCGGCGGCAAGATTTCCGATCAAGAGCTGTCAAAGGTGAGGCACGTCGCGCTCTCCCCTACCCAACAGGTGATGGCCAATCTTGCCACGGAGCCCGCCGCCGTCGCCCCTTTCACCAGGGAAATCACCGCCACCGGCGTGGTGGCGTACAACCAGGAGCGGCAAGGCAAGGTGACCGCCTGGCTGGCCGGCAGACTGGACCGCCTGCTGGTGAAAAGCGTCGGCGCCCCGGTTGCCAAGGGAAAACCGATCGCCGAGGTGTTCTCCTACGAGATGGTCACCGCTCAGGAGGATTACCTGCTGGCTTACAAGGCGCTGCGCCTTTTCGGCAGCAGCATCGTGCCGATTTTCAACCAAAACGCCACCGGTGCTCTCTTCGACGCCCGTCAAAGACTGCGCCAAATGGGCTTCAGCGAACGGCAATTCGAGGAGTTGCAAAAAAGCGGCAAACCGGATGTACGGCTGGCCATCACCTCCCCGCTCTCCGGGGTGGTCACCGAAAAGCACGTGCAGGAAGGGCAATACGTGAACGTGGGCGACCCGTTGTTCAACGTGGCGGATCTCTCAGTTATCTGGGTGGAGTTGGAGCTGTTCGAGAACGACCTTCCTTTTGTCAAGGTGGGTCAGGAAGTGACCATTATTCCCAGCACCCAGCCGGGGGAGCCGAGAAGCGGGCGGGTGAAGCTCATCTACCCCTTCCTCGACCCCAAGACGCGCACGGCCAAGCTCAGGGTGGAGCTCCCCAATCCGGACCTCAAACTGAAACCGGACATGTTCGTCAGCGCGCAGATCAAGATGGCCCTGGGCGCCACGCTCTCCGTGGCGCGGGAGTCGGTCATGGAGACCGGCAAGCGCCAGGTGGTCTGGGTGGAGACGGCGCCCGGCACCCTGGTGCAGCGGGAAGTGAAGACAGGCGCGCGCTCCGGCGACCGCGTGCAGATCCTGGCAGGGTTGCAGGCCGGAGAGAAGGTGGCGCTCAAAGGGGGGTATCTGGTCGACTCGGAATCCCAACTGTCCCATGCGCAGCAGACGCCGGTCAGCGCCCTGGACATGAGTGACATGCAGATGCCGAAGCAGCAAAACCGTTAAGTCTATTGCCACAAAAAGGCACAAAACGCACAAAATTAACCGTTTTATTGGTTATGGCTCTTGCACCTTTTCGGTGCCGGCTACGGCATTTTTTGATTTCTTCTGCGTTTTTTGTGCCTTTTTGTGGCCAATTGCCTTTTCAGATTAAGGAGGTCTACGATGAGAGGGCTCAGTCTTTTACTAGCCGGCATGATAGTGCTGGCGACAGCGGCTGCCGACGCCGCGCAGAGCGATGGCTTCCGCGGACTTTCCTGGAGCGCCGATCTCGCCTCCCTGAACAGCGCCGAATACAGCAAGCTCACCCCGTTCAAAGGGATTGCGCCCGACATGGAGAGTTACCAGCGCAAGGGCGATCCCTTGAAGTTGGAAGGCGTGGTGGTGGACAGCATAAGTTATAACTTTCGCAAGGGAAAACTGGTGTCGGTGAACCTGGACTTCAGCGGTTTTTACAACTACGAGGGGCTGTTGGCCTACTGCAAGAAGGAGTTCGGCCAGGTCACGGCATCCATGGCGAGAAACCAGGAGATGGTGAGCTCTTTCGAGACGCCCAAGACCGGAGCGCTGATCTTCTTTCAGGCGGGAGCGCCGCAGCTCAGTTTCGGCAGACTCTTTCTCTTTTCCCGGGACTGGCTGCACTAACAGAAAGACCCGCCATTGCCGCCAAGCCCTTCCTACCCCTTCTGCTCCCCTACATCGCGTTCCCCTTTTCCTTCTTCAGTCAGACTTCTTATAGCTCCGGCGGGTCAGTGGCACAAAAGAAAGGGCGAACACAAGGTTCGCCCCTACGGGATAGTCCAGGTAGGGGCGAATCTTGTATTCGCCCGTCGCCGGCGTTTTCACACATGTCGCCTATCTCAGATCATCATCTTCGCCTATCTCAGATCACACATCTTCGCCTATCTCAGATAATCATCTATGTTCTCAGGGAGCTTATATCCCCGGTACACGACCAGACCCGACCTGTCGATGATCACCCCGTAGGGCATGCCCGGAACCTTGAAGGCCTTCGCCAAATCGGCTACCGGGTCGACGACCACCTGATAGCCCACCTTGTAGTCGGCGATGAACGCCTCGATCTGCTGGGGGGTATCTCCTTCGTTAACGGCAATGACCTTCACTTTGGGGTTGGCGTTCAGCTGGTTGATGCGCGGCGCTTCGGCGCGACAGATCGGACACCAAGCGGCCCAAAACATCACCACAATCGGCTTGCGCGTGACGTAAGGAATAGGCGAAACCTGTTCTCCCGAAGGGGATCTCAGATCGAGATCACCCACTTGCTTAAACTCGGAGGCAACGGAGGGTCGAACTCTCGCGTCCGCAGCAAGAACTCTTGATCCCGACAGCGTCGACAGCAAGAGCATGGACAGGCCTAGATTCCTGACAATGGGCAATGTTAATGATCGCATCACGTACTCCTTCTTTGACTCTCCGTCTCCGGCAAACTGCTAGTGATGTTCCGTCTTGCCGTGGCCGTGCTCGCCGCCGGGTTTGCGCTCGGCAGCCGGCCGGTAGGGTTGCTCCAGCCTGTTGCTCTCTTCGTCGATGAAATCGAGCACGGCCTGGACTTCCACCTTGTTCAGCCGCAGATTGGGCATAGGCAGGTTGTTGAACTTGGCCATAAGCTCCATGGCGAGAGGGTCTTTCTCCGCCAGCACCTTGTCGGTCTCCGCCAGCCAGCGGGTCAGCCACTGCGGGTCCCGCTTTCTGGTCACGCCGAAAAGGTCCGGCCCCAGGCTCGACATCTGCGACCCCACCACCGGCTGCGCGCCGATCGCGTGACAGGTGGCGCACTCGGTGCGGTAAAGGCTTTCTCCCATGGACGGTTCGCGCACTTTGGGCGCCTCGGCATAACTCCCCGCGTCCCCGCCGGCACTCTTCCAGTCGTGCAGCAGACCGCCGATCTTGCTGGACAGCACGTACGGGTTCTCGTAGGGGGAAAGCTTCATCCACTGTCCGGTGCTCTGATTGCCGACGATCAGCCTCGATTCGTGATCTTCAAGCTTCTCGTCCTTCTCTCCGCGATAAAGCCCCAGCTTCCTGCGCAACTGGGTTACGTCCGCTTCTTTCCCGGTCAGAAACAGCCAGCCGGGTCCTACCTGGAATTTATCCGCGTACTCCTTCAACACCTGGGGCGTGTCGTAGGCCGGATCGATGCTGATCGAATAGATGAAGACGTTGCGGCCGGCCTCATTTCCCAGCAGTCTCTGGACCTCGCGCAGCCGCGCCGTTTCGATGGCGCATCCGGCCGGGTCGCGGGTGAAGATGAAGTTGATCGCCACCACCTTCCCTTTGATCAGATCGCTGAAAAAGAGCTGCTTCTTCCCATCCTGGCTTACCAGCGGCAGGTCGGGGAAATAATCGGCTCCCCAGACGGCATTCGCCCGCCCGCCGGAGGCGGCAACGGTGCCGGCGGTGCCAGCCGTTGCAGGCATGGTCGGGCAGGCCACTGCGGCCGCAGCCAGCAGCAGGGCGAGCATTATGGAAACGGACTTTTTATCGGAAGTTAGCATGTTTGGGTCTCCTTTATAAACGAAAAAAAGTAACCATTCGCCACATCAGCTGGCATTTCGCAGTTGAACGGCTTCATCGTGAAACGCGACATTGCCACCGTGGCGACATCGCGACGTCGCGTTTCGTACCTCAACGCGACCTACGGAAATAGGTGCTGAATAGATTACCGAAAAGACTGCTTTGCTCGGATTCCTTAGATGTTCTCCGTGGCAAAAGCTCCTCGCCTTAACGAAAAGTCGCCGGACCCGGAAAGCGCTTGCGCGCCCGCCGGATCCGGCAGTTGTCGTTACTTATTGGACTTATTCAATCCCGTCTCTAGCGGATCAGAAGTTGACCAGTCCCACCGCCTTCTTGAGGATGGTCAGAGCGTCGCCCACTTCGATCTTGCCGTCGGGAGCCGGCACCCCATTGACCAGCGGCGAAACGTCGCCGTGCAGCAGGTCGTTGAAGGAGGGTTGCGACAGGCCGATCGCCATGCGCAGCGCCTTCAGTGCGTCGGTGATGTCGCAGGTCCCGGTCCCCTTGAAGTTGCCGTCAGGAGGCACCACGGTGATCAGGGTCGACCTGCTGGTCAGGTTGCCGCTGGTGTCCTTAGCGGTGACGGTAACGGCGTTGTCTCCCTTGGCAAGTCCGCTCAACTGGCAGCTCCAGGAGGTGCCGTTGACGGTTACCGGGCCGACCGTGGCGCCCGCGGGTGCGGTTACCACCGGGATGATGCCGGCCTGGACGGTGCCGGCGATGATCTGCGCCGCTCCGTTGCTGGGACTTACCACGGAGTCGATTACCAGCGCCGGCAGCGCTACGCCGCCGGTGGTGCCGCCGGTTGGAGGCGTCGTGGTGCCGGTGGCCACCGAGAAGGTCTGCCCGAAGCCGTCGCCGGTCCTGAAGGTCGGCAGCGCGGCGGAATCGACATAGGTGACGCCGTCCCAGGTCGGTATCGGGGTGGGCATCAGCTGGAACTGTCCCGGTCTTTCGATGTCCCAGCGCAGCAGCATGGAATTGTCTTCATGCTGGGTGTTGTGGCAGTGCTGCATGTAAGTCCCGGCAAACTCCCGGAAATGGATGGCCATCTCCACGCTGTCCAGGCTGTCGCTATCCGGACCGATCCGGTAAACGTCCTTTCTTGCCCATTTTTCCCATTCCGGAACCGGTTTACCGCCGCGCGACAGCAGTATCCCTTCCTCGAAATGGACATGCACCGGGTGGCTCCAACCGCCGCCCCCCAGTTCGATCTTCCAGATCTCCAGCGTGCCGTCGCCGTTGTAGCCGGCTTCGGTGGGGCCGTTGGCGAGTTCAGGCGCCGCGGAGAGCCTTCTGGGGTCCATATTGAAGCCGCGTCCGCCGTCGGTCTTGACGGTCCAGGGAGCGTCGTTGCCGCCGTTGGCGCGTCCGAAGGTGAAGGTACGATGCCTGGCGCCGGCAAGCTTGGCCTGGTCGGCTGCCAGATCCCTGTTGATGGTGAGCGGGATCATGGCGAGCTTGCCCGGTATGTAGTTGGCCGGATCCATGCTCTGGTCCGTCCCCGAGTAGGCCTGCACCCGCAGTTCCAGGAACTTGCCGACGCACGGATCGCCGTTTATCCAGGCTGCGGGCTGCCCGCTGGCGTCGTTTTGCACCTGCGCCTGATAGGCGCCGGAGAGGATCTGCTCCAGAGGGATCTTGTTGCCGGTGACCTTGCCGTTGGTGTGCTCCAAAGTGTTGACGAAATACACCTTGTCTCCGGGCTTCAAGCCGTTCTTGGAGAAATCGACCACGATGTCGTAGCGTTCCGCGATCCCCTGCGTGGGGAGTATGCTCTTGTGGTCCAACGGATTGCCGAGGCCGGCGACGTCCATGGAGCCGTCGAAGGGGACCGCGTGTTCCAGCAGGTTGCCGTCGTTGGCGATCATGTGGAACGGCATCCGGTTGTAGGATACGCCCGAGCCTGCCGGGCCGGGAATCTCGCCGGAGGCGCCGTTCACCTGCTGCACCAGCGCCAGCGCCACGAAGCGGGAAACCGAGCCGTTCAGGATGCGGAAGCGGTATCTGCGGGCGCGCACGTCCAGGAACGGTTTGTAGAGCCAGTTGGCCAGCAGGTTGTCGCCCACGAAACCGTCGGTGTTGAAGACGTTGAACCAGAGCTGGCCGTCCTTGTCCCAGGCCTTGTCGGCAACCACCAGGTTGACGTCGTAGTCGCGGTTGCCCCAGGGAAGCGCCGTGCCGCTGGGAAGGCGCAGGTTGACGCCGTCGTTCACGCTTTCGTTGCCGCGGTCGAGGGCGCTGTAGTAATTCATCATCGCCGCATTACCTTTGTAAACGTTTTGCGCCGTAAAATCAAGCATATGGTCGTGGAACCAGTGGGTGCTCATGGTCTCGCGCCAGTCGCCGCGGATCTGGATGGTGCCGTTGATGCAGCTCTTGACGGTGGCGTTGGGATCGTCGTTCACCCGCAGCGTTTCGCCCGGCGAGCAGGGGAATGCGGCCCGGGGATCGCCCGCGGCGGTGTTGATGGTGTCGTAGCCCGCCAGTTGAATCGGCCAGCGGTAGTCGTAGAACTGACCCGGGAAGAAGAAGGCGTTGGCGTAGCCGTCGCTCTCGGCCGGGGTGTGGCCATTGTGCTCATGAGTGGAGATGGTGTGCAGCCCGAAACCGCGGTTGTCGGCCGGATCGATCGGCAGGCCGTTGTATTCGCGCATCAGTACCGGCTGCCCGTAACGCACCTGGAGCAGCTTCGGAGGTAGGGTGCCGTCGAAGGTCCAGAGGGCGTTGGCATCCTGTACCGGCATGTTCGGGTGGAACCTGACCGAGACGCCGTTGGTGGTGCCGCGCACGATCGGGGCGCCGGCGACCGAGGAGCTGTAGGTGCGGAAATAGAGTCCGCCGGGCGCGAATTCGCCCACCTGGTAGCCGTGGCGCTGTTTGGCGTCCCGGGAACCGCCGTTGGTCCTGGCCCCGGTCTGGACGGTGGTGAAGTAATTCTGGGGATAAAACTCGTTCCAGCGCTGGTGGGCGAAGCCCAGCCCCGGCGGCCTCCCCTCGGCGGGGGGATTGGCGAGCTTGCGGCCGAGGTAGTTTTCGATTCCCGATTTCCAGGGGTTAAGATCCTGGGTATTGGAAAACTGGTTGGGATAGGGGCCGATTCCCGGCTGCGCCAGGAAGGCCTCCATGGCTGCCGGGCCTGCCGACAGCGGCGGCAGGGGGTTGGCCGCCGGCGGCGCGCTGGGATCCAGCTTCTCGGGGCCGAACTCCTCGAAAAGGAGCAGACTCTGGGTGAAGGGTTGGGCGCCGAACAGCGGGCTCGGCTTGCTCCCAGTAGGGACATCGATCGCCCTGCCCGATTGCAGCGCGCTTTGCGGTATGGAGCCGTTGGCGCGCGCGTCCAGCTTGGTGCCGGTGGCGCCGCCCGCGAAGGAGCCGGCGTTTGCCTCGGGAAGCGCCGCCAGTCCCTGGTCGGCGAACTGGTTGCCGATGAACGGCCCGGTCAATGCGGACGGATCGCCGGCCGGCGGCGGACCAAAGTAGTCCAATTGCGCTGCAATGGCAAGGGAAGCGCCCAGCAGGGCGCACGCCGTTGCCGACAGCAGCATAGTGCTGGCCGTCCTTAGCGGCCTGGAATAAGTGTGGAGTTTCAACATGGCGGATGCCCTCCTCTGTCTGTAGGTGTTCGTTAGGGCTGTTCAAATTTCTGCAGGCTTTGACGCCGGCAGGCGAGGGGCGGGGAAAAGCTCCCCGTCCCTCCGATGGCTTCTTACTGGATGGTCACGCTCGATATGCCGACGCTCACCCCGTTCAGGGTGTTCACCTGGGTATCCAGCACCTTGGTAATCGGCGTCGAGGCGATGCCGAAGTCCTGGCTGGTCGGGAAGTTCCCCGGGGCGATGCTGAAGGTGAGCGTGGCGAACTCGCCAAGCGGTATGCCGCTGGTGGTGGTGAAGGCGAACCGGGCCTGCCCGGCGTTGTTGGTGTTGACGGTGGGCCCTACGTTGGAGACGCCGGAGGCCACCACGTTGGCGGGGAGGATGCTGAGCCCGACGTTGGTCGAGAAGCCGACCGTGGTGTCTATGGCGCCGATCAGCACGCCGGCGGCAAGCGAGCCGCTGGTGCTGACTTTTACTATGGCCTGGGTGGGTTGGGCGATGAACGGCACGCTCAGTTGGTCGGCCACCCCGCCCGCAGTCGCCCTAACGCCCACCGAGGCGCCGGCCGCGCTGCTGGCCAGGTTCACCGTGGCGATGCCGGCCAGGGTGGTGGTGGCCCCGCTCAGGGCGCCGCTGCCGGAGATGACGGCGAAGTTCACCACGGTGCCGTCGGGGACCGGGCCGCCGGCGGCTCGGACCACATTGGCGCTGATCACGACGGGCGCCCCGGTGGTCACGCCCCTGCTGGCGCCGGCGCTGATGACCAAGCTGGCCGGCGCGTTGGGATCGACGAAGTTGATGGTGGCGACCGAATCGGAAACGGCGCCGGAACTGGCGGTGACCAGGGCGGTGCCGACCGCGGCGCTCGTCAGGGTGACGTTGGCCAGGCCGTTGGCCGTGGCGACGCTGGCCGCGGAGAGAGACCCGAAGTTGGTGGCGAAATTGACCATGGTGCCGTCCGGGACCACGCTGCCGTCCGACTTCACCACGTGGGCGGAGATGGCGACCGAGCTGCCGATGGGGGTCGACAGCGCGGTCGAAGGGCTGGTGTGGATGGCGGCCGGCGCGTTCGGATTGCCCGCCGGGGTGTCCAGCGACGGGTTCGGGTTGTGGGAGCCGCTGGCATAGATGTTGGCCGAGGCGCCCATCGCTGTCGATGTTTGCGGGGTGAGCCCGGCGGCGAGTTGCCCGGCCAGGGCGGCTGCAACCGTCGACATCGAGGCGCCCGCGCCGTAAGTGTTCTGGTATTGCGAGAGTGTGGCCAGCGCCAGGGCGTACTTCTTGGCGTCGTCACTCGTCTGGGCGGGGAAGGCGGAGTTGGGATCGGCCGGCTTGGTGGCGACGATGTCCGGGAGGTTGAAGGCCGCGGCGACCTTGCGATTGGAGGCGGAGATGCTGGCGTCGGTCAGGTCGTGGTTCAGGTCCGCGTAGGCGGCGGCCATTTCCGTATAAGGGGTGACGCTGGCGCTAAGTTTCTCCCCGCGCCTCACCATGCCCGAGATGTTGCTGTAGATGGCGCGCATGCCGCCGGCTCCGTACTGATCGTCCAGGCGCTTGCCGGTCCCGGTCGACTCGTCGGTGTAGCTGCCGCCGGTGACCTGGACCATGACGCCCCCCTTGCTGAATCCGGCGGGGAGCGAGAGGCTGTAGCTGCCGTCGGCGCCGGTGGCGCCCTGCGCCAGCACCGTGCTGCCGTAGCGCGGGATGCCGGCGCGCGGATGCAAGGTGGCGCTGGAGATGATCTCGTACACCTTGACCGTTCCCCCGGCGATCGGCCCTTTCGAGGCAACGCCGCTTACCGTAGTCCCCGATGCGGCGCCGCCGCCTCCTCCCCCGCCGCAACCTGCCATGACCAGAACCAGCAAGGACATGAACAAACTTGTTAAATTTTTGATTCTCATGACCATCTCTCCTTTTTAGGCTCAAGATTTTATTGTTCCAACCGTTCAGCCCGGATCGGCGCCCAGCTTGCGACGGCGATATCCAATCCGGGAGTCGGATGCCTGCCCCGGCGGATGCCGCGGGAAATGTGCCACGCGCACCCATCCTTGTCTGTAAACTGCCGCCGATAGTCGGTTTTAATCATCGTTCCAGCTCCCTTCAACAAAAGTATCGATGACATGAGTACATGTTCCGTGCCAAAGGCTCGCCAATAAGCCAAGTAACTGTTTTGGCGGCACTATTTAGCCAAAAACTCCAGGTGGCGCCGATTTCCCGGGCAGCCCCAAAAGGCCACATCGCCTGGATCTCTCAGTGAAATTTTCCCTTGAAAAGCAGTCACTTAATCGCGATGTCGCATTTCTGTGTCTGCCAATATGTTTGCAGGGCGTCGTTTGCAGGGAGGAGGGTTAAGGCATGGGTGCAGAAAAAAAGAGGCCCCTGCGACAATTCTCGCAGGGGCCTCCTTTTTAATGATGAACCAAACCGACAGGCGGGCCGCCGGCTCTAGAAATTGACCAGGCCTACCGCCTTCCTGAGGATCAACAGGGCGTCGCCGACGTCGACCACGCCGTCCGGAGCGGGCTTGCCCCCCACCAGCGGAGCGACGTCGGCATGCAGTTTTTGGACGGCGCTCGGTTGCGCCACCCCCACCGCAATCCGCAGCACTCCCAAGGCGTCGGCTATATCCACCGTCCCGTCCATGTTCAGGTCCCCGTCGCTCGCCTCGAAGTCGATGCTGGCCGTCTTGACGGCGAGATTGCCGATCGCATCCACCGCCGCGACCGTGACGCCGTTAGGCCCCGCGGCCAGCCCGGAAATGGCGCAGCTCCACTTCCCGGTCCCGTCGACGGAAACCGGTCCGACCAGGGCGCTGCCGGCGGCCACCACCACCGGCACCACCCCGACGGCCACCGTGCCGGATATGGTCTGCGCCTGGCTGTTGGTTGGCGTCGCCACCGGGTTAAGGGTGAGGTTCAAGGGCGCGGCCAGCCGTATCGCCGTCGTCACCCGGGCCCTGATCCCGGACTGGTTGGTGGCGGTCGCCGTGATTGTGTTCACCCCGCTCACCAGTCCGCTCACCTGCACGCTCCAGGAGCTGCCGACCACGCTGACCGGGCCGACGCCGGCCCCGGTGTCGACGCTCACCGCGACGCTCGATCCGGCGTCCACCGTGCCGGTGATGGTCTGGGTCGGCGCGGCCGTAGGGGTGGTGACCGGGCTGATGCTGATCCCCAGCGCGGGGGCGGCGACCCCGTTCGCGTCCCTGGCGGGAATGTTGATGAAGTCCGGGTCTCCGTTGGGAACGAAGATCTCGGGGTGGTCGAAGGGGGCGGACTCGTTTCTCACCCGCTCGTCGGTCAAAGACATCAGGAAGGCGACCAGCGAGGCCTGCTTGACCGGGTTCCCCTGCAGGGTCGGGAGTTCGACGATGCCGGGATCCAGGCCCGCCTGGTTGGCCGCGGGGAAATTCCCGCCGCGGGTATAGAAGTCGACCACGTCGTCCAGGAGCATGACGCTGCCGTTGTGGAAATAGGGGGCGGTCAGTTCCACGTTGCGCAGGCTCGGCACCTTGAAGTTGCCGTCATTGGCCACCGGAAAGTTGCCCGGCAGCTGGGCGGGCAGAATCGGCGTCAAGGGGGTGCCCAGCGGAAAAAGGTTCGGGTTGAACCCGAGGTTGCCAAGCGCCTGCAGCTCCGCCAGGGCCGAGAACGAAAGCGGGAAAGGGAGCCCGGTCAGGGGGTTGTTCATGGGGAGCCCGGTCAAGGGGTCGACGAGGGGCGATTTCCCGCCGCGGGCGATGTCTTCCGTGGTCGGCCGCACCGCCGTATTGTTGAAGCCGTTGTCGTAGATGATCTGCTGCCCGCTCGCCACCACCATCGGCTCGATCAGGGCGTGGGTGGCGTTGTTGAGAAAGGCCGCGTTTCTGACCGAGGCGGCGGTAAGCTCCGTGCTCAGGTGGCAGGCGGAGCACCCCACCCCGCCCGAGAACAGGCCGAACCCGTCCTGCTGCTGCTGGGTCAGGGCGGTCTTGTCCCCGCCGAGGAAACGGTCGAAGGGGGTCTGGTCGGAAACCAGGGTCGCCTCGTACAGCTGGATGGCAAGCCCCCAGAAAAGAGAAAAATTCGCCTCCGTCTGGGTGAAGCCGTCCGGCGTCAGCTGCGCTGCACTCCAGAGCTCGTTCTGGAAGGCGTCCTTGATCATCTGCTGATAATTGCTCTTCAGCCCCTTGTCGGGAGAGGGGGTCCCGTCGGCCTGCAGCACCGAATTCGACAGCGGGCCGAGCACGCTGTCCCCGGGATGCACCAGCTGCTTGGCGAGCGGGGTGAGACTCAGCATCTTGCGGCCGAGCTGCGGGAAGGTGCGCCCGGTGTAGGACATCTCGGTGTCGTCCAGCGGAGGGCCGGTCGCCTGCGAGGCAAGGCTCGCGAACTCGATCGCCACCGGCTGCTGCTGCAGCACGCCGTTCACGTTGAACCAGACTTTCGCGGTCGGGTCAAGCGTGCCGAACGGGTTCACCCCGTTGAAGACGAAGTGCGCTCTGCCGTCCCAAAAGTTGTTGAAGTTGAAGACGGCGTTGATGTTGGAGGGGACGTTGCGGGCGGTGACCCGGCGCATGTTGACGTTGCCCACCTGGAACATCGGGTCGGCGACCGGGATGCCGTTGTCCACCGCCGAGCCTGGCACGATCCCCACGAATTTATTGAGCTTGACCCCCTGGGAGCCGACCACGTTGTGGCTGTCGCGCACCACGGGGGAAGCCTGGAATTCAGGGTTCTGGCGCTGATGGAAGGGGAAATCGCCCGGTTGCAGGACCTCGTTGGGGCCGCGCACCTGGAAATCGCTGAAACCTCCCCGGGTGCCGGGATTGACCGTGTTCTTCAGCCGGTTGTCGGCCCCGGCGTGAAAGTGGCAGCTGCCGCAGGCTTGAATGCCGTCGCTCCCCACCTGCATGTCCCAGTAAAACGCCTTGCCGAGCTTGATGGCGGCAGGCTTGTTCTTGACGAACTGGAACAGGTTGGGCGGTTCCGGTACCGGTATCTGGTTCAGCGGCAAGAGGGTCGGCGGCGGCACCACCGGCGTCGCGGCCGCGAACGACTGTCCGGTCGGCAAAAAAGTGCAGAGCAGGGCGAGGGCGGTGATGCGCAACGAGGTTCGTGACTTCATGTAAATTCCTTTTTTTCTACGGCGCTCAGGCCGCGATGGCGCCGCTAAAAGCTTTCCAGACCAACGGCTTTCCGGAGAATCACCAGGGCGTCGGCCACGTCGATCACGCCATTGGGGGCGGGAAAGTGGTTGACCAGGGGAGCCACGTCCCCGTGAGAGAGATCGGCGTCGCTGGGTATGGCCAAGCCGACCGCGATGCGCAGCGCCTTGAGCGCGTCGGAGACGTCGACTACGCCGCTCCCCTTGAAATTGCCGTCGGCTATGACGCGATGTATCGAGGCGCTCGCCGTGTTGCTGTTTTGGAAGAAGAAGTCCTGAACATTGACCGTGACCGTGGTAACCCCCTGCGGCAGTCCGCTGATGGTGCTGCTCCAGCTGGCGGTGCCGTTGCCGCTGGCGACTATCAACTGGCCGGCCTTGGCGGCCGTGTCCGTGGCGATGGAGATGGTGGTGCCCGGCTCGTAGCTCCCCCCCACGGTCACGCTGGTGGCGGCGGTGAACGGGGCGAACGGATCGATGGTCAAAAGTGGCGGGGTGGCCTTCACCACCCAACTCGCCACGGTGGGACCGGATGCGGGCTGCTGGTTGCCGGCCGCATCCTTGCCGAGCACGCTCAGCCTGTGGCTGCCGTCGGCCAGGCCGGTCAGCACGATCGGCGTGGCCACCGGGATATCGGGACTGAACTGAACCGAGTCGATGGCGTACTGGTAGCTCGCCACCCCTGCCCCGCCGACCGTCAGGGTGGCGCCGGTGGCCGAGGTCTTCCCGCCCGGGGGGGTCCCGCTGACGGTGGCGGTCGGCAGGATCGTCAGTGACACGCTTTTTGTCAGCGTCCCTCCGGTGCTGGAGGTTGCGGTGAAACTGATCGTGTCGACTCCGACCGGCAGGGCGCCGACGGTCAGGCTCCAAGAGCTGCCGGTCACGCCGGCGAAGATCGAGGGCTGGTTGTTGACCCGGGCCTCCAGCGTCGAATTCAGCGGGACCAGGCCGGTGAAGGTCTGGACGGTCGAGGCGGAGGCGGAGGCGAACGGGTCCACGGTGAGAAAGGGGACCACGGCGGGGAGCGCGCCACCCGTCGCGTCCAGGACGATCAAGGTCCCCGCCTGGTCGCCGCTTGGAACCTTAAGCTGCGGGTGGTCGAAGGGGGCCGCCCCCGCCGCCACCCGGTCGTCGGTGAGCGACTTCAGGAAATCGACAAGCTCGGTCCTTTTTTTCACGTTGCCCCGCAGGTTGCGGATCGGCTGCATGGCGGCGGCGAGCTCAGGGTTGCCGGGGAAGTTGCCGCCTCGAGTGTAGAACTCGACCACCTGGTCGAGCGTCTGCATGGCGCCGTTGTGGAAGTAGGGGGGAGTAAGCGCCACGTTGCGCAATCCCGGTATCTTGAAGGCGCCGTCCACCGCGGCCGTGGTTCCCGCCGAGTCGGCGAAGGGGAGCATTGGGGTCGCGAAGGGGAGATTTTGCTGCTGCGCCAGCCGCGTGAAGGAGAGCGGAAACGGGAAACCGTTCGCCGTCCCCGCCCCGCGTCCCGGGTCGTCGCCGGTGGGCCTGACGCCGATGTTGAAAAAGCCGGCGTCGACCAGCCTGGGGGCGAAACTCACCGGGTCTACGTCCAGCCTGACCAGGGAGTTGCTGCTGTTGTTACTGAAGACCGCCGGGTTGCAGTCGGGCGGGAAACAGGCGGGATCTGCGCTGCCGACCGCGGCGGCGGTGAGTTCCGAGCCGGCGTGGCAAACGGCGCACTTGTCCTGGAAGGTCAGGAAGCCGTTTTGCGCGGAGGAGCTCAGGGCGTCGGCGTTACCCGACAGGAACCGGTCGAACGGGGTGCGGTCCGACACCAGGGTCGCCTCGTAGAGCTGGATGGACAGCCCCCAGAACAGGGAGAAATTCGCCTCCATCTGGCTGAACTGCGGGTTGGGCTCGGCGGGTCCGCCGGCAAGCCCGACGAACTTTCCCGATGCCCAGAGGTCGTCCTGGAAGGCGCGCGCGACCATATCGGCGTAGCTGGTGGCGAGCCCCGTGCCGGCAAGGGCGCCGCCGGCCTGCGCGCTCGCCTTGGACAGGGGGCCGAGCACGCTGTCGTTCGGGTGGACCAGCTGCAAACCCAGCGGGGTGAGACTCAGCATCTTTCTCCCCAGCTCCGGGAAGCTGCGGCCGGCGAAGGACATCTCCACGGAGCTCATGGGGGGGCCGGTGGCCTGGGAGGCGAGGCTCGCGTTGGGGATGGCGACCTTTTGTTTCACCAGGGCGGCGCTCACCCCGTCGTCCACCCAGATGCCGGCGTCGACGTCGAGGGGACCGAGCGGGTTAACGCCGTTGAAGTCGTTGTTGGCCCGGCCGTCCCAAAAATTGGCGTAATTGAAGACCGCGTTGATCACCGAAGGCGCGTTGCGCCCGGTCACCTGGCGGGAAGAGCCGAAGACCGGGCTCGTCCGGGGGTTGCCGCCGTCCAGGGGCGAACCGGCGTTGATGGCGAGGAAGTCGCTGAGCGATACCCCCTGGGAGCCGACCACGTCGTTGCTGTCGCGCACGATCAGCGTGTTCGGGTCCAAGGGGAGCCCGGTAACGGGATCGATCCCCAGTCTGCCGTCCACCGGGGAAACCTGGAAAAAGGGGAAATCCGCCGGCTGCAGGGCGTAGCCTACGCCGAACAAGGGAAAGCCCGGAACCCGCGTGCCGTTGGAGACGGTGGAGTTGTTGCCGAACACGCTGTCCCCGGCGTTCGACCCCGGGTTGAGCTGGCCGGTGAGCCGGTTGTCCGCCCCGGCGTTGAAGTGGCAGCTGGCGCAGGCCTGCACCCCGTCGCTTCCCGCCTGCATATCCCAGAACAGCGCCTTGCCGAGCCTGATGGCGGCGTCTTTATCCTTCACGAACCGGGAGAGGTTGGCGGGCTCGGGGACCGGGACCTTGCCAAGCGGCAGGGGGTTGGCGGCGGCGACGGCGGCCAAAAGCAGGGTGCAGCAGGTGGCGAGCGCCGGCGCCTTCAGGGCCGCTGCCAACTTCGAAACCAATCTAGCCATACAGATCTCCTACAGTGGGTAGAGCGCAACCTGCCGAGGGGCCGGCATGCGGCCCGTTCGGCGTCCGTGCCGAAAAGATACACGTATCGTGCCAATCGTGGCTCACCTACGAAACCGCGTCCGCGCAGGGTTTCCGCGGGCGGTCGCCCCCGGTCGCAGCGGCCTCGCGGCGCGGCGCGGATGCCGCCCCAACGGCCGGATCGCGTGGATCATCTGGAATTGACACGTTATTTTGACGGCACCATTTTTTTGGCTCGTGCCAATTTGTTTGCAGGGGAGGAGGTCGCCTTTTCGCGTAGCTCCCTGCCAGAGCGAACCGAAAAAAAGGGGGCTGCTCCGTACTCCGGAACAGCCCCCAAGTGAACAACGAGCACAGCAAGGTCGGGAAGCTACCGGCCGAAAATGGACTTCATGCTCAGCTTGGCCGGCCTCTTGGCCAGGGCCGGAGCCTGGGCGTTCGCCATGACGAAGTTCGCCGCCGTCTGGTTCAGCGAAGAACCGGCAAGATTGTTGACCGTGCCGGGCGTGGCGTGGTCGCCCAGCACCGCGACTCCGTTGAAGATGGCCACGATCTTGTTGTTGCCGAGTTTGGACGAGACGCGCAAGGCGGAAGGAATGCTGACTTCCAGGATCTGTTGGCCGTCGACGGCGCTGGTGGCGTAGGTTCCGGTGCCGATCAGGGATGCCGCCCCGCCGAAGGGTTGGGCAAAGATGTTCACCGTGTTGCCGCCGGCCACGAAGGTGGCGAAGGTGGTGGTGTTGGTCAGGGCGTTATCGATGAAGAACTGCGTATTGTTGGCCCCGTCGGCGAAGACCGTGGGCACCTGCGCAAGGCTCGTGATCGGGATGCCGGAGGCGTCCGCCAGGGTGTTTTCCGAGAAGAGGAAATAGTGGTCGGTCGACTGGGTAAGGCTCAGCTTGTACAGGGCGGAGCCGGCCGGATAGACGAGGGCCGACCCGAAGACCAGCGAGGAGAAGGCGAAGTCCGGATCTCCGGCGATGACCGTCAGGCCGGAGATGTCCATGGAGACCAGGTTGGCCGTTGCCGACGAGCCGTCGAATTTGTTGGTCAAAACCGCCGAACCGTCGGCGTTGAACGCCACGGAGTAGGCGAGCGCGTCGTCCGAGCCGGCCACCCACCCGGCGGCGGTCAGGAAAAACTCCGTGGTCGAGGAGGGGCTCGGCGCGCCGGCGAAACCGACGGGGGGGGTGGCGCTCCAGGTATTGGTGGCGCTGTTCAGGTAGCTGAAGGTGTCCACCAGACTCATGCCGTTGGTCCCGAGAGAGGTGCGTTTCGCTTCGAAGACCGGAGTGAACACGCCGGCGTTCAGGAAGCTGTCCTGCAGGAAGACGTAGAGCCCCGAGGTGAATGCCGCCTGCATGGTGCCGGTTCCGCCGGTGACGGTGCCGGAAACGGTTACCGTCGCGGTGGCGCTCTTGGTGGTGTCGGCGACGCTGGTCGCCTTCACGTGGAAGCTGCCGGCGACGGCCGGAGCCGTGTAGACGCCGGCGCCGGTGATGCTGCCGCCCGCGGCCTCCAGCACGCTCCAGGTGACGGCCTGGTTGGCGGTCGCGACCACGATGGATTTGAAGTTGATGGTGCCGCCGGTGGCAACCGAGGTGCTGGCGGGGTAGACGAATACCGTTCCGGCGGCAAGCGCTACGGCCGGGATATTGCCCGAGGTGATCTGGCCGCGCAGGGCCTTGTCGTCCAGCACGGTAGACAGGATCGATTCGCCTCCCACCCTGCTGGTGACGGTCAACTGGCCGCTGCCGGCCGTGATGTTGACCATGTCGAACATCAGGTCCAGCCCCGCATGGTTCACCGAGTACGCGCCCGAGACGAAGTCGTCGGATGCCGCGCCGTAGGTCGAAAGCACCGGTTGCAAGAGGGTCTGCACCTGGGTGACGGCGCCGGGGAGCGCGTTTTTGATGGACTGCATCTTGGCCGCGTCAGGCGTATCGTACAGGGCGGAAGGATCTACCCCCGCGTTTGCCTGCACGACGGCCAGTTGGGTCAGCGGATTGACGTTGGCAACGCCGGAGCCGCCGGCTAGGGAGTACAGGGTGTAATTCTGTCCGTTGGCGGTGCCGACTACTTTCAGTATGAAAGGGGCGGTCAGCCCGGTGACGTCGAAAGAGTAGGAACCGTCGGCGTTGATCGGTTTGGAATGTTCCAGCGGGCTGACGGAATCCTTCAGGAACACCGTTCCACTGATGGGGGCCCCGGCGGCGGCCACGCCGGTTACCGTCGGAGCGGCCACGGGAGGTCCCGCCGCCGGACTGCTGGCGCCGCCTCCGCCGCCGCAGCCGAAGAGGGCTGCAGCCCCAAGTATCATTATCGCGCTAACGAGCCTCTTAAAGTTTCGCATTGTGTCCCTCCAGTGGTCGTTTCCCTCAAGCCGGAAACGTCGAGTTTGAATGTGGTGTCGCTAGATTCGGTTTTAGATGCTCTGCCGTTGGTTAGCCGGTCGAGCTAAAAAATCGCGGGACAGAGAGCGGTGTCCCGCTCTCCGCCCCGCATCGTGCTTACTTAACAAACTGACATCTCGGCCTACTGCCGAATCTTGGTCAGGCCAAGGGGCGGGCTGATGCCCCCCGCGCTGGACTTCACGACGATCGGCGTTGCCGGGGGGATTGCCGGTTCCGGCACTCCGACGAGGGTCAGGATGTAGGCCCCGGCGCCGTTGTTGGTGAAGGTGTTTGCCCCGGCCGGGTCAAAGGTGGCGCCGGTGCTGGTTTTGTACGGTTGCAGCGTCAACACCACGGTGGGGCTTACCACCGACGAGGTTGCGTTGACGATCAGCCTCTGGTTCCCGGTCCGGTACTCGACCGTTTGAATGGCGACGACGTCCGCCGGCGGGGTGACGGTGATCGAGGTCGTGCTGGGCGCCGAGGCGACCTTGGCGGAGTTGGTGCCCACCACCGAGAAGTTGAGCGTGGTGGCGGCGCCGCCTGCCGGCAGCGAGACGGTGAAGTTTATCGTGGCCGCTTTGGTGTTGGCGTTGATGACCGCCGGCAGGCCGGAGGTCTGATTCCAGACGAAGGTGCACCCTTTCGGGTCGGAGCAGGTAGCCGTCAGCGAGACGGCCGTACCGGAAACCACCGTCCTCGCCGCGGGGAGACTCACGGTGGAGGCCGCTGCCGCATTGACCGTGATGTTGACGGTCGCGGCGGGAGAACTGCCGACGCTATTGGTGGCGACGAGCGAGAAGGTCAGCGTTGCCGACGCGTTCAGGATCGGCGCCACGAAGGTCGGGTTGGCGATCAGCGGGTTGGAGAGCCCGGTCGAGCCGGGGGCCGCGACGGTGCCCAGGGCCGGTCCCGCCGTCTGGGTCCAGGCGAAGCCTATCGGGGTTGTCCCGGTGGCGCTTCCTGCCAGGGTTACGGTTGCCCCGGAGGCTACGGTCTGGGCCGGGCCGGCATTGGCGACCGGTGCCACGGGCGGAGGTGCTTGGCCCGCGCAGACCGGTGTCGTTTGGCCGGGCCAGGGGTTCAGCTGTCCGGCGATGAAGCCGGTGGACGAGGCGTAACCGCCGCATGCCAGGAAGCCGATGATCTCGAAGTTGTTGGGCACGATCGGCTGTCCGGGGAGGTTTTCCGGGAACAGGTAGTCGAGTATCGGTGCGTGATACTGCCCATAGATGAGCCCGTTGGCCGCCGTTTTGGCGCCTGCCCTGGCCTGGCTCTGCTGACCTTCGACCACCACCCTCACTTCCCTGGTCGGCGGCAGGAAGGTGTCGGCCGCATTCATGACGCACTGTTTGTCGGGTTTAGCCACCACCGTACCGAAAGGCGCGCACGGGGGACGGAAACGCCAGCGGCCTTTGGTCGCGCCGGTGGGCGGGCCGGGGTCGATGCCGATGGTGCCCCAGTCGCGGTCGGTTACCGCGCCGGTAGAGGGGTCGAGATCCATGCCGTAGAGATGGACGGTCCTGCTCGGGTCGGTGGTCATCCCCTCGAACCTGGTGCGCGCCGTCGCCTCGCCCGCGCCGATCACCACCAGCCCGCCGGTGCCGATCAGGGCCACGTCCGTCCGTACATACGCGGGGTCGACCCCTGCGGCCGTGTAGATGGCGGTGTTGTTGGTGATGGTGTGGGCAGCTATATAGGTGTTCGCCGTGCCCGGGTTAGGACCGATGGTGGGGTTGGCGTTGTCCGTCACCAGGGTACCCGCGTAGGTGATGTAGTCGCCAACCTCCATGGGCGCCTGTATGCGCGCATCGGGGAGCACGCCGTTTGCCGGCGGCGGGTAGTCGACCGACATAAGGTAAAAACCGGCCAGGTCCAAAGGACGGTTCCCCTGCGGGCAGAGCGGATCGGTCTCGGGATCGGTGGGGCGAAGCGGCGGAGCCACGCGCGGCAGGCACATCGGGAAGCCGGAGGCGGAGGTGATCGTCGGGTTGTCCGGATCCACCGTGAATCTCATGTCGGGCGACATCACCCTGCCGTAGCGGCCGCCGGGATCGTTGATCCTGACCCGGGTGCCGGAGGTCGGGACATCGGGCAGTCCGCCGACCCGCATCTCGCCCTTGGTGTAGTCGATGAAGTTGATGTACCCCTGGCCGGAATTCAGCCCCTGCTGGGAGATGTAGATGAGACCGGCGATGTACTGATCGCCCCCCGTGGCGCTGGTCACCCGGTTACCCACCACGCGGATCTCGTAGGTAGTGAGGGGCGCCGGTATGTCCGTCAGGGCCAAGCCCGTCTGGGTGGGGCCGTAAGGCGCGGGGGCCTGAGCGAACAGTTCCGACCAGGTAAGCGCATTGGCCGGCAGGATCACGATGGTCTGCGTCGGCACGGTTATCACCTGGCCGTTGACCTTCAGCGACCCGCCGGACGATTGAGCCGTGGAAATGGTGGTGGCTTCCTGGAGGAAACCGGTGACGTCGAACTGCGTACTTACCGGCGGCGGCGGCTCCGGCGGAGACGCGGCGCTGGCGAAGCCGGTCCATGTCAGGGCCGCTGCGAGGAGCATAAGCACCGTCCACACGGAACCCGCGGGAAAGAGCCCTGATTTTCTTCTGGTAATTCTCGTTAACATGACGGTATCCCCCTTGCCATACATCTTTTTAGTTCGGTTAAGCTTCCCTGTAAATTTTGCGGGGCCGGAACAATTCCGCGAGTCCCGCAGTGAACAACAGAAGTGTCGAAGGCCTTCTGCTCTTTCCATCCGTCAAAAACGGCTGTTCAGCCGTCGTTCTCGTCAAACTTTCGATTTAACCCTTACAGGAAACGTGCCACCGTCGCATCGGCGCCGCAAACCCTGCCATTACGGCAAGTTATGTTTCTTCAGGCACAAGAGCCGGGTGGACGGCGAACGGTTGCTAAATATAACGAGGCGGGAATCCGCGAGGGGCCATCCGTTGGATTTGCTGGGATATTTACCCCTGTCGCTTTTTTCAGGCTGCCAATTTTTTTGCAGCGGCGCTGAGTCGCGAACGGGTCTGACTGCCGGGGAGAAATCATAGAGGCCGTGCCGGTATCGCCCGCTTTTGGGCGACGTGCAGGGGCGGTGGCATGGAATATGTACCGCAGTACTCGGCAGTTCGGCATTCGAGGCTATCGCGCCAGGCACGCGCACCCCAATCCATGAGAGGGGGAGTATTGTGACGGATGGCGGGATGCGGCTGCCAAAGGGGGATTTCCATGAAAACGATCATCATCGCAGCGCTACTGCTGCTGCCGTGTCCGGCTTTTGCCAAGACCAATTGCGACATATACGACTATCCCGATCATTATGAGGCAGTATGCACGGGCGACCCGAAATCGGACCTGCCCTATGCCCCGAACGTATCCCCCGTCCAAGCGGCCGGAACGCTCCCGCCGTCGATGGACACTCAATCGGAGTCCGGTTATCAGTCGGGCAAGACGGCGGGAAACCTGGATTCGCCACAGTCCGATTCGACATTGACCTTCCAAGGGGTCGCGGGGATGCGAGGCGTTTCGGGAGTTCAAGGAGTTCAAGGAGTTCAAGGAGTTCAAGGAGTTCAAGGAGTTCAAGGAGTTCAAGGAGTGCAGGGAGTTCAAGGAGTGCAGGCGGCTCAGGCGGCGCAGGCAGGACAGGCGGATCCGGAAACCCAAAGTTTAACCGTCGTGCACCGGCAGAGATGGCGCTGACCACGGCGCCCCGGCGGCGCCGGCGGAAACTGCCGCCGGCCACCTGGGCGTGCGACTACCCCTTGCGGGTCTTCAGGCGCATGTTGAGGGTCTGGCGTTTCAGGCCGAGCATGCTGGCGGCGATCCCCTGGTTTCCCTGGGCGGCCTGCAAGGCGGTGCCGATCAGCAGGTCCTCTGCCTCGTCCAGGGTCGGGAAGTGCCCCCAGATCGCCTCCAGCATCTGCTGTGGCGACTCCCCTCCCGCAGAGGCGGGCATCGGCACCGGTTGGCTTTGATCGATGGCGATACTGCGGCGGAAAGGCTCCAGCGATAGAATCCTGGATTTGCTGCAGGCGACCGCGTCGTTCACCATCCCCTGCAACTCGCGCACGTTGCCGGGAAAATGATAGGTATCCAGGAGGGAGACCAGTTCCTTCGGATAGCTCGGCGGGGCGATGCCCAGGTTGGCGGCCATCAGCCGGATGAAGTGCTCCAGGAGCAGCGGCAGGTCGTCCTTGCGTTCGCGCAGGGGCGGAATCTGGATCTGGTGGCCGCAGAGACGATAGTACAGGTCGTTACGGAACTTCCCCTCCTCGATCCGTTTTTGCAGGTCCCGGTTGGTGGCGAGCACGATGTGGGCGTCGCTTTTCCTGGTGACGTCCGAGCCGACCGGGTAGTACTCCTTCTCCTGCAACAGGCGCAGCAGTTTCACCTGGGACATGTGGTTCAGGTCGCCGATCTCGTCCAGGAACAGGGTGCCGCCCGCCGCCCGTGCGATCAGCCCCTCCCGGGCCTGGTCCGCTCCGGTGTAGGCCCCCTTCTTGTGGCCGAAGAGCGCGTCGGAGAACATGGCGTCGTCCAACCCGGCCGCGTTCAGGGCCACGAAATCACCCTTGCAGCCGCTCAGTGCGTGGATCGCCCGCGCCACCAGCTCCTTCCCCACCCCGGTCTCGCCGGTGATGATGATCGGCTGCGGGCTGCAGGCGACCACTTCGGCGTACTGGAAGAGCGCCCGCATCTTGGCGTTGCCGGTGACGATCGAGGCGAAGGCGCCCGGATGGTCGAGGCTGCCGGTCAAAAGGCGGTGCTTCAGCGAGGAAAGTTCCCCCGACAGCGCGCAGTGCTCCAGCGCCTTCTTGACGCTGGTCTCCAGGCGTCGGGCGCTGACCGGTTTGACCAGGTAATCGAAGGCCCCGAGCTTCATGCAGTCGACCACGGTGCTGATCTCGTCGTTGGCCGTCATCACGATCACCGGGATGTGGGTGTAGTCGCGCGCGATCTTCGCCAACAGTTCCATCCCCGAGAGGTGCGGCATGGTCAGGTCGAGCACCATCACCGACACCGGTCTGGCGGCGAGTAGCGGCAGCACCTCTCGGCTGTCGCTGAGCGTCAGCACCTCGGAGATGCCGCCGATTTCCAGGTTGAGACGGCCGGTGACGAGGATCTGCTCCTCGTCGTCGACCAGCAGCACCGATCCCTGAGTGCGGGAAGAAGTTCTCATTCGTTTCCACTCCTGATTTTCTGCGATATGATCCCCCCCTTCCCCTGACGGGGAGAAGGCGGCCCTGGACTCAAGCGTTTGCGGGGGACTTCCCCTCCCCCCGGGCGCCGCCGTCAAGCAAAGCGCGCAACCCCTCCAGCGCGCCGCAGGGAAGCGAGAGGTGCGGATGCTCGATCTGCGGCTCGCGGGGGTTGATCCTGATCACGCGCGCCTGGTCAAAGGCGCCCACACGCTCGCTCATGGCCCGCACGGTCGGGACGGCGGTGCCTGCGCCCAGTTCCACGACCACGATCTTCTTGCCGTTGTGGCGCCTCAGGAAGGTTCGGAAGCGCTCTTCCTGGCGCTGCGTGCGATCCCCCAGCCAACTGTAATCCCCGAACATCAGTATGTTCGGGCGGGCGGCCTCGCCGCAACGGGAACAAACGGGGATGTAGTCGGCCCTCATGGTCTCGGTGTCGATCCGGAAGCTCTCGCGGTTGTCCCAGATTTTCCCGGAACAGGGCCTGGTGCACTGCAGATAGTGAATGGAGCCGTGAAACTCCAGGATATTGTCCTGGCAAAAACCCGCCTTCTGGAATTGGCCGTCCACGTTGGAGGTGGCCACGAAAAAGTCCAGCCCCAGGCGCTCGACCCAGCGTAGCAGCAGTTGGAAGCCTTGATGGGGGACCGTTTCCCGGTAGAGGTTGGTGCGGTGCCCGTAGAAACCCCAGCCGAAATGGGGATCGCGCTCGAAGTGCTCGGGATTGGCGGCGTCGACGAAGTTTATGCCGAGCTTTTCGTAGAGGGGATAGGCCCGCCAGAAGCCGCTGTCGCCGCGAAAGTCCGGCAGCCCCGAATCGACCCCCATGCCGGCGCCCGCGGCGATGATCAGCGCCTGCGCCTCGCTCAGCCACTGCGCACCCTGTTGTAATTGCTTTGCCAGCTTCATGATGCGCCTCCCGCTAGATTCCCACCTTGACCGGCACCGGCGCCAGCACCCTCATCAGCTCGCCGGGGCTCATGGAAACCAGAAACCCGCGGCTGCCGCCGTTTATGTAGATCAGGGGGAGCGCCAGGATGCTCTCCTCAAGATAGATCGGCATCTTTTTCTTGGTGCCAAAGGGCGAGGTCCCGCCTACCAGGTAACCGGAATGGCGCTGGGCGGTCTCCGGCGCGCAGGGAGCGACGCTTTTCGCGCCGATGGCGCGGGCCAGCTCCTTGACGGAAACCTGCAAGTGGCCGTGCATCAGCACCACCAGCGGCTCTTTGCGCTCATCCTCCATGATCAGCGTCTTCACCACGCTTTGCTCGTCCACGCCCAGCTCCCGAGCCGAGGCCGCAGTCCCCCCCTTCTCCTGATACTGGTACGGGTGCTCCTGGAAAGAGACCCCCGCCTGCCGCAATACCCTGATCGCCGCCGTGACCGGCGACTTCGCCTTTGCCATTCGCCATTCTCCTCTACAACATTCATCCTCACATGAAAAAAAGTCGCTTGCCAGTGGGGAGCATACACGTTATAGATGTAATCGTCGCAGATGTAAATATCTACCTTAACCCGTTTCGTTACCCGTTCACCAGCTTCACAACCCTTCATTCGGGTGCCCGCTCATGGCCGACGACGCTCAGCAAACAGCCGCCAAGGTGCTCATCATGGACGACGACGAGATGGTCCGTTACGTCGCCGGCGAGACCCTCAAGAGGTACGGTTTCCAGGTGGATTTCGCCAACGACGGCTCGCAGGCGGTCGAGATCTATCGTCAGCACCACCAGGCGGGGCATCCCTTCGCCGCGGTGATACTGGACCTGAACATCCCCGGCGGGATGGGGGGCGAGGAAGCGATGAGGCGGCTTCTGGAAATCGACCCGGCAGCCAAGGGGTACGTCTCCAGCGGTCGCACCGACGATCCCGTCATGGTTAATTATCGCACCTTCGGCTTCAGCGGCACAATCGAAAAACCTTACTTCTACCTGAACAAGGACCTGATGGAATCCTTCTCCAAAATGCTGCGCGGTACGGAAGGCTAGATGCCAGACTTCCGGAACTACCTGGCGCTCTTAGACCGCGTGGACCGGCTTTGCAGCCGGACCGCGGAGCGCTTCGGCGCCGAGATCTCCTGCCGTCCCGGATGCGACGCCTGTTGCCGCCACCTTTCCATATGCGCCGTCGAGGCGGCGGCCCTGAGAGAGGCGCTGCACGCGCTCCCCGAAGCCGAGGCCGCCTTCATAGCACGGAGGGCGCAACCTGCCGGTCCCGACGCCCCCTGCCCCCTGCTCCACGACGAGCTCTGTCTGCTGTACCGGGCGCGCCCCATCATCTGCCGCACCCACGGATTGCCGCTTTTGATACACCGCGACGGCGCCAACGGCGTGGACTTCTGTCCGGAGAATTTCCGCGGCCTCTCCAGCATACCCGGCAGCGACGTCATCGATCTGGAGCGCCTGAACGCCATGCTGTCGGCGATCAGCGCGGTGTACCTCGCCGGCCGTCCGGGGCCGGAGCGACTCACGGTGGCGCAGGCCCTGACCCTCCCCTACCCCTTTTCCCAAGGAGACACGAACGGATGCAGTTGAGCTACGACACCTTCGGGAGCTGCGCTACCCGGATCGACATCGAGATAGAGGACGGCGTCATCGTCGACGCCCGCTTCGTGGACGGCTGCGCCGGCAACACGCAAGCGGTCGCGGCCCTGGTGCGCGGCATGGCGGTCGAGGAGGCCATCAGGCGGCTGAAAGGGATCGCCTGCCAGGGAGATACCTCCTGTCCCGACCAGTTGGCGAGGGCTTTGGAGCAGACACGGAACAAACAGGCGAATTCATGAACGGAGGGGGTATGGAAGTCTTCGGAGGTTTCATGATGATGCTCTCCATCATCGGCTTTTTCCTGACCGTGATCTGGTTCATACTCCCCTTCGTGATCTTCAACATCAAGGGGCGCGTGGACCGCACGCTGGCGGTGATCGAAGAGATGGACAAGCGGCTGGCCGCCATCGAGGCGAGCCTCAAGGCGCGCGAGGCGTCCGCCCGGGAAGAGGCGCCCGGGCCGGTCGAGCCTGCACTTTAACAAAGCGGCCACGGAAACCGCCAAAAGTTAAATCCGGGCTCGCACAAATTTCCATAATAGCTCCCACGACGGCTGGCGGGAAATCAACGCTCGTTGATGCTCTCGTGCTTGTGCTGCATCAAGGGGCTGAGTACATACTCAATAATCCGCCGATCTCCTGTCTTGATTTCTACATTAACGGACAAGCTGAGGTGTCCTGTCAATAATGGACACACCCATCTCAAGCGGCTGCCAGTTGAATGTTGAAGTTCTGTGTAAATACGGCAGGGGCTAAATACCCCAGACGCGAGTGTCGCCGCTGAC
>CAIYDQ010000177.1 GCA_903925075.1 uncultured Geobacter sp.
CTAGTGGACTGTGCGGTTAGTTCATTCCACTAATTGTTCGGTGTTTCCGCGACAATTCCGCCTTGTGGTATCGAAGAATCGGATGGTTACACGGCGATGGAACCCACGAGTTTCTGGAAACTATTAACCAAACGGTTCACTAGCGGGAAGGCGATCCCTGTCGCCCAATCGCTCTTCGAGGTGACGATGGCCATGATGGGGCGCTCTTGTCCGGGGAAACAGCGCGACTTCGCAGCCTCAAAAAGGGGCTCGTAGGCAGAACCCTCGAAAGCGGGGTTCACGAGCAGGATAAAGTCTCCAAAACTTTTCGCGGTATCGAAGCCGAACTTGCCGTCCTTTTTCAGCTCCACGTGCAGTTCGCGATCCATAAGCTCGGTATGGAGGGCGTGGTACATGAGGAGCCCGCCGAAGCTGTGCCCGATCAGGATAAGCTGGGTCTGACTGGAACTGGCCAGGTTATCGCTTTCCTTCCAACCGTTCAGGTTGGCCCGAAGGTTGTTGATCTCCATCAAAAACTGCTTCGCTGAACGGTCGCCGACCCGCTCCCCGGCGTTTTTGCGGTTCCAGAAGGTCAGGTCTTCGAGCAGGGGTATTTTCAGGGAAGCGCCGCGCCAAGCGAGGTAGATGCCCACCACCTTACGCGCGTCCCTGTTCTCTTTGCGGGAGAGAAGCTGCTCCTGGACGTCCAGGCGCTCCAGAAGCTTGTTGAATTCCTTCACGTTCTGGTCGCTGCCGCTGGCGTTGTGCTTCCAGCCGTGCGCGAAAACGGTGACTAAATATTGCCGGTCCTTCTTGGTCTGCTTGCGGTATGCCTCGCGGTCGTTGGCTATGGCGTCGAAGATCACGTTGCGCTGCCGCTTGTCGTGGAACCACCCCTGGTCGTCGAACTCGACGTATCCAACGAGGTAGTTCCCCTTGGCCAACGATACGTGGTTCGAGCTGAAGTTTTCGAACCTGTGGTTTTCGGCGGGAGAGGTCCCGCTGCAGGTTATCTTGCAGGAAGGTTCTTCGCGAGGATCGGCGGGGTTGCTGCAAACACTGGTGCACTCTTCCGGGGGAGGAGTTACGAGACTACTCCCTGGTTGACTCGAGTTCTCGGGATAAGGACGATGTGGTTTATCGAGGGCGCAACCTGAGAGTGCGGCAAAGAAAATCAGCAGCAGTGTGGTGCTCCGATACGCGACCTGCATGCGGCTAAACCGAAGATAAACTCCTGGCGCCATGTTCCTTCCCCCCTTGTTACATCTCCTCAGGTTTCAGCAGAGTCCGCCTATGCCGGCCTGATCTATCCAGCCAGCAAGCGAAACAAGAGCGCTGCCAGAAGAAGTATCATCGCGGAAAAACTGCCCAACTTGATCATCGTCGCCGCGCTTGCTATCTGGACGAAGCCGGGCTGCAAGCCGGACGCGGGGTCTTCCGTGTACCGCTGAAGCTGCACCTGCTGAAAGGTGTTCTCGGTCCAATCGGCAAGGATGGTGACCCCGACGGGAGCCAGCAGCCAGTAGAAGTCAAAGGGTCTGCCCAGTGTCGCCCAGGCGAAAAGCAAGCTGGCAAGAAAGGCGGCGCCATAGCAAACCGGAAACAGCAGGTCCATTTCCAATGCCCACCTTTGGTCGCCTAATGCGGTTATGTCGAGCGCTCCCCAGTGACGAGCAACCGCGGCAGCGTCGTATCCGCCAAAGCGCTTGTTCAAGAGCTTCCGATCGTCGGGGTCGGGTAGTCGGCTCAGCCTTTGGAGAACGTGCTCTTGTTTGCTCACCTTTGCCATGAGCCGCGACCCGGCCAGGAACACGACCAGCGGCAGGGAAACCATCAATGCGACCTTCACGACTAGGGCGAACACGGGGGACCTCCGGGGAATACGAACATCTTGTTGCGTAATTCCCTTCGGCATCGGTGCCAGAATTCCGCGTACTTCTTGTTGAGGGCGCTATCGACGCTGGTGGACCAGCCATGAACGGCGACGCTGCCAAGGACGAAAAACAGCGCGCCCCCCGCGCCCCAGGCGTAACAGTCGTAGCGCGAGTGCCCGCACAGCACCCTGAGGCCGGCTAAAACCACGGCCAGCAGGGCTATGAACGTCACCAAAAGGAAAGCATAATAGGATCTCTTTCCCGACTGCACCACTTCACTCATGTCCGCCAGCAAGGAGGTTTTTCCGCCTGCGGCCATCTGTGATCGCATAAGCGACGGGATTTGGGCGGCGACCGTGGCACTGGGCCAGGAACCGATACTGCCGGAGGCGTCGACCTCCAGATTGAAGGGTATGTTTCCCGGCGAATAGGTGTCGATGCCGTTCTCGCCGGTGGTGCCGTTCGCTATCCTCTCGAACACGCTGATATGAATTTTCGGCGCGACGATCTTGTGTTCTGCGCACAGCTCGCCCAGATCCCGCGGCGACCACCGGTAGTAAACCGCCAAACCTGCGCGGGAGTCGTAGAGTTTGTCATGCACGTCCTGGTGCTTGTGAACAAAATAAAGATCGGTGTCGATGAACAGCAGACCGGCCTTTCGCGCCTCGTTCATCATCCAATCCAGCGTCACAAGCGACATCCCCTGTTTGGAGTAGCCTCCTCCCACGTTGGAATGCACGCCGGAGAACCATACCTGCTTGACGCGCTGGTCGGCGCCGTCTTGCTCGTTCCACAATTCCGGATGGAAGGTGCGCCTTTCTTCGTCGAGGGCCAAGGCGTGGCAGGCGCGTCCCACCTCGGACCCCAAGGTATTGTCCGCGAACCAGATCGGATGGATGTAGCGGCTGATGAAATCCCGCAAGCCGTCGAAAGGGGTCGCTATGGCTCCGACCGTATCCCAAACGCCGACGAAGGCTACGTCGATGCTGTCGTCGGGATTGACTATCACCGCGTGGTTCTGCTTGCGGCGGGCTATGGCGGCTTCGCGTCGCTCGGCGATCGGCGCGGAATGGATTTTGCCTCTACGCTCCTTGGCATCGGCGTTGGTGAAGGCGATTTTGCTGAACGCGTCCCAACTCCTGTTTATCTGGTCGGTTAGTTCCTTGCGCGGCAAATCGCCGTAGTGACTCGCATCCATGACCCCGCAGTACTGGATGAATCCGGCCAGCGCCCTCGCCGTGTAGGCCCCGCGGCTGAACCCGAAAAGAAATATCTTGTCTCCCGCTTCGTAGACGTTCACCAGTTCGCGGTACATCTTTTTCACGTTGCGGGAAAACCCCCAGCCGAAGGCCCCGCCGACCACCTTGGCGAAGGCGTTCGCCGTCCCGACCCCGTCGTCGTAAAAGGCCACTTGTTGCGCGCACCCTTCCGTCTTGTGCCCTTGGATGTCCACCGCTTCGTAGAGTTTGAAGACGTTGGTGCCGCGGTTCTTGACATCCTGGTTGCCGGTTCCGTCGGAGCACAGCACGATGTTCTTACCCATTGTTTTCTCCCTGGAGCCTCGACAAAACGACGTTCTCCAAAAAACGGCGAATCCACCTATACACGAGTCAACTTGCGGTTTCAAAAGAAATAATAATGGAGGGTCGCACATCAAATGGTAATAAAATTACCATTGCCCGAAATTATTCATTTCATTCGGATAGATACAAATATGGGCAAAATGGTAATTTTATTACCATTTTGCCGAACCAGCCGAGGCGACATGAAATTATTCAGGAAATACGAGGACTTAAAGGATTCAGCAATGGAAGTAAAGTTACATTATAATTTATTAATAATATTGGAGTGGGTGCGTGCGGCGGGGAGGGGACTGGTCAGGATCGACGAAATTTCGAAAAGCTTGGACTGCGGAGCGTCATGCGCCGCCGTGTCGGCGCCTATCAGGGAGGAACCAATTCCTGATAGGCGTCGACTCGACGTTTCAGAAGGTTTCAAACTCGTCGTCGGTCTGCATCTGCAAGTTCGCACCCGAAACTGGGGCACTGCCGGCATAGCCGGGACGCGGATTCTTGGCGATAGCTATGGCCGTTTTTTTGAATGTCGGCCTGGCCTGGGGTTTGCCGGGCAAACGGGTGGATCTGCGAGCGCCCTCCCCGATTTTGAAGAAGTCGATGGTTTCTTGCAACTGTTCGGACTGGGAGGCCAGTTCCTCGGCGGTCGACGACATCTCCTCGGAGGCGGAGGCGTTTTGCTGGATCACTTGATCCAACTGCTGAATCGCCTTGTTTATCTGCCCGGCGCCGGTGTCCTGCTCTTTGCTGCTGGCGCTGATTTCCTGCACCAATTCTGCCGTTTTCTGGATGTCGGGCACCATTTTGGTCAGCAGTTCGCCGGCTTTCACGGCAATATCGACGCTGCTGGCGGATTGAGCGCTGATTTCCGCCGCGGCTTTCTGACTTCTCTCGGCAAGTTTTCGCACTTCGCTGGCAACGACCGCAAACCCTTTGCCGTGCTCCCCGGCGCGCGCGGCCTCAATAGCAGCGTTCAGCGCCAATAGGTTGGTCTGACGGGCGATCTCTTCGATGATGTTGATTTTGTAGGCTATCTCTCTCATGGCAACGACGGTTTTCATGACCGCATCTCCGCCTTCCTTGGCGTCCGCCGCGGACTTTATGGCGATCTTCTCGGTCTGCATGGCGTTGTCCGCGTTCTGCCTGATGTTGGCTGCCATCTGCTCCATGCTTGCCGACGCTTCCTCGGCCGCCGCCGCCTGTTCGGTCGCCCCTTGGGAGAGTTCTTCGGATCCTGAGGACATCTGCACGCTCCCAGCCGCAACGTTGTCGCTGGCGCTTTTTACATCGCAGACAACTTCCTTCAGTTTGACGATCATCACGTTAAGGGCTGTCAGGAGCAGTCCCGTCTCGTCGGTGGTCTTCGACTCGACGTTGACGGTCAAGTCGCCCTGGGAGAGTTTTTCGGCCAGGTGTACCGCCAACAGCAAAGGTCGAGTGATCGAGCGGGCCAGCAAAAAGGTGATGACGAGCCCAAGAGTCAGCGCCAAGGCTGCGAGCCCGAACATCAGGTTGCAGGCATGTCGGTACGCGGTCACCGACTCTTCATAGCGCATCTTGTTGCGTTCCTTCGAGTGGTTTCCCAGTTCCTCGACGCTGTTTATCCAGGCCCTGACCGCCGGGCGGGCGTCTTTGTTCAAAAGCTGAATCGACTCGGCATCCTTGCCGGCCAATGCCAGGTCGATCACCCTGGAGTTCAGCGACCGTGCCAGGTCCAAAGCGGCGCTGACCTTGCCGATCAACCCGAGCGCCTTCTCGTCGTCCTTCGGGGTCAGTTCAACGACCTTCTTGAACGCTTCGCCGTATTTTCCCCGCAAATCGGCGATCCGCTTCACGTATTCCTGCCGTTTCTCTATTTGCGGGTCGATCAGGATGTTGCGCAGGTTGATCGACACCTCCGTGACGCAATTGGACATTTCACTGCCAAGCTCGATGCGAACGTTGTTGGTTTTGACGATTTTCTCCAGATTCGCCTGGATCTTAGCCATGTTCGCGATGCTTACCCAGATCAATCCGGCGAGAAAGAGAAGTATTACTCCGTTTGCAAGTCCGAGTCTCATGGCAATTTTCATGTTCTTAAACATTAGCTTCTCCTGTTGAAATTGAATCAGGCAATAAAAGACAAGGTGGTATGGTCATTTTCCGACTGCGAGGCTAATGTCTTTTCATCGTCAGAGAACTGAGCGGCCTTTAGGGATTTATGGCAAGTAGGCAGTTTATAATGTTCTTGCAGGCTAATCTTGCCCGGGAGGGTGCGCCGGTTCGTCCTCTTCCGGCGTCTTTGCGGCTTTTCCAAGCTTGCCCTGGCATCAACCGATCGACATGTTTGGAAGTGTTAAGTGTTATGCCTTGACCGGTTCGCCTGCTCAATGGTAAAACCATCAACAGTCCGGTGAGGTGGAAGGAGATAGAAATGATTAAAGTGCTTGCGGAAGATTGGAATGCGTTGGAGGCGGCGGTTGACGTGCATGAACGTCCGCCGATGATAGGTTCCCAGTTCGTGAAGATCTTGGTTGCCGCCGGTTACACCAACAACGAGATCCGTTTGGCGGCGGCAACCATGACCGCATATGTGGATTAAAAAAACGCTTGGTCCCCTTCTGCTTTATCCGCTGTCAGTGTCGGGCATAGACTACACGCCCCTCGCGCAGCGCCCTGCAAATCACGTGTCGAGGCGAATTCCGCCAACGCTCAACTTCGCCATGGCTGTAGACCAAAAGGTCCGTTGCTACCGATAGCCTGCCAATGACTGATTCAAGCCGGCCGATCTCCGACAGTCTGCTACGCGAGGGACCGAACGGTTCGCTCTCGATCACCAGCAGATCGACATCCGAATCCTGCTGAGCCTCTTGTCTGGCTCGGGACCCGAAAAGAATGATCCGTTCGGGATGCGCAGCCGAAACCAGCCGTTGCACTATCTCATGCATAGTTTCTTGATCCGTCATCCATCAGCCTCCGTCGCTGCTTCTCCCTCGCTGAGCGCCGCCCCTATTCCGCGAACCGCGACATTTTTCTGAACTTCTGGTAGCGCTGCTCGATCAGTTCCTCGGCCGGGATCCGCTTCAGTTCGGCCAGGTTGCGGGTCAGGGCCTCGTGCAGGGAAGCCGCGGTCGCCGCATGGTCGCGGTGGGCGCCGCCGGCGGGCTCGGCGACGATCTCGTCGATCACCTCCAATTCCAGGATGTCCTTGGCGGTCAGCTTCAGCGCCTCGGCGGCCTGGGCGCCCTTGGTGCCGTCGGACCAGAGGATGGCGGCGCACCCCTCGGGGGAGATAACGGCGTAAACGGAGTGCTGCAGCATCAGTATCCGGTCGCCGACGGCGATGGCCAGCGCGCCGCCGGAGCCCCCCTCGCCGGTGATCACCACGATGATGGGGACGGTCAGCCGCGACATTTCCCTAAGGTTCCTGGCGATCGCCTCGGCCTGGCCGCGCTCTTCGGCGCCGATGCCGGGGAAGGCGCCCGGGGTGTCGACGAAGGTGACGATGGGAAGCCGGAAGCGCTCGGCCATCTCCATCAGGCGCAGGGCCTTGCGATACCCCTCGGGGTTGGGCATGCCGAAATTGCGAAACACCTTTTCCTTGGTGTCGCGCCCCTTCTGGTGCCCGATCACCATGACCGGCTCGCCGTCCAGCTTGGCCAGCCCGCCGACGATGGCGTGGTCGTCGCCGAAATTGCGGTCGCCGTGCAGTTCCACGAATTCGGTGAAGATCAGCCTCAGGTAATCAAGGGTGAAGGGACGGTTGATATGGCGTGCGACCTGGGCCGTCTGCCAGCGGCTCAGATTGCTGAACATCTCCTCGCGCATCTCATCGGCCTTGCGCTCGAGCTTCGCCACTTCGGAGGTGAGATCGATGCCGCCGGTGGTGAAACTCAACAGCTCCTGGATCTTCTTGTCCAGCTCGGCCAGAGGCTTCTCGAAATCGAGGTAGGTCTGTTGCAGTCCCATATATCTCTATCTCCTTGTTTGAACGAAATAATATGTCGTCGCCGTTACTCGAATGAGACGGCATTATAGCCGAACAGATTGCTCACTTCCACTGTTAATTCTTCGCTCGCCGCCACTTTGTAGATGTCCGAAAGCTTTATGGTGACGCGCGAGCCGTTCTCTATGTCCAGATGCAGGAAACTGCGGCAGGCCCCCCGATAGCGGGAGAGTATCCCCTTCAGGTTGTCGAGCTTTCCCGAGTCGGCGCCCTGGGCGTCGATGGTGAAATTCACCCGCCGGGTCTCCCTCTCGTTCAGATCGCGCAGGGAGACGATCTCGCTCGCCATCACCTTGGCCCCCTTCTCTCCCTGCTCGACGGCGCCGGTCACATGGATGGGATCGTCGCTTTTCAAAAGCTCGGAGCACCTGGCGTAGACGTCGGAGAAGACCACCACCTCGACGCAGCCGGAGAGGTCCTCAAGGGAGATGAAGGCCATCCGGTCCCCCTTCTTGGTCATGATCTCCTTAAGGCCGGTGGAGACGCCGCAGATCTTCACCTCGCTCTTTTCCTTCGCCTCCAGGATCGAGAAGCTGTCCACGGTGGAGAAGCGCTTCATGTCGGCCACGTAGCGGTCGAGCGGATGGCCGGTGATGAAGAAGCCGATCGCCTCCTTCTCGCAGCCGAGCCGATACTTCTCGTCCCACTCGGGGATGTCGGGGAGCCGCGTGCCGCCCGCGCCGCCACCCGCGCCGCGCACGATTTCGGCCGCTCCGAAGAGCGAGGCTTGGGCGCTCTCGCGCTCCTGCTGCACCCGTTGTCCGGTCGCGGTCGCCTCCTCCAGCACGGCCATCAACTGCGAGCGCCTGCCGCCGGTGGAGTCGAAGGCGCCGCACTTGATCAGCGCCTCCACTACCCGTTTGTTCACCCTTCTTAAATCGACCCGCTCGCAGAAGTCGTAGAGGTCGACGAAAGGCTCCTCGCCGCGCGCCTCGATGATCGCCTCGATCGCCCCCTCTCCCACGTTCTTGACGGCGCCCAGTCCAAAGCGCATCGCCTTTTCCAGCACGCGGAAGGAGCGGTTGGAGAGGTTGATGTCGGGAGGGAGCACCTCGATCCCCATCTCCCGGCAGTCGCCGATGCTCTTCACCACCTTGTCGGTGTTGCCCATGTCCTCGGTCAGGAGGGCGGCCATGAATTCCACCGGGTAGTGTGCCTTCAGATAGGCGGTCTGGTAGGCGACCAGGGCGTAGGCGGCGGAGTGCGACTTGTTGAAGCCGTATTCGGCGAACTTGGCCATCAGGTCGAAGATCGCCGCCGACTTCTTCAGGTCGAGCTTGAGTGCTGCCGCCCCTTCCAGGAACTTGTCGCGCTCCTTGGCCATCTGCTCGGCGTCCTTCTTGCCCATGGCGCGGCGCAGGAGGTCGGCGCCCCCGAGCGAATAGCCGGCCAGCGAGCGGGCGATCTGCATGACCTGTTCCTGGTAGACGATGACCCCGTAGGTGTCCTTGAGGATCGGCTCCAGCTGCGGCAGGTCGTAGACCGTCTGCTTGCGCCCGTGCTTTCTCTCGATGAAGTCGTCCACCATGCCGCTTCCCAGGGGACCCGGGCGGTAGAGGGCGCAAACGGCGATGATGTCCTCGAAGCAGGAGGGCTTGAGCTTGACCAGGAGCTCCTTCATGCCGCTCGACTCCAGCTGGAAGACGCCGGTGGTGTTGCCGGACTGCAAGAGCTTGTAGGACTCCTCGTCGTCGTCGCGCAAAAGCGAGATGTCGAAATCGGGAACCTTCCCCACGCGCACGTGCTTGACGGCGTTGTCGATCACGGTCAGGTTCTTCAAGCCCAGGAAGTCGAACTTCACCAGGCCGATCTTCTCCACGTACTTCATCGAGTACTGGGTGGTGAGCGAGCCGCTTTTCTGGTCCTTGTAGACCGGGCAGTACTCCTCCATCTGCTTGGGCGCGACCACCAGGCCGGCGGCGTGGGTGGAGGCGTGGCGGGCGAGCCCTTCCAGCCTGAGCGCCACGGCGAGCACCTCTTTCACCCGCGCGTCCGCCGCCGCCAGTTCGTTCAGCTTCGGCTCCTGCAGAAGCGCCTTCTCCAGGGTGATGCCGAGCACCTCCGGCACCAGCTTGGCGATGCGGTCCACGTCGCCGTAGGGGAGGTCCATGGCGCGCCCCACGTCGCGGATCACGCCGCGCGCCGCCATGGTGCCGAAGGTGATGATCTGGCAGACCCGGTCGCGGCCGTACTTCTCCACCATGTACTGGATCACCTCTTCGCGGCGGTCCTGGCAGAAGTCGACGTCGATATCGGGCATGGAGATGCGTTCCGGGTTCAGGAAACGCTCGAACAGCAGGTTGTAGGGGATGGGATCTATGTCGGTGATCTTGATGGCGTAGGCGACCAGACTGCCGGCCGCCGAACCCCTCCCGGGACCTACCGGAATGCCGTGGTCCTTGCCCCAGTTGATGAAGTCGGCGACGATCAGGAAATAGCCGGGAAAGCCCATCTGCTTGATGCAGTCCAGCTCGATCTGCAGGCGCGCCCAATATCCCTTCTCGTCCTCCTCGGTCAGGTTCGGGTACTTGAGGCGCACCGCCTTCAGGCGCTCCTTCAGCCCCTCGACCGCCTCGCGCTCCAGCTCCTGGTCGAGCGTCAGCCCCTCGGCGGGGGTGTAGGCCGGGAAGTGGTAGGTCTTGAAGTCGAATTGGAGTTCGCAGCGGTCGGCGATCTTCACCGTGTTGGCGAGCGCCTCCGGGGCGTAGTGGAAGGCGGCCGCCATCTCCTGCGGGGTCTTCACGTAGAACTCGTTGGCGGAGAAATGCATCCGGGAGGGGTCGCTCATGGTCTTGCCGGTCTGGATGCAGAGCAGGATCTCGTGGGCCTTGGAGTCCTCCTTGTTCAGATAATGGCAGTCGTTGGTGGCGACCAGCGGCAGGTCGAGTTCGCGGGCGACCTCCATCAGCCGGCGGTTGGCGATGTCCTGCTCGGGGAGGGTGTTTTCCTGCAGTTCGATGTAGTAGCTGCCGGGGAAAGTTTCCGCGTACCAGGAGGCCGCCGCCTTGGCCTCGTCCATCTTGTTGCGGCCGCAAAGGTAGGCGACCTCCCCCTGCAGGCAGGCGGAGAGCACGATCAGCCCCTCGCTGTGGGTGGCGAGCAGCTCCTTGTCGATGCGGGGGCGGCGGTAGAACCCCTCCTTGTAGCCGGCCGAGGTGAGGTAGGAGAGGTTTTTGAAGCCGACCATGTTCTCGCACAAGAGGATCAGGTGGTAGCTCGTCACCGGGTCGACGTTGGTGGCCGGCTGCTTCAGGTGGCGCGACTGCGGGGCGATGTAGACCTCGCTTCCGATGATCGGCTTGATCCCCTTCTCCTTGCACTTGAGGAAGAACTCGAGCGTGCCGAACATGTTGCCGTGGTCGGTCATGGCGACCGCCGGCATGTGGCACTGCTTCACCTTGGCGAGCAGGTCGCCGATGCGGATCGCGCCGTCCAGAAGCGAGTACTGGGAGTGCAGGTGGAGATGAACGAAATTTGCTGATTCCATGAGCTAATTCCCGGGAAAAGGTGCGGCGGGAGCCGAAGAGGCGACACAACAAAGGGAGCCTTTTTGCAGATGGCTCCCGTCAGGTTTCCGGCGAAGATGTTGGGGCGACTATGCCACGAATCGGGTGGCCGTGTCAATGAAAGTCAAAAGCTAAAAGCCTCACCGCGGAGGACACGGAGGGGCGCGAAGGACGCAGAGGAAACCCAAACCTACAATCATGTAAAGCTTCAACCACAGAGGTAAACAGAGTAACACAGAGGAAAACAAAACCAAGATTTTGTTTTTAAGCCTTTGATTTTCCCCGTCTTAGTTTGCTTTTCCTCTGAGTACCTCTGTGTACCTCTGTGGTTAAAGTCTTTGATCCGAGATTTATCTTTAAGCCTTCGACGTACTTATCCTTTTACCTGCTTCAGTATCAGCGCGGCGTCGAGCGCCACCTCCACCTGGGTGCCGCCGTCCATGTCCTTCAGGGGCGCGGTGCCCCGGCCAAGCTCGTCCTCGCCGATGATCAAGGTGAAGCGCGACTTGAACTTGTCGGCTCGCCGCATCTGGCTCTTCAGGCTCTTCCCTTCGTAGTCAAGCTCCACCGACAGGCCTCTTCGCTGCAGCTCCACCATCAGCCGAAAGGCCTCGGCGTGCGCCTTTTCTCCCATGGTGGCGATGAACAGCTCGGGACGCCGGCTGAAATCCTTTTCCGCCAGGAGCAGCGCGACCCGCTCCACCCCGATGGCGAAGCCGATCCCCGGGAGCTGCGGTCCGCCCAGCTCCGAGATCAACCCGTCGTAGCGCCCGCCCGCCGCCACGGCGCTCTGGGAGCCGAGCAGGCCGGTGACCATCTCGAAGGTGGTCCGGGTGTAATAGTCCAGGCCGCGCACCATCCTCTCGTTGATGCTGTAGCCGGTGCCGGCCAAGTCCAGAAAGTTCCTGGTCTTGGCGAAATGGTCGGAGCAGTCGGTGCAGAGGTAATCGAGCATGGAGGGCGCGCCTTTGGTCGCCTCCTGGCAGCCGGGCGACTTGCAGTCCAGCGCGCGCAGCGGATTGGTCTCGTAGCGCCTGACGCAGTCCTCGCAAAGGAGCTCGATCCGCCCCAGCAGGAACCCCTTGAGCGCTTCCCGGTAGACGGGGCGGCAGGCGGGGCAGCCGAGCGAGTTGATCTGCAGCGAGGGCTCGGCGAGGCCGAGCTCGGCGAAGAACTGGGTGAGCATGGTGAGCACGTGGGCGTCGACCGTGGGCGCCGCGACGCCGGTCAGCTCGGCGCCGATCTGGTGGAACTGGCGGTAGCGCCCCTTTTGCGGCCGCTCGTAGCGAAACATCGGCCCCAGATAGTACAGGCGCGCCACCGGATCCTTGGCGTGAATCTTGTGCTCGATGAAGGCGCGCATCACCGACGCGGTTCCCTCCGGGCGCATGGTGACCTTGTTCCCCCCCTTGTCCACGAAGGAATACATCTCCTTCTCGACGATGTCGGTCGCGTCCCCTATCGAGCGGCTGAAAAGCTCGGTGCTCTCCAGGATCGGAATCCTGATCTCGGAGAGGCCGTAAAGTTCGAAGACCCGGCGCGCAGTCGCCTCGATGTGCTGCCACTTCTCCACTTCGCCGGGGAGTATGTCGTTGAACCCTTTAACACCGTTTATCGCCACTCTAGTCTTCTCCTTGGAAAGTCAAATTCTTCAACGCAAAGACGCCAAGACGCGGGGACGCAAAGAAAAACCAAACCGAATACGAGGAAAATCTACTGCAACCCCAAGATCCGTTTTTCCTCCGCGTCTTTGCGCCTCCGCGTCTTTGCGTTAAATCTTGTTTTTAAAGAGGTCCCGTGCCGGGCTGGGCGTGGAAGGCGAGGTTCTTGCCGCCCGCCTTGCCGCGGTACATGGCGCGGTCCGCCATCTCCATCAGCTCTCCCTTGGTCCTCGCGTCTTCAGGCGAACAGGCGTAGCCCAGGCTCACGGTAAGCTTGATGGCGAGCCCGTCCCCGGTTGCGAAGGTGTGCGCCTCGACCATCTTCCTGATGCGCTCGGCCACCACCGCCGCGCCGTGCAACCCGGTCTCCACCAGCACGACGGTGTACTCGTCCCCGCCGTAGCGGATCACCGCATCCACGTCGCGCACGCTTCTTCTCAAAAGCATCCCCATCTCGCGCAGCACGCCGCTTCCCACCAGATGCCCGAAGTTGTCGTTCACCATCTTGAAGAGGTCGATGTCCAAAAAGAGCACGGAAAGGTTGGAGCCGTACCGCTCCGAGCGCTTCAGCTCCCGATCCAGCACCACTTCCAGATAACGGTAGTTGTAGAGCCCGGTCAACTCGTCGACGTAGAGCATGTCTTTGGCGAGGTTGTAGCGCCCCGCGTTGTCCAGGGCGAGCGAGGCCTGATCCAGCAGGAAGGTGATGCGTTTGCGGTTCACCTCCTTGGGAAGCGCCGTCTCCGGGTCGTTGAAGAGGATCACCACCCCCTGCAGGGTCGATTTGTGCCTGATGTACAGACACATCGCCTCGCTCACATCTCCGCCCTCATCATCACCCTCGGCCAGGAAATTCGCCAGGATCAACATGTTGGCGCCGGTCTCCACCAGGTCGGACTCGGCCAGCACCGCCTGCCCGAGCAGCAAGGCCCGCACCTCATCGAGCCCCTTCACCTCGCGCAGCGTCAGTTGCCCGTTTTCGCTGAAGTAGCCCAAGCCGCGGCCGGCGCCGACTTCCTTGGCCAGCGCGTCTATCAGCAGCGGATAGATCCGATCCAAATCCAGGCAGTTGGCGATGGTCTGGCTGACCTGAAACAGGCTGAGCAACCCCTTCAACTCCTGGTTTTCGTTCAAAAGTTTGCGCTGCTCCATGCAGTGCGCCACTATGTGCCGGAATTCGTCGTGGTTGATCGGCTTGATCAGGTAGTCCACCGCTCCGTTTTTCAGGGCGAAGATGGCGGTTTCCACGTTGGCGTGCCCGGTCACCATGATCACGTCCACCGAAGGGTCAAGCCTCTTGGCCGCGGAGAGGATTTCCATGCCGCTCAGGTCGTGCATCATCAGATCGGTGACCACCAGCTGATAGTCGCCGCCGCGGATCATCTTCAGAGCCTGTTCTCCCGAAGACGCCGCCTCGACCTGATAGCCGTCCTCCTTGAGCAGATCGGTGAAGACTCCCCTGAAGAAGCTGTCGTCTTCGACTATTAAAATCCTTTCCATGAAACCATCTCCTGCGCTTTCGGGGTGCTAATGGGATGCGTCTTAAACTTCTGTGGCCAAAAAAGAACCTCTAAACTATCAGATAGGGCTTCGCAGTGTCAATTAAAATGCCCCCCACGGCGTGTACACGACCCAGCCGCCGTCCGCCGCACAGGCCGCCTCCACGGTTCCGTCGAGGTCGGTGCGATAGACCCGGATGCCGCGCTTTTGCAACCGCGCCACGGTGGAGGGAGCCGGCAGGTGAAAGCTGTTGGCATATCCCGCGGAGATCACGGCTACCTTGGGAGCCACCGCGTCCAGAAACGGCTCGGAAGAGGCGTATTTGCTGCCGTGATGCCCGACTTTGAGCAGGGAAGCGGCAGGCGACGCCCCGAGCGCCAGCAGCCGCTCTTCCGAATCCTCGGTGAAGTCGCCGGTGAAAAGCGCCGAATTCCGGCCGTGGCTTAGACGAAAGACCAGAGAGGTGTCGTTGGCGTCCCCGGAGGGGGGAGGATCCGAAGTCGGCGGCCAAAGGGGCTCCACCAGCGCGCCGCCGGCGGCAAAGGGGGGAAGCGCCGCCGTCACCCTGCGCACCGGGATGCCGCGCGCGGCGAGCAGCCATTTGAGCTTTTGGTAGGGGTACGACTGCGAAGGGACCCCGCTCTCCCAGAATTCGCCCACCTCGAAGTTTTCGGCGAGGTAGAGCACCCCCTGCAGATGGTCCGGGTGCTCGTGGGAGAGCGCCAGGTAGTCCAGACGCCCCACTCCCAGCGCCCTTAGCGCCGGCAAGATCAGGCGCTCTCCCACGCGCGACTCCGGAGCCCCATCCTTCCCTCCGCCGTCCACCAGCAACCACTTCCCGTCCGGCAGCCTCGCCAGCGCCGCGTCTCCCTGCCCCACGCTCAGGAAGTAGAGGTGCAGCGAGCCGTCTCCGGCCACGGCAGCCGGGACGGCGCGCAGCGCGAGGAGCGCGCTCAAAAGCAGGACGCAGCCCAGGGCGACGCGCCGGGGCCTCAGGAAGGTGACGGCGCAAAGGAGCAGACCGGCAAGGAGCAGGTCGAGCCGGGTCGGGTTGTAAAAGGTTATCACCGGCGCCCGCGCCAAATGGAGGATGATCCAGTCCGACAGCCGAACCAGACAGGCGGCGGCGCTCAAGAGCGCCCCGGCCGGAAACGGAGCGACCAGGCTCAGGGAGAGCGCGGCGAATCCCAGCACCACCGCGCCGTAACCCATAAGCGGCACGATCACCAGATTCGCCGCCAGCCCGATGAAGGAGACGCGGTGAAAGTAATAAGCGACCGGCACCAGGGTCGCCAGGATGGCGGCCGTCGAGGCGGCGAGCAGCAGCAACAGCCAGCGGGCCGCCTTGGGCGCCCGCCCGAAAGGCGCGGCCAAGGGCGGCGCCAACGCCACCAGCCCCCAGATGGCCAGGAAGGAGAGCTGGAAGGAGACCTGGAAAAGGGTCTCGGGCGCCACGAACAGGATCAGGCAGGCGGCAAGCATGATGGAATTGACCGGTTCCAGTTCGCGCTTCAGCTGCAGCGACCCGACCACCGCCGCGATCATCAGCACGCTTCGCAAGGTGGCGGGGGCGGCGCCGGAGAGAAAAAGGTAAAAGATCACCACCGGCAGGGCGACGAGCGGCAGCAACTTCCTCAAGTTGACGGCGAGCGCCAGGCATTCGCAGCCGCGGGCGGCCAGGAAGAGGAGTTGGAAGACGCACAGGAAGATGATGCCCACGTGAAAACCGGAAATGGACAGGATGTGGTTGACCCCGCTGCGGGAATAGGCGTCGTTCAACTCCTGCGGCACGTCCCCCATGTCGCCCAAAAGGAGCGCCTTCAGCACCGCGCCCTCCTCGCCCGGGGCATGCTCGGAGACGAAGCGTCCCAAAGAGGCGGCCAGCAGATCCAGCCGTCGCCGCCACCCATAGCCTGCGCGCAGCAGCAGAAGGTCGTCGTCCCCCTTGACGAAGGCGGTGGCGAAGACTCCCTGGTAGGCGAGCCGGCGCGGATAGTCGCTTTCTCCGGGGATGCCGAATCTGCGGGGCTTGGAGATTTTGGAGGAGAAGAGAATGCGGTCGCCGGTGTAAAGCCGGGGGCGCCCCGCCTTGATCTGCACCAGGAGCCTCCCCGAGACGGCCGTCGCACCCGCGGGCAGATGCAGGCGCTCCGCCTGCAGATAGAGCCTCCCTCCCCCGTTGGCCAGCCCCTCCGGCCGCTCGTCCACCACCCCTTCGATCAGCACCGGCGATTCCGAGGCGAAGCGGGCGAGACCTGGCGGCGGATTCAGGAAAGGCGCCAGCGAGACGCCGCCCCAGACGAAGAACAGCGAGGCGATCGAGAGCAGGAAGGGATAGCGGCTTTTGGTGAAAGAGGAGGCGAGCGTGGTCAGCAGCAAGGCGGCCAGCGCCCAGGCGGGAGGGGTGGAGCCGAGGAAATCCGCCGCGCACAGCCCGGCGATCAAGGAGGCAAGCGGGATCAACAGCGGTCTCTCCAGAGCGCACCTCCCGGGAAATGACGATGTGGATCAAAAGCTCCCTCTCCCTTGATGGAAGGGCTGGGGCTGGGGAGAGGGTGAAAAGCTCGCCAAAGCTCTCCCTCCCCCAACCCTCCTTTGCCAGGGCTTCGGCGGACGTGATCCAGTCGGCAAGTATGCCTTACCGAAGCGAAACGGCAACAGTTCAAGCTCGACCCGCCTTTAGCCGAGCTTGAACCGGCGGATGAGATTATCCAGGTCCTGCGCCTGCTTGTCCGGTTGCCGGGCGGCCACCAGGGTGAGTCCCTCCACGCGCGCGGTCTCGTGCGCAAACGCGAGCAACTGCTCGCCTCCGCCGAACTCCTCGCCGCTCTGGTGTCTCGCTTCTTCGACTCCCTTGACAGCTTGCTCACGTTTCATGGCAACCTCCGGCTGACCCTCGGGATTCTTTGGCTTCACTTTTCCGGCTGGCACCCAGCCCCGGTTTATATATCACCTAAACCGCATGCTGGACTTGAGTGCTAGTGAGCAGTCTGGACGCTGTCGGCACGCTGAGAGCCGTGGGCGACCCGGGCCATCTCGAGATCGGACTTCATGATGTGGCCGGTCAGCCACTCGTAGGTGAGCATCAAAGAGTTGGTCACCACGGGAAGCGAGGCCCCCTCCCGGCTGTAGTCGCTCTCCAGCCGTTCCAGTTGCCGGATGAAGCTCCTGTGCTCTTCCTGATGCTCCCTTTGGTGGGGGACGCCGTGCTCGGACTGGTACGACTCTTCGCAGGAAAAGTGATTCCGGACATAGCGCTTCAAATATGACAATAGCGGCAGGATCTCGCCTTTCGCCTTTCTTTCCTTGCATGCGCAGATCAATTGCTCGATGGTGTCGAACATCTCATGGTGCTGTTGGTCCACCTCCGAGTTGCCCGTGGTCAGCTCTTGTCGCCATTGAATTCTCATGACCCTACCCTCCCTCTTTGCTTCAGCTTTGTTTTCGCTTTGTTTTCGTTTCTTCGCTCTCAGCCGGCCGGGGCTGCGCCGGCTCTCAACTCATGCGGTGCAATAGTTGCCGCCGGCAAAAAACGATCTGTTCAAGCCGACAAACCTTTCCCGGGTCGTGGCCGGCTGACGGCGTTGTTCCGTCGGGGGGGCGAACATCGCGCAATCGTGCCGGGACATATACTGCTGCAGTTCCGCCAGGAGCCGCTCGATGACGCCGGCGATCAACGGCATGGCCACCCGCTCGCCGGAAAAGTGATCGACCAGACGGCACAGTTCCTTCCTGATCGATTCCTGTTGAGCGCTGAGACCGGCTGCGGCGGAATGACGCTGCGACAGCATCAGCTCCTTCTCCACCCGGAAACTGCTGGTGACATAAAACTTGAGGTACACCAGTTGATGACTGATCTCCGCCGCGTTGCGGCTTTGGTCGCGAAGCACTGCCTTCAACCCGGCGCTTTTCTCTATGATCGTTTCGCGCAGGCTCTCAAGGGTCTGGCAAGCGGATTGCTGGTTCGTCTGGCTGAAAGTTTTCATGTTCTGGCTCCTCTGTAGATGATGTTCGTTCGCTGCGTCCTGATACATCACTCAGCAAGATCGATGCCAAACACGAGAAAGAACCACAATCGACACAAATCCAGCCACTTAATGAGAGGCAGGACGAGACGGGTTGTCTCAAGCAGAGACTGCGCGTCTCAAACGAGAGACTGCGCGTCTCAATTTGAGACGCAGGAAGCGGACAGGACGCGGAGAGCCAGCTCCGCAAGGGCGAACCTTGCCTTCGCTCGCCTCTTTTCTGACATTTTAATGTGCTGCATAGTTACAAAGCCTTTTCCTTGCGCGGCGTTTTCAGGTATGTTATCTCTCGCCTCGCCTCCTTTTTCGGGCGGCGTCCGCGGTATCTTCTGCAACTTAACGGGGAAGCGATGACAAACGAGCGCTGCGACTGCAGCCAACGACATGCCGACGCGGCAGCCGCAGCTTCGCTCAACGGAACCGGCAGCGCCAAGGGAACTCGAAAGGGCCCGCCGTCGCACAACGGCCGGCGCGGCGGCCCGCGAAGCGATTGCCGGCTCGCCCTGGAAGCGGACGCCCTGGAACTCGGGGACGTCATCGACATCCGGGCCATCCAGTCGCTGGTCGACGATTTTTATGTACTGATCCCCATCCCCTTCGCCATCCTCGATCTCCAAGGCCGCGTGCTGGTCGGCAAAGGGTGGCAGGATATCTGCACGCAGTTCCATCGAGCGCACCCGGAGACGCAGAGCAACTGCCTGGAGAGCGATCTGAAACTCACCCTGGGCATAGCGCCCGGGGAATTCAGGCTTTACAAGTGCAAGAACAACATGTGGGATGTGGCGACCCCGATCATGGTCGGGGACCGGCATCTGGGCAACCTCTTCTCCGGGCAGTTCTTCTTCGACGACGAGCCGCTGGACTACGAACTGTTCCGCGCCCAGGCCCGCAGCAACGGCTTCGAGGAGGGCGCCTATCTGGCCGCCCTGGAGCGCGCGCCGCGCCTGAGCCGGGAGAGGCTCGACGCGGGCATGCGCTATTTCGTGAAGTTGACCGAACTCATCTCCCAGTTGGGCTACAGCAACATCAACCAGGCCCGCGCCCTTCGGGAACGGGACGCTCTCATGCAGACCCTGCACGAGAGCGAGGAGCGCTTCCGGGTCCTGTCGGAGAGCAGCCCCGACTGCATCGCGCTTCACGACCTGGAACTGCGCCACCTCTACGTCAACCCCGCCCTGAGCTCCTTATGCGGCCTGGACGGCGCCGACTTCCTGGGCAAGACGGTCTGGGAAATGGGACTTCCCGCCGAGACCGCGGCCGAACTGGACTCCCTGCTGCGGCCGGTGCTCACCAGCGGTCAGGAGAACCAAGGCGAGTTCAGCTTACCGGCCGACACCGGCCCCCTTCATTTTTTATGGAGATCGGTGCCGGTGCTGGACGCGGACGGCACGGTCAAGGCGGTACTGGCCATTGCCGGCAACATCACCGAGCGCAAGCGCTCCGAGGAGGCGCTGCGCCGCGCCCACGACGACCTGGAACGGCGGGTCGCCGAGAGAACCGAGGAACTGACGGCCACGGTGGCGATGCTGCGGGACGAGATCGACGAGAGGGAACGGATGCGGGGAAGCCTCTTGCGGCTGAACCGGCTTTACGCCGTTTTGAGCGAGACCGGCCAGGCCATCATCCGCGCCAAGGACCGGGCCTCTTTGTTTCACGATTTCTGCCGGATAGCCGTGGAGCAGGGGGGCTTTCTGCTGGCTTGGGTCGGCTTGGTCAATCAGGAGAGCGGCCAGGTCTGGAAAGTGGCGGCCAGCGGCGCCACCGGCTATCTGGACAAGATCAGCGTTTCCGCCACCGATCCGCAGTTCGGCAGCGGTCCCACCGGCATGAGCATGCGCACCGGCACCTTTCACATCTGCAACGACTTCCAAAACGACCCCGACACCGCGCCCTGGCACGACCGGGGGCGCGCCTACGGGGTGAACGCCTCGGCCTCCGTGGCCCTCAAGGAGCAGGGGCGGACCATCGGCACCCTGACCCTCTACTCGGCCGAGAAGAATTGCTTCGACCGGCAGCACGTGAAGCTGCTGGTGCAGATGGGCACGGACCTCTCCTTCGCCCTGGACAACCTGCTGCGCGAGACGTCGCGCCAGAGCATCGAGCAGACCCTGCGCGAGGAGACCCTGGAACGGCTGCGGGCCGTGGAGTCGCTGCGCGAGAAGGAACAGGCCTTCCAGCAGCAGACGCGCCTGGCGGCCATGGGTGAGATGATCAACAACATCGCCCACCAGTGGCGCCAGCCGCTGAACGTCCTCGGGCTTTTGATCCAGCAGATGCAGTTGTTCCACCAGGAGGGCGCCTTCACCGCCGAGTACCTGGAGACGACGGTGCAAAAGTCGATGGGCTTGATCAGGCACATGTCCCAGACCATCGAGGACTTCAGCAGCTTCTTCAGGCCCGACAAGGAAAAGGCGCCCTTCATGGTCCATGAAGTGGTGGCCAGAACCGTGGCGCTGGTGGAGGCGAGCTTCACGAACCACCGGATCCGCCTGGATTGCCGCGAGTTGGCCCGTCCGGTCGCCTTCGGTTTCGCCAACGAGTACGCGCAGGTGCTCTTGAACGTGCTGAGCAACGCCCGGGACGCACTGCTGGAGAAGGGGCCGGCGGAGCCGAGGGTCACGCTCACCATCGCCCAGCAAGGGGACAGGGCGACGGTGACCATCGCCGACAACGCCGGCGGCATCGCCGAGGAGATCCTCGGGAAGATCTTCGAGCCCTACTTCACCACCAAGGATCCCGACAAGGGGACCGGTGTGGGGCTTTACATGTCCAAGACCATCATCGAAAAGAACATGAACGGCTCTCTCACGGCGAGAAACAGCGCCGAGGGGGCCGAATTCACCATCGAGGTGTGAGATGGAGAGCTTTCCCCCGCTTGCCATCCTCTACGTGGAGGACGACCGGGACGCCCGGGAGATCCTGAGTTCCGTGCTGGCGGTGCGCTATCCCGCGCTCGGGTTGCTGACCGCCGCGGACGGCGCGGCCGGGCTGGAGCTGTTCAAAGAGCGCCGGCCCGAGATCGTGCTGACCGACATCCAGCTGCCGGTCCTGGACGGCATCGCCCTCTCCGCCGAGATCAGATCGCTCGCCCCGGACGCCTTCATCGTCGCCTTGACCGCCTCCAGCGACGCGTCCTATCTGATGCGGGGGATCGAGATCGGCATCAACCAGTACCTGCTCAAACCGACCAGGCACGACAAGCTTTTCCCCATCCTGGACGCGGCCATCGCCAAGATCGGCGCGGACCGGCGCCTGGCGGCCCAAAACGAACAGATCCGCACGCTCTCCATCGCCATCGAGCAGTGCCCGAACTGCGTGGTGATCACCGACCCGCGGGGGAGCATCGAGTACGCCAACCCCGCCTTCGGCAGGCTCACCGGCTTCGCTCCCGCCGACGTGCTGGGCAAGAACCCGCGCCTGCTGCAGTCCGGCGCCACGCCGCCTGCGCTGTACCGGGAACTGTGGAGCACCATCAAGTCGGGCGAGGTCTGGCGCGGCGAGTTCCAAAACCGCAGGGCGAACGGCGAACTGTACTGGGAGTCGGCCTCCATCTCCCCCGTTTTCGACGAGTCGGGCGACATCGCCCATTTCGTGGCGGTGAAGGAGGACGTCACCGAGTCGCGGCGCCTGACGGCCGAACTGCGCCGGGCCCACGACGAGTTGGAGGAGAGGGTCGGCGAGCGCACCCGCGAACTGCTCTCCACGGTGCAGACCCTGATCGAGGAAATCGGCGAACGGATCAAGATCGAGGGGGGCTTACGGGAGAGCGAGGCCCGTTACCACTCCCTGTTCGAGCATATGCTGGACGGCGTCGCCTACTGCGCCTTGATCTTCGACGACCGGGGCGCGCCGGCGGATTTCGTCTACCTGGACGTCAACAGCTCCTTCGGCAGGCTGACCGGGCTCGCGGAGGTGGTCGGCAAAAAGGTCTCGGAGGTGGTCCCCGGCATCAGGGAATCCAACCCGGAGCTTTTGGAGATCTTCGGCCGGGTGGCGGCCAGCGGCAAGCCGGAAAGATTCGAGAGCGAGATCCATCCCCTGGGGATCTGGCTCTCCATCGGCGCCTATAGCCCGGAGCCGGGAAAGTTCGTGGCGGTCTTCGACAACATCACCGAGCGCAAGCTCGCGGTCTTGGCCCTGGAGCAAAAAAGCGAGGAGCTGGAACAGGCCCAGCGCCTGGCGGGGGCCGGCAGTTGGCAACTGGAGGTAAGCTCCGGCAAGGTGACCTGGTCGAACGAGCTCTACCGCATCCACGGCTTCAGTCCGGACGCGCCACTGCCGAGCTACGAGGAACATGGCCGCATATTCACCGCCGAGAGCCTGCGCATGATCGAGCAGGCCGTGGCAACCACCCTGGCCACCGGCGAGCCGCATCAGCACGTCCTGGAACTGCTGCGCCCGGACGGCGGCAGGAGGTGGATCACCTCCCGCGGGGAAGCGGTGAGGGATCGGGACGGCACCATTTCCAAGCTGCGCGGCATCTCCATGGACATCACCGAGCGCCGCCAACTGGAACAGCAGTTGATCGCGGCCAAGAAGCTGGAGGCGATCGGGCAGCTGGCGGGAGGGCTGGCCCACGAGGTACGAAACCCCCTGAACGCCATCCTCTCGGTCTCCGAGGCGCTGTTCAAGGAAAAAGGGGTGGCCGACAACCCGGAGTACCAGCCCTACATCAAACACATACGCACCCAGGTGAACCGCCTGGCCTACCTGATGAACGATCTTTTGGAGCTGGGCAAGCCGATTCCGGTGGCGAGCCTTTTGCCGGTGCCGCTGAGAGAGGTGTGCGCGGAGGCGATCAAGCTCCTGGAATTGTCCGGCGTCGCCAAGGAACACCGGATCGTCGCGGCCTGGGGAGAGGAGTCGTCCCCCCCGCGGGTGCTCGCCGACGGCGGCAAACTGCAGCAGGTGGTGGCGAATCTTCTGGAGAACGCCATCCAGCATACGCCGAAAAGGGGCGAGGTGCTGCTGCGACTGAGTTTCCCCGATTCCGGGGACGCCGAGTCGTCGGCCGCGATTACCATCGTCGACTGCGGCTGCGGCATACCGGCCGACCGGATCGGCCGCGTCTTCGAGCCGTTTTACAGCACCCGCCGCGGCGGGACCGGCCTGGGTCTGGCGCTGGTCAAACACTTCGTCGACCACATGGGCGGGGAAGTCAGCATCGGCAACAATACGCCGGGGCCCGGCTGCACCGCGCAGGTGCGGATACCGATCGCCAGGGAGGAGCAGTGATAAAACCGAGACTTTTGCTGATCGAGGACGACGACGCCGGCCGTTTCGGCTTCGCGCGCTATTTTTCCCTGGAGGGTTACGAGGTAACCGAGGCCGCCGATCTCGCCGAGGCCTCAGAGGCGTTCGCTACCCGGCGTTTCGACGCCATCGTGCTGGACATCAACCTCCCCGACGGCAGCGGCATCGACTTCATCGAGAAGGTGCGCCGCACCGACGCCAGCACGCCGATCGTGGTGACCACCGGCGCCGGCGACATCCCCCTGGCCGTGGACGCCATGCGCCGGGGCGCCGACAATTTCCTCACCAAGCCGATCGACAACGCTGCCCTGGCGGTCTTTCTGCAGAAGATGCTGGAGATCGGCACCCTGAAGCGCCAGCGGGTGGCCCGGCAGCGGCTGGAACCGCGCAGCGACGACGACGCCTTCGGAAGCGACCCGGCCATGCGCACCATCATGGGGCATGCCCGCATCGCCGCCTCCAACGACTGTCCGGTGCTGATCATGGGCGAAACCGGCACCGGCAAGGGGCAACTGGCGGCCTGGATCCACCGCAACAGCGCCCGCGCCAAGTACGAAGCGGTCGAGGTGAACTGTTCCGGCCTGCGGGGCGAGCTTTTGGCCCGGGAGATCTTCGGCAACATCCGCGGCGCCTTCACCTCGGCAGATCAGGATCGCAAGGGACTTTTGGACGTCGCCGACCGGGGCACCCTGTTCCTGGACGAGATCGGCGAGATGGACCCGGCCGTGCAGGCCCAGTTTCTCAAGGTGCTGGAAGACAAGACCTACCGCCGGTTGGGGGACGTCAAGCTGTTGAGGAGCGACTTCCGGCTGATCTGCGCGACCAACAGGGACATCGAGGAGCAGGTGCAAAGCGGCCAGTTCCGGCAGGATCTGCTCTACCGCATCAACCTCATGGTGCTCCATCTCCCCCCCCTGCGCGAGCGTCTGGCCGACCTTCCCGAACTGGCCGCCGGCATGCTGCGCGCCTCGGGCGCGCCCGATGGGAGGCTTCCTGAGGAGGCGCTGCGCCTGTTGCGGGGGTATCACTGGCCCGGCAACCTGCGCGAGCTGAAAAACATCCTGGAGCGGGCCGTGCTGCTGGCCAACGGCGCGCCGCTGCGGCCGGAGCATTTCGGCAGCCTGAGTGGGCCCGCGCCCCGTCGGGCGCCCGCGCCGGCCGCCGCCAGCACCGTGCAGGAGAGGCAACACGCCCAGATCGCCGAGGTCTGGCGGCAGACCGGCGGCGACCCCGCCCGGGCCGTCAAATTGCTGGGCATCTCCCGCGCCACCCTCTATCGAAAGCTCAAGCAGCTGGGGATCTGAAGCGGGAGGGGTAGCCTCGGCAAAGTTCGACTTCGGTCTCAAAGCGAGACGGCGGGTCTCAATCTGAGACCGGCCGTCTCACCTCCCCCGCCCTTCCCCCCTGGAATTGCGCGTTTTTTTCCCCGCACAACGATGGCACGAAACTTGAGTCCCGGTGATGACTGGCAGCCGTCCAACCGGAGGAACTCGATGTCCCCGATATCTGCGCAAGACTCCGCCTCAAGCATCCATGCAGCGCATAGCACCCGGGAACCTTGCCGTCTGCTGATCGTCGACGACGAGCCGGCGATGCTCTTCGCCTACCGACGGTTGCTCGAAGGGAACGGTTACCAGGTCGACACCTGCGAGACCCTGGAGCGCGCGGTGGAGCAGATCGGGAGCCGCCCCTATTTCGCCGTGCTCACCGACCTGAGGCTGGCCGGTTGCGACGGCGCCGACGGCCTGCAGGTGATCGTCATGGTCCGCGAACAGCAGCCGCAGGCGAAGATCATCGTGGTCACCGGCTGCGGCGACCAGGAGGCTCCGCTGACGCTGGGGGCATCATATTTCTTCAGAAAGCCTCTGGAGCCCTCGGTGATCTTCGACGTGCTGAGACATCTGCAGGAGGACGCCAGGTGGGAAGCGGCGAGGGGGACGGACACTGCCGTTAAGTAAGGGTAGATGCGGGCTCGTTCGCCGAAGCCCGGGCGAAGGAGGGAGGGGGAGAAATACCATTGGCCGGGCTTATCTTATGAAAATAGCAAAGGGGGCGATATGATCGCCCCCTTTGCCGTTTAATCCCTGCTACCTGCTACCTGGTAAACCGCCGAAGCTCCGGCTGACCGCCGCTAGGCGAGACGCCCGGCGTAGAGCGGAAAGCGCTTCATGAGCGTATTGACTTCGCCCTTGACCGCGGCGATCTGTGCTTCGTCGCCGACGTTGGCCAGCACCCGGGCGATCAGGCCGGCGACCGTTTCCATCTCGGCTTCCTTCAGGCCGTGGGTGGTGGCGGCCGGCGTGCCGATGCGGATGCCGGAGGTGATGAAGGGCGAACGGGTGTCGAACGGGATGCCGTTCTTGTTGACGGTGATGCCGGCCCGGTCCAGCGCCTCCTCGGCGACCTTGCCGGTGAGCTCGGTCTGGGAAAGGTCGACCAGCATCAGATGGTTGTCGGTCCCGCCGGAGGTGAGCTTGAAGCCGCGTTTCATCAGCCCCTCGGCCAGCGCCTTGGCGTTCTTGACGATCTGCCCCTGGTACTGCTTGAACTCGGGGGCGAGCGCCTCCTTGAAGGCCACCGCCTTGGCCGCGATCACGTGCATGAGCGGCCCGCCCTGGATGCCGGGGAAGATGTTGGAGTTCAGGGTCTTGGCGAACTCCTCGCGGCAAAGGATCATGCCGCCGCGCGGTCCGCGCAGGGTCTTGTGGGTGGTGGTGGTGACGTACTCGGCATAGGGGACCGGGCTCGGGTGCAGGCCCGCCGCCACCAGGCCGGCGATGTGCGCCATGTCGACCATGACCACGGCGCCGACCTTGTCGGCGATGTTCCGGAAGGCCGCGAAGTCGATGATGCGGGGGTAGGCGCTGGCGCCCACCACGATCATCTTGGGCTTGTGCTCCAGGGCCAGGCGCTCGGCCTCCTCGTAATCGATGGTCTGGTTTTCGCGGGTGACGCCGTAGGGCACGATGTTGAAGAGCTTGCCGGAGAAGTTGACCGGGCTGCCGTGGGTCAGGTGGCCGCCGTGCGCCAGGTTCATGCCGAGCACGGTGTCGCCCGGTTTGAGCGCCGCGAAGTAGACGGCCATGTTCGCCTGGGAGCCGGAGTGCGGCTGCACGTTGACGTGTTCGGCGCCGAACAGCTCCTTGGCGCGGTCGATAGCCAGGTTCTCCACTTGGTCCACGCAGTGGCAACCGCCGTAATAGCGCTTGCCGGGATAGCCTTCGGCGTACTTGTTGGTGAGCACGGAGCCTTGCGCTTCGAGCACCGCCGGCGAGACGAAGTTCTCGGAGGCGATCAGCTCCAGGTTGTACTCCTGGCGCTCGGTCTCGTGCCTGATGGCGTCCGCCACGGCCGGGTCGAATGATTCCAGTACTGACATGTCTTCTCCTGACTTGCTGTTGGAAATGAAAACGGGACCATAGGAGTCCCGTTTCTTACTTATATCTGCTAGTCCCCGGTGCTCGGCCGCCTTAGACCTTAGAGCTTCAGCTCGCTCTCCAGGGCCGTTATCTTGTCCAGACGCGACTGGTGCCGTCCCCCGGCGAAGGCGGTCTCCAGCCAGGCCGACACCATCTCGCGCGCCAGCCCCGCCTGCAGCACGCGCCCGCCCAGCACCAGGATGTTGGCGTTGTTGTGTTCCTTGGCCATGGTCGCCATGAAGACGTCGGTGGCCAGGGCCGCGCGCACTCCGGGAAACTTGTTGGCCACGATCGACATGCCGATGCCGGTGCCGCAGACCAGTATCCCCAGGCGCGCGCTGCCGTCGGAAACCCGGCGCGCCACCAACTGCCCGAAGTCGGGGTAGTCCACCGATTCGCCGCTGCCGGTCCCGAGGTCCTCGCAGGCCACCCCTTTCTCCGCAAGGAGCCCCTTGATCTCTTCCTTTAGTTCCAGCCCGCCATGGTCGCTCGCGATTACCAGCACGTTACACCTTCTTGAAGAGCAGCGACGCGTTGGTGCCGCCGAAGCCGAAAGAGTTGCTCATGGCGTATTCGACCTTGGCGTCGCGCGCCGTGTTCGGAACGTAGTCCAGGTTGCATTCCGGATCGGGCTCGTGGTAGTTGATGGTCGGGGGAACCACGGAGTTCTGCATGGTCAGAAGCGAGAAAACCGCCTCGATGCCGCCGGCCGCGCCCAAGAGATGACCGGTCATGGATTTGGTGGAGGAGACCATCAGCTTGTCGGCGTGCGAGCCGAAAACGGTGCGGATCGCCATGCTCTCGTAGAGGTCGTTGAACGGGGTCGAGGTGCCGTGGGCGTTGATGTAATCCACCTGCTCCGGGTTGACCTTGGCCGTGGAGAGCGCCATCTTCATGCAGCGGGCCGCTCCCTCGCCGCCGGGGGCGGGGGTGGTCAGGTGATAGGCGTCGCCGGACAGGCCGTAGCCGACCACTTCGCCGTAGATCTTGGCGCCGCGGGCCTTGGCGGCCTCGTACTCCTCCAGCACCACGATGCCGGCGCCCTCGGCCAGCACGAAGCCGTCCCTCCCCTTGTCGAAGGGGCGGGAGGCGGCGGTCGGATCGTCGTTGTTGGTGGAGAGCGCCTTCATCACGGCGAAGCCGCCGACGGCGAGCGGGGTCACGGTCGCCTCGGTGCCGCCGGCGATCATGGCGTCGGCGTCGCCGCGCTTGATCATGTGGTAGGCGTCGCCGATGGAGTGGGTGCCGGTGGCGCAGGCGGAAACGGAGGAGAGGTTCGGCCCCTTGGCCCCGTACTTGATGGAGATGTGCCCGGGCGCCAGGTTGATGATCAGCATCGGGATGAAGAAGGGGGAGATCTTCTTATAGCCGCCGTCCAAAAGCGAGGTGTGGTAGCGCTCGATGGCCGGCAGCCCGCCCAGGCCCGCGCCCACCAGCACGCCCACCCGCTCGGCGTTCTCCTCGTTGATCACCAGCCCCGAATCCTCCATGGCGAACTTGGCCGCGGCCAGCGAGTACTGAATGAAGAGATCCATCTTCTTGATCTCTTTTTTATCGATGAAATCCTCGGCGACGAAATCCTTTACCTCGCCGGCGATCTTGACCGGCAGATCGGAGGCGTCGAAGCGGGTAATCGGCCCAATGCCGGATTTCCCCGCCAGCAGGGCTTCCCAGTTTTTTGCTGTTTCCGGTCCCAAGAGGGGAAACGACACCGACTCCTGTGACGACAACTCTTCTCATACACGCAACTCCTTGAAAATCGGTACACTCATGGCCACTCGCGGCAGGCATGAAAAAGGGGAATTACTTCCCCTGGCTGCTAGGTGTGATCGGTAATGTAGTCGATTGCGTCCTGCACCGACTGAATCTTCTCTGCATCCTCGTCGGAAATCTCGATTTCGAATTCTTCTTCAAGCGCCATGACCAATTCCACGGTATCCAGGGAATCGGCGCCCAGATCGTCCATGAAGGAAGACTCATTGGAAACTTGTGCCTCGTCGACACCGAGCTGCTCAGCCACTATCTCTTTAATGCGTTTTTCGATCGAAGCCATCTATACCACCTCCATGTGTTTTGCTGCGTCAGACGATTTGAATGATCAAGCCAGCTAGTTTCATAGCATGAAAAAGGTAATTTGCAAAAGGTATTTTTGCCGAATCCGGGTAAAAAAGAGCCCCGGTTGGCAAAGTCACATGTACATGCCGCCGTTCACCGAAAGCACGTGACCGGTGATGTAGGAAGCGCCCGCGGAGACCAGGAACAAGACGGCGGCGGCGATGTCGTCGCCCGAGCCGAGCCGGGCCATCGGGATCTGCTCCAGGAGCGCTTCTCTCGCCTTGTCGGAGAGATCCCGGGTCATGTCGGTCTCGATGAAGCCGGGGGTGACCGCGTTGGCCGTGACGTTGCGCCGGGCCAGCTCTTTGGCCACCGACTTGGTGAGCCCGATCATGCCGGCCTTGGAGGCGCAGTAGTTCGCCTGCCCCGGATTGCCCATCTCGCCCACCACCGAGGAAACGTTGACGATCCTGCCGTAGCGCGCCTTGGACATCACCTTGGCGGCCTCGCGGGTGCAGTTGAAGGCCCCCTTCAGGTTCACGTCCATGACGGCGTCCCAGTCCGCTTCCTTCATCCGCAAGAGGAGGCCGTCCTTGGTGATGCCGGCGTTGTTGACCAGGATGTCGAGCCGGCCGAAGGCGGCCAGCGCCTCCTTGAACAGCCCCTCTACCTCGGCTCCGACCGAGACGTCCACCTTGAGCGCCAGGGCCTTGCCGCCGGCCTGCTCGATCTCCTCGGCGGTGTGCCGGGCCGCTTCCAGGGTGGTGGCGGTGACCACCAGCGCGGCTCCCCGGGCGGCGAGTTGCAGGGCGATGGCCCGGCCGATGCCGCGCGACGCCCCGGTGACCATGGCCACTTGACCTTTCAGGCTCATGACGCACCCCCTGCCAGCGCCTTGACGCCGGCGGCGTCCTGCACGTTGAGGGCGACGGCCTGTTTATCGATCCTCTTCACGAGCCCCGCCAGCACCTTGCCGGGGCCGATCTCCAGGAAATGGGTGACCCCCGCGGCCGCCATGTTCTGCACCGAGCGGTCCCAGAGCACCGGCGAGCAGACCTGCTCGATCAAGAGCGGCTTCACCCGGGCCTGGTCGGCGTTGGGCGAGGCGTCCACGTTGCTGACCACCGGCGTTGCCAGCGCGCCCACCGGCACCGGCTCCAGCGTCCGGGCGAGCCTCTCGGCGGCGTTTTTCATCAGGCTGCAGTGAAAGGGGGCGCTGACCGGCAGCAGCATGGATTTGCGGAAGCCGCGCGCCTTGGCGATCTCGATGGCGCGGTTCACGGCGCCGGTGTGTCCGGCGATCACGATCTGGCCGGCGGAGTTGAAGTTGGCGGGGGAAACCACTTGGCCTTCAGCCGCCTCGCCGCAGATCTCGGCAAGCTCTCCGGGCTCCACGCCCAGGATCACCGCCATGGTGCCGACGCCGACCGGCACCGCTTCCTGCATGTAGCTGCCGCGCGCCCGCACGGTCCTGAGCGCGTCGGCGAAGCCGAGCGCCCCGGAGGCGACCAGCGCCGAGTATTCGCCCAGCGAGTGGCCGGCCAGAAAAGTCGGGGTGAGCGGCGATTCTTCCCGCAAGACCCGCAGCGCCGCGACGCTGGCGGCCAAAATGGCGGGCTGGGTGTTGGCCGTGAGCTTCAGTTCCTCTTCGGGTCCCTGGAAGCAGAGGCTGGAGAGCGAGAAGCCCAGGGCGTCGTCGGCCTCCTGGAAGGCGCGAGCGGCGGTAGGGAAGTTCTCCGCCAAGTCGCGTCCCATGCCGGCGTGCTGCGAGCCTTGGCCGGGAAAGATGAAAGCGTATTTTTGCATGAGTACCTCGATGTGAACTGCATCCTTGCCGGATGCTCAGCGGGATTTCAACGGGATCACCAGCGCAGCGCGGCCGAGCCCCAGGTGAGGCCGCCGCCGAAGGCGGCCAGGAGCACCAGGTCGCCCTCTTTGATGCGGCCGGCGCGGCGGGCCTCGTCGAGCGCGATGGGAATGGAGGCGGCGGAGGTGTTGCCGTAGCGGTGCAGGTTTACGAAGACCCGGTCGGCGTCGATGCCGAGCCTTTTGCCGACGGCCTCCACGATCCTCAGGTTGGCCTGGTGGGGGATGAAAAGCGAAACGTCGTCGGGGCTCAGGCCGCTGGCGGCCAGGGCCTCCAGGGAAACCTCGCCCATGGCGCGCACCGCCAGTTTGAAGACCTCGTTGCCGTGCATGGAGAGGTAGATCAGGCGCTCGTCCAGATTCTTCTGGCTGGCGGGGTTGCGGCTGCCGCACCCCTTCTGGTACAGGGTTTCCCAGTGGTTGCCGTCGGTGTGCAGGTGGGTGGAGAGGATGCCGCTTTCCCCCCGGGTCGCCTCCAGCACCGCCGCGCCGGCGCCGTCGCCAAAGAGCAGGCAGGTGTTGCGGTCGCTCCAGTCGACGATGCGCGACAGCACCTCGGCGCCGATCACCAGCGCCTTTTTGGCGGTACCGCCGGCTATGAACTTCTCCGCGGTGGCCAGGGCGTACAGGAAGCCGGAACAGGCGGCGTTCAGGTCGAAGCAGGTGGCCTTGGAGGCGCCCAGATTTTGCTGCACGATGCAGGCGGTGGCCGGGAACGGGAAGTCCGGGGTGACGGTGCCGATGACGATCAGGTCGAGATCGGCGGCGTCGACCCCCGCCGCCTCCAGCGCCTTGTGGGCGGCGGCGGTGGCGAAGGTGGAGGTGTATTCCCCCTCCCCGGCTATGCGCCGCTCGTGGATGCCGGTCCTGGCCACGATCCACTCGTCGCTGGTGTCGAGCATGCGCTCCATGTCGAAGTTGGTCAGCACCTTTTCCGGCAGACAGGAGCCGGTGCCGGTGATCTTGGCCCGGATCATGAGGCGGCCCTCTCCTTGCCGGCGTCGATTGCCTGGGGCTCCCGCTCGCGGCCGGCGCCGGGGAAGCTTTCATGCAGCTTTTCGGCCATGCGGGAGTTCACTCCCTTCAGTGCGTATTCGTGGGCGAAGCGGATGGCGTTCTTGATCGCCTTGGGATTGGAGCCGCCGTGGCAGATCATGCCGACGCCGTTGATCCCCAACAGAGGCGCACCGCCGTACTCGGCGTAGTCCACCGTTTTCTTGAAATTTTGGAAGGCCTTGCGGCTTAAGAGGTAGCCGACCTTGGACAGGAAGCTGCTTTCGATCTCGGCCTTGAGCATCTTGCCCACGGCCTCGGCGAGTCCTTCGGAGAGTTTCAAAACGACGTTGCCGACGAAGCCGTCACAGACCACGACGTCCACCATGCCGTTGAAGATGTCCCGCCCCTCCACGTACCCCACGTAGTTGAGCGGCTTGTCGCGCAACAGGGAGCTTGTTTCCCGGGTGAGTTCGTTCCCCTTGCTCTCCTCTTCGCCGTTGGAAAGGAGGCCGATGCGCGGCGAGTCGATCCCCATGACGAAGCGGGCGTACACCTCGCCCATGACGGCGAACTGCACCAGGTGGATCGGCTTGCAGTCGACGTTGCCGCCGACGTCGAGCACCAGCGTCTTGCCGGACACGGTGGGAAAGAGCTGGGCGATGGCGGCGCGGTCGATGCCGTTCATCCGCTTCAGGACGAACATCCCCGCCGCCATGGTGGCGCCGGAATTGCCCGCGCTGACCACGGCCGCGGCCTCGCCCCCCTTCACCAGCTCGAAAGCCACGCGAATCGAGGAGTCCTTCTTCTTGCGCACCGCATCCGAGGCGGAGTCGTGCATGCCGACCACTTCGCTGGCATGCCGCAGGGCGATGTCCAGACCATTGCAGTCGTAGCGGGCGAGTTCCGCCCGCACCGTTTCAAGGTCTCCGACCAGGGTGACCGGCACGCCGAACTCCCTGGCAGCGGCTACCGCGCCTTCTACCTCAACATGAGGGGCGTTGTCGCCCCCCATCACATCGACAGCAACTCTCATATAACCCCTAGTGAGCGGATTCCGTACAGTCACGACAGCGTTGAAGCAGGAGCGACTAGAGCTCTTCGGACTTCAGCACCTGGCGTCCCTTGTAGGTGCCGCAGCTGGGGCAGACGCAATGCGGGAGCTTGGGGGCTTTGCACTGGGGGCACGTGGAAACGGTGGGAGGAGTAAGGAAGTCGTGGGCACGCCTCATGTTCTTGCGCGACTTGGAGGTCTTCTTCTTGGGTACAGCCATGGTAATCTCCTTTTTACTTTTCTATCTTGATCTTCTGCAATACAGCCATCTTCAAATTGATCCCGCCGCGGTCGCAGCCGCATTCGCCGGCGTTCAGGTCCGCGCCGCACTGCGTGCACAGACCGCGGCACGACTCGCTGCAAAGCGGCTTGAAGGGGATCTCCAGCATCACCTGTTCGGCGATTTCAAAGTCCAGGTCGATCTCCTCGCCCTTGTAGGTGGCGGAGATCAGGTCCTCGTCGCTTAGTTCCAGCTCTTCCTCGGCGTCGTCACCGGTCGATTCCGTGTAGAAAATCGTAAACTCGGAGGAGAGCGGCAGCTCGTATTCGGCCAGGCAGCGCGAGCAGGTGAGGCGGACGGCGCTCGACACCGAGCCGGTCGCCCTCACGTGGTCGTACTCCCAGAGGGCGGAGACCTGCGCGCTGACCGTAGCGGTGAAGGTGCAGCCGCCGTCCTTTTCCACCTCGGCCAGACTCGGATAATGCGAGGCGGGCTCCTCTTCCTTGAGGTCGAGTTGCTTTCTTTTCACCTTTTCTATAGCAATTTTCAAAGGACGAAGTCCCCCTTTTTCAAAGTTTCTCAGTATATAGATCGAGTATTTTTTGTCAAGGCAAATCTAGTATCCCATTCGGTAATCGAGACTCAGTTCGTTCGCGCCGCGCGACAGCATCCCCAGGTGCTCGGCCGCCCCTTCCACCAGCAGGTCCAGTACCTGGTTCTTCTTCTTGGGAGGCCGGATCAGCTCGGGTTCTCCCTGTATGCCGCCCAGGCGTCCCGCCTCCTCGACCGCGTCCTGCAGGGTGCCCAGCCGGTCGACCAGCTTCAGGGCGAGCGCCTGCTCCCCGGAAAAGATCCTGCCGTCGGCGATGCGCCTCACCTCGGCCTCCGGCAGCCTCCTTCCTTGCGCCACGGCGCGCACGAACTGGGCGTGGGTGCTGTCGATCACTCCCTGCAGCATGTCGCGCTCCTCGGGGCTCATGGTCCTGACCGGCGAGCCCACGTCCTTGAACTTCCCGGTCTTGAGGGTGAAGGCCTTCATGCCGACCTTGTCCATCAGACCCTCGATGTTGGAGAATTTCATCAGCACCCCGATGCTGCCGGTGATGGTGCCGGGGTTGGCGTAGATGAAGCTGGCGGGCGCGGCCAGGTAATAGCCGCCGGAGGCCGCGATGCTCCCCATGGAGACCACCACCTTCTTCACCTTGGCCAGGGCTTTCACCGCCTCGTAGATCTCCTGTGAGGGGCCGACCACACCGCCTGGCGAATCCACCCTGACCACCACCGCCTTCACCCGCTTGTCCTTCTTGAGGGCGCGCAGTTGCTTGATGGTTTCCTGGCCGTCGACGATGATCCCCTTCACCTCGACCAGCCCCACCCCTTCGGTGCCGGAGAACCGGTCCCGGTCGCCGCAGACGGCCGTGACGATGCCGACGCAGACGGCGAACAGCAGGAACAAGCCGACCACGGCGCCGACGCCCCAAAAGAGCCATCTCAATTTCATATTCCCTCCGCTGCGAGCGCTCGTTTTTCCCTTGTCAGGGCAAAGAAGATTGTTTTATATCATAGATATGAAAATATTGGTAATTTCGGACAGCCACGGCAACTATGCCCGGGCCTTCAAGGCGCACCAGCTCGCCGGGCCGGTGGATCACGTCATACATCTGGGAGACGGAGCCGAGGACGCGCGCCTCATGGAAGAGGTGCTGGCGGCCCCGATCCACCGGGTGGCGGGAAACTGCGACTTTGACCCGGAGCTGCCGGTGGAGCTGATCGTGGAGTTCGGCGCCTGCCGCATGCTGCTGACCCACGGCAACAGGGAGCTGGTCAAATCGGGGCTGGCAAAGTTGATCGCCAGGGGCGTGCAGGTGGGAGCGACCGTCGTCCTCTACGGCCACACGCACCTGCCGGCCGTGGTCTCGTCTGCGGGCATGCTGCTGGTGAACCCGGGGGCGCTCAAGGAAGGCTTTCCGGGGAGCTACGCCATCGTCACCGTGAACGGGACCCAAGCCGACGCCGAGATCTTCCGGCTGTAAAGCGGTTCTACGTTCTACGTAATCTCAGCAACCGCAGCCGCAGTTGTGGCAGACCTTGCGGTTTTCGTCGTCGGGGGGAACGGTCTCCGGGGCGAAGGCGATCCGGTTCACCGCGCGCCTGATGTCCTCCTGCGGGTCGAGGTGCGGGCTTTTCCCGATCACGTGCCCCACGCAGACGTTGCTGATCCCGTCGCAGGGCGAGGCGATGCGCACCGTATTCAGCAGGTCGGCGTAGCTCTTCACTTCGATCACCCGCGCCGCGTCGTCCAGGCGCTCGAGAGCGATGCCGAAGCGGCCCAGTTCACCGGCGAGTTCCGCGAAGAACTGCTCGAAGCCCTCCCCGGAGAGCGCTTTTTCCCACTCGGGCCTGCTCAGCTCCCGCCCGTAGCAGGTCAGGCGCATCGCTTTTCCCATTCGCTTGCTCCTCTTGATTTATCGCCTAGCCGGCGGCGGCCTTTCGCTGCATGGAGCTGAAGATCATGTCCAGCACCGCCTTTTGCTTGGCCTCGTACTTGTTGAGGACGGCCAGGCAGGTCCCCATCGGGAACTTCTCGTGCAGGTAATCGGAGTCCCTGCCGGACAGGATCACGATCCTGTTTTTGTCCATGCCGATCGAGACCGCGTAGCTGAAGATCTTGGTGCCGTCCAGAATCGGCATCTCCAGATCCACCAGCAACAGGTCGAACCTTTCGCCTCTGAGCAGGGCCACCGCCTTTAAGGGGTCGGTGCAGACCTGCACGTTCAATAACGGATAGAGCGACTGGATCTTCTCCTGCAGCGCCTGCAGAAATACCGCATCGTCGTCTACGATCAGGATTTTTCCCATCTATACCTCAATCTACTCTCCCCTTATCCCTTTGGTCGTCGTGTAGATGAAGCCGCGCACGATCGGGTTCTGGCTGCGCTTGATCTCGCGCGGCGTGCCGATCTCCACGATGCTGCCGCCGTGCATCATGGCGATGCGGTCGGAGATGTAAAGCGCGAAATTGAGGTCGTGGGTGACGATGACCGTGGTGTTTTTGGTGGTCTCTTTCAGCTTCAGGATGGTGTTGGCCAGCTCGTCGGTGGTGACCGGATCCAGTTCCGCGGTCGGCTCGTCGTAGAGAATCAGGTCCGGGTTCATGGCCAGCGAGCGCGCGATGGCCACCCGCTTCTTCATGCCTCCGGAGAGCTCCGAGGTGCGCAGATCCTCCTTGCCGACCAGCCCCACCATGGCCAGCTTTTCCTTGATGATCTCCCTGACCCGCTGCTCCTTGCAGACCCTTTTTTCCCTGAGCCAAAGGCCGACGTTCTCGCCGACGGTGAGCGAATTGAAGAGCGCGGAGGACTGAAAGACCATGGAGTAGCGGTAGTCGCGCGCGGGACCGTTGCCGGCGGGTCCGAAGATGGGGACCTCGTCGATGTAGATCTCGCCGCTGTCCGGGCTCTCCAGCTTGACGATGTGCTTCAAAAGCACGCTCTTGCCGGTGCCCGAGGGTCCGATGATGCAGAAGGTCTCCCCCGGCAGGATCTCCAGGTTGACGTCCTTCAGCACATGGCTGTCGCCGAAATACTTGTTGAGCCGCTCGATGCGGATGCCCACGCCCCTGGTGTCGCGCAGATCCACCGGGAGATTGCCGTTGTCCGGATGAAAGAAGGAGCCGGACAGGCCATGTTTCAATTTTTCAAACACGAGGGTTCCCTTAGCCATAAAGTTTTTACCGTTAGCGCCGATGGCCGGTTCTGCCGGTTCCGGCAAGAAAGGGCACGACATGATAGCAGACAACTGCGGCCACTGGCAAGCGGAGAATGTTTGCGATCATTAACATAACCTGCGCTAGAAAAGATAGGGCGAGCGGTTGTTAAAGTGACGCCTGTTGGCGAAGACGTAGAGATTCAAAAGCATGAGGAGCAGGGCGGCGACCATGACGTTCAGGCGCAGTTCCCCCTCGGGAATCGGAGCTTCGGCAAGGCTCGCGTACTGGGCGGGAGACAACAGCGCCAGGTTCACCAGGGCGTTGCCGACGTCCAGCAGGTTGTAGGCGATCAGCAGCCAGAGGGTCAGGCGTTGCCGTTTCAGTATGCCGATGATGAAGTACAAGGAGATCATGCTGTCGCCGAAAACGAAACAGTCGGCGGCCCCTCCCGTATAGCAGCTCCCCATGAAGGGAAAGGGATAACCGTAGTTGGAGACGGCCAGGAGCAAGGAGAACAGGTAGACGGCGGCGATCGCCAACAGCGCCAAAGGCGGGCGCGCGCTCTCAGCCGACATGGCCCTCTCCCTTGACGGCGGCAAACGGAGCTCCCGCGACCACCTGCATCAACGCCGCGCCAACTTGTAATGTTCCTTCAACAGGCAGCGATCCATCACCACCGCCAGGCCGGCCTCCTCGGCCCTGGCCGCGGCGGCCTCGTGCACCACCCCCTCCTGCATCCAGACCACCTTGGCCCCCTTGGCGATCGCCTGCTCCACGATCTCCGGCAGGAATTCGGAGCGGCGAAAGACGTCGACGATCTCCACTTCTCCGGGCACGTCCAACAGGGTCGGATAGCACTTCTCGCCCAGCACCTCCTTAAGGACCGGGTTTACCGGGACGATCCGGTAGCCCGCCTTCTGCAGGTAGGACGCCACCTCATGGCTGGCTTTGCCGGCGTCGGCCGACAGTCCCACCACGGCGATGGTCTTGTAGCTTGTCAATATTTTCTCGATATTCTGATTTACCATGATGCCTCCCGTTACGGCAGTGCGCCCCTGTCACCTCTTCCGCATGCCGCTTAGCGCCACGAAAAAGAAGATAACGACCATTACCCCCGCGATGAAGATCCAATCCGCCGTAGTGAACTCGGCCATCCGCCTCTCCTATCCTTCAAGTTTTTCCAGGGCGCTTTTCGCCTCGGCGAAGTCCGGATTGATCCTGAGCGCTTGGCGCAGATAGCTGCGCGCGTCGCCCGCTCCTCCCATGTCCAGGCAGCAAAGGGCGAGCAGGTACGGTACCTCGGGGAGCGGGAACTCGTCGGCGAAATGCCCATCGGCCATGACGTCGGCGAGTATGGCGGCAGCCTCGTGGTAGTCCCCCTCGTCCCTCAGGGAGAGGGCGCCGGCGATGGCCTCCAGGTAGTCCACGGCGGGCACCCGCGGCAGTTCCCCCTTCTCGATCTTGCCAAGCCTGGCGTTCAGTTCGGCCGCCGCCGGCGCGGCCACTTGGGGGAGCAACTGCCGCCAGAGCGAGGCCGCCTTGTCGTACTTGCCGAGCAGAAAGCAGACCTCCGCCAGGGTCGAGAGAGCCCGGGGTTGATCCGACGAGAGCTGCAGCGCGTGGTCGAGATAGGCTTCCGCCTGGTAAAGCGTCTGGGTGGAGAGGTGCAGCGCCGAGAAGCGGCACCCCTTCTCCAAAAGCGTCGCTCCTATCTCCAGAGGGAAATGGGGATCCTCCGGTTCCATGAGCGCGAAGATCCGCAGCAGTTTCACCCGCCGGTCGAGGTAGGGAACCTCCACGTCCTTCTCCCCGAGCATGATCGCGTGGCTGGCCAGTTCCGAGACGTAGTGCGGGTAGCCAAGTTTAAGCAGCTCGGCGTAGCGCTCGCAGTGCAGGCACCCCGGATCGGTGCGCAGCGCCTGGTAGATGCCGCGCCCCAGCGCGTCGTAGCTCGGGAGATCGCCTTGCAGCGCCTGGTAATCGGCCTCCAGAAGCGGCGCCGGCTCCGGGCCAATGGCGAGCGAGACCTTGCCGTCCAGTCCGCTGACCAGCGCGCCCTCGGGCGGGGCATAGTAGACGATGCCGGCAATGGGCGTGGTTTCGGCGCCTGCTCCGGCCGGGCCGCCCGCGGCTAACTTATTATCATCCCTCATCTAAAACCCTCGCAACTATTTCAACACCTATTTCCGTAGGTCGCGTTGAGGTACGAAACGCGACGTCGCAACGGCGCCACGGTGGCAATCTCGCGGTTCACGATGCAGCCGCTCAACGCGACCTACCGATATGCAAGTTGCTAGCAGACGTGGTGAATCGTTACAAGTCCTCATCCCTCATCCCTCATCCCTCATCCCTCAGCAGAATCGGAAACACCTGCGCGCGCAGGTAGGCGATCGACTTCTCCACCGCATCCAAAGCGGCGTTGCGTTCGTCCTCCGCGGCCCAGTGCATGGCGTCCAAAAGCATGCGGTGCGGAAAGCCGAGATCGGCGATCAGCTTGCTGAAGGGCGCGGGAAGCCGGGGGGAAAGTTCCTGGTCGTTCATCACCGCCCACGCTATGGTCCAGGCCCGGGCCACGTTCATCATGTCGTAACCGCCACCCCCCACGGCGACCCAGGGGATCTGCAGCGCCCGCAGCTTTCTCAGCACATAGGCGTAACCGTGGGTGGTCACCTCCAGGTTGGTGAGCGGGTCGGTCCTGAAGGTGTCCGCGCCCAACTGGGTGAAGAGCACGTCGGGATCGAAGGCCGCCAGCAGCGGGAAGGCCACCTCGTCGAAAGCTTTCATGAAAAGGGCGTCGTCGGTATGGGCCAGAAACGGGAGGTTCACCGAGTACCCCTTGCCCGCCCCCTCTCCGATTTCGGATTCGAAGCCGGTCCCCGGGAAGAAGTAGACGCCGCTTTCGTGCAGCGAAATGGTGAGCACCCGGTCCGTGTGGTAAAAGGCGTTCTGCACGCCGTCGCCGTGGTGGGCGTCGATGTCCAGATAGGCCACCCGCTTCCCCTTGGCCAGCAGGTGGTTGATGGCCACCGTCGCGTCGTTCAGATAGGAGAAGCCCGAGGCGCGGCCGTGCTGGGCGTGGTGCCACCCCCCCAGCGGGTTGAAGGCGACGGCGAACCCCTCTTCGCTGACCAGCCGGGCCGCCTCCAGCGTGCCGGAGACTCCCAGGCAGGCCCAGTCGTAAACACCGGGGAAAACCGGGTTCTCCAGGTCCCCCAGCCCGTAGCGGAAGTCCGCCCGCGGCTCGCCGGCGGCGCTGAATTCACGCAACCGGTCCAGGTAGTCGGCGCTGTGGGCGCCAAGCAGCTCCTCCCGGGTCACCTCCCGCGGGTGGCGCAACTCCATGGCGGGGAGATCCAAAAGTCCGTAGGCCTCCATCAGCTCCCGGGCCAGCCGATAGCGCTGCACCTTGAACGGATGATGATCGCCGTAACAATAGCCTCCCAGGTCGGCGCAGGCGATAAGTGCGGTCTTGCGAAGCAAAGATACCCCCCGGCGGTTTAGCCGCTTGAATTTACCCCGTGACGTCCGGCAGGTCAACCACTAATCCTGCTCACTCATTAAGCAGCGGTGCATCTTTTTTAGGCAACAATCGACCGCCTGACATACTCCGTTACGGTGCCCGGCCTGCGATTACGGCGGGTTACCCGCTTGGCAAAGAGATTGCTTAAACTTGACGCCTGCCCAACGACGGGAAGCAATTTACCAACGGAGGTAATTAAATGAACGGGATGTCAACGACGACACCACTTGGCAACAGCAGCGACGTACTTTTCCTCATGCTCGGCGCGGTCATGGTCTTTGCCATGCACGCAGGCTTTGCCTTCCTCGAAGTCGGCTCCGTCCGCAAGAAAAACCAGGTTAACGCCTTCGTCAAGATCCTGACCGACTGGTCGGTGTCCACCGTCGTCTACTTCCTGATCGGCTTCCCCATAGCCTACGGCATCAGCTTCCTGAAGCCGGTGAAGCAGCTCCTGGGGGACAACCAGGGGTACGACATCACCCATTTCTTCTTCCTGCTCTGCTTCGCCGCCTGCATCCCCGCCATCATCTCCGGCGGCATCGCGGAGCGCGCCAAGTTCTGGCCGCAGGTGACGGCGGGAGCGCTCTTCGCGGCCTTCACCTACCCGGCCTTCGAATCGCTGATCTGGGGAAAGAACTCGTCGCTTTTGCAGGATTTCTTCAAGCGCGCCGGCGGCGCCGAATTCCACGACTACGCAGGCTCCGTGGTGGTGCACTCCATCGGCGGCTGGCTGGCGCTCCCCGCGGTCATCATCCTCGGCCCGCGCCTCGGGCGCTACCTGAAGGGGAAATCGCACCCGATCCCGATCAGCAACATCCCCTTTCTCGCCCTGGGCTCCTGGATCCTGGCCATCGGCTGGTTCGGCTTCAACGTGATGAGCGCGGGACACCTTGAGAAGATCACGGGGATCGTCGCCGTCAATTCCCTGATGGCCATGGTCGGGGGCGTGCTCGCCGCGCTGGTGGCGAGCAAGAACGACCCGGGCTTCGTGCACAACGGCGCTTTGGCCGGCCTGATCGCGGTCTGCGCCGGTTCCGACGTCATGCACCCGCTGGCGGCCTTCGTGACCGGCGCCATCGCCTCGGTCATCTTCGTCTACGGCTTCCATATCGAGCAGGAGAAGCTGAGAATCGACGACGTGCTGGGCGTCTGGCCGCTGCACGGCGTGATCGGCTCCTGGGGCGGCATTGCCTGCGGCATCTTCGGCCAGGAGGCTCTCGGCGGGCTGGGCGGCGTGACCCTCGCCTCCCAATTCATGGGGAGCGCCGCCGCCATCGTCTTCGCCCTGGTAAACGGTTTCCTGGTCTACGGCATCCTCTCCAAGACCGTCGGCATCAGGTTGGACGCCGAGCAGGAATTCGCGGGCGCCGACCTCTCCATACACAGCATCGGCGCCTATCCGGAGGATCACATCCGCTAGCCGTCGGCGTCCTGCCTACAGCAAAAACTTCAGAAAGGCCCGTTTCCGGGCCTTTTTTTATTTTTGATATTTCCCGGGAAGTCGGTATCATCTGTTGGATAGTTAACGCAAGCCAATCAAGGCAGAGGCCGATCACATCATGAAAATACCGCTAGGTAAGATTCTGGTAGATTCCGGCATCATCACGCCAAAGACCCTGGAACGCGCCCTGACCCGGCAGCAGGGAACCGGCAAAAGGCTAGGGGCGGTGCTCGACGAGATGGGGGTGATCACCCAGGAAGAGCTGATCGAGGCACTGGCGAAACAAGCGGGATGCGAAACGGTCAAGGGAATCGCCTCCGGCGATTTCGCCGCCGAACTGCTCGACCTGATCCCGGAAGAGATCGCCGCGAGCAGGCTGGTTTTCCCGCTCAAGCGGCAGGATCAGATGTTGGCCTTGGCCGTAGCCGATCCCTTTGACGCCGAGACCATGGATTATTTGGAGAAGCGAACCTCCCTGACCATCGTGCCGGTGGTGGCCACACGGGCCGACATCTTGAACGCAGTGCAGCGGCACTATCGACGAAACGACGTTGTCGGCAACAAGACCCTGAAGATTTTAGTGGTGGACGACTCCAACGAGGTCACCTGCGAAATAGCCGAAGCCCTCAGGATAGAGGGCTATGAAGTGCAAACCGCCAACGACGGCGTCGACGGCTTGACCATAGCCTTTTCGGGCAGACCCGACCTGATACTTTGCGGCGCGTCCATGCCCAGGATGGATGGTTATGCGCTGATGCGCGCCATCAAGGCCAACCCCGCCACAGCCGGGACGCCGATGATCCTGCTCACCTCGAAGACCTCGCCGGAGGAAAAACACCGGGCGCTGAAATCCGGATTTCACGACTTCATCGCCAAGCCGATGATGACCATTCGCGTGGTGTCGCGCGTGAAGCATGCCTTTGAGCTCATGCAACAGGTTAGACAACAGGAGATAGTCCCGGCCTCCTGAAAGCGAGTCGGGACCTCTCTGACTTCTCCGACTTCTCCGGCTCCTTCTCTCTCCCCTTCCCTCGCCTCGTTGGCTTTTCGCCCTTCGCCCTTCGCCCTTAGCCCGCCTTCATTTCACCTCCGTAAAAGCTGTGGCAAAGATATCGAGGGCCTCCTCCATTTCCTCGCCGGTGACGTTCAGCGGTGGGAGGAAACGAATCACGTTCCGCTTCAACCCGCAGCCGATGGTGATCAGCCCCTTTGCCAGACACTGCTCGATTAAGCTGGAGCAGAGACGGCCGTCGGCTTCGCCGGCCGCATCCACGAATTCCACGCCGATCATGCAGCCCATCCCCCTCACCTCGCCGATGCAGGGGTTCTGCGAGGCGAGCCCCTGCAAGAAGTTGAGCGCTCGCGCGCCGGCGGCCACCGAGGCCTCCAACAGACCTTCTTCCCTGATAGCCTGCAAGGTCGCCCGAGCGGCGGCGCAGGCCACCGGATTGCCGCCAAAGGTGGTGCCGTGGGCGCCCTGGTCCCACTTCTGCATCACGGCCCGCGACCCGACGACGGCGGAGAGCGGAAAACCGGAGGCTATCGCCTTGGCCACGGTCAAGATGTCGGGTACCACCCCGGCGTGCTCGCAGCAGAACCAATGCCCGGTTCTACCCACCCCCGACTGCACCTCGTCGAAGATCAGCAGGATGCCGTACTCGTCGCAGATGGCGCGCAGCCCCTGCAGGTATTTTTTGGGAGCGGGATAGTACCCCCCTTCTCCCAGAAAGGGCTCGATAATGATGGCGCAGACCTCGTCGGGAGGGACTTGGCGCTCAAAGAGCCGGCTCACCTCCTCCAGACACTTGGTGCCGCAGGCATCCGGAGTCAGCCCGCACGGGCAGTTGAAACAAGCGGGATAGCTCACCTGGTAAACCGAAGGGAGCAGCGGATGGTAGCGCCTTCTGTACGCGGAGGAACTGGTGGTCACCGAAAGGGCGCCCAGCGTCCTGCCGTGGAAGGCGCCGGAACAGGAAACGATCGCCTGGCGTCCGCTCGTGTAACGGGCGACCTTCAGCGCCCCCTCGACCGCCTCGGCTCCGGAGTTGCCGAAGAAGAGCATGTCCAGTCCCTGCGGGGTGACCGACAGCAGTTCCTCCGCGGCGGCGACCGTGGTCTCGCTGTAGTAGATCCCTCCGGTGTGCACGTAGTCGTCCAACTGATTCCGGACCGCCTCCATCACCCGCGGGTGGTTGTGCCCCAGGTTTAAGACGGCAAGCCCGGAGGTGAAGTCGAGGTAGCGCCGTCCGTCGGTCGAGAACACCGCCGTCCCCGCGCCTTTGGCGATGGCGAACGGGTAGTAAATATGCAGGGCCGGCGTGAATACGGTTGAGCCCCTTTGGAAAATCGCGTCGTCCTCTCGCATGGTCGCACCTCGCAGTCACGGCATTAAGGTCAAAGTATCCGAGCTCTTTGAAAAGGTTTTAGCTGTTTTTCAATCATTCCACCGCCTTAAACGCGAGGCAAAGCATAGCATAAGGAATTGCACGCGCAACTTGGCTCCCGCGCCTCGCCTGAAGGTATCTTTTTGTGGGCCGCTTGCTTTCCAAAAAGCGGTGCTCTATATTAAACGTTGGAATTTTCAAACAAATAACCGGGTCGCACAGGGGGATGCATGTACAGGGAAAAAAGGAACTTCGCCAGATTGGCCTTGCATGCCACAGCGAGCATCCACAAGAAAGGTCAGGTCATAGACGGGGAGGTGAAGGACCTCAGCATGAAGGGGGCTTTTGTCACGTCATCTGAGCAGCTGGAGATAAACGATCGGGTGGCTGTGACTATTTACCACACGCTGACGCCGCAACCGCTTTGCGATTTGGAGGCAAAGGTCGTCAGGGTCACCGACAAGGGGATGGGGCTGCACTTCGAGAAATCGCTTCTGGATTGAACAGGTATCGACTTGAGACGCTCCGGCTTGATTCGGCTAGCAGATGCGCGGCAGTTGCTCGCCGGCCAGCATCTCCACCCCTCTCACGCCGCCCACCGAAGTCTCCATCATCACGCGCCCGGCTGAATTTTCCACCAGTTCGCCGATGACGGCGGCGCCTGCACCCAGCGGGTGCCGACGCATGATTTCCAGGGCTTCCTCGGCCCGCTCCGGCGCGACCAACGCCAGCAGCTTCCCTTCGTTGGCCACGTAGAGCGGGTCGAGCCCCAAAATGGCGCAGACCCCCCTCACTCCCGCATTCACCGGCAGGCTTTCCTCATGCAGCATGATGGTCACCCCGGATTGGAGGGCGATCTCCTTCAGGGTGGTCGCCACCCCTCCGCGAGTCGGGTCGCGCAGCGCATGCAACCCCGTCCCAAGCGCCAGCAACTCTCCCACCAGCCCGTTGAGCGCGGCCGAATCGCTCTTGATGCCGCTGTCGATCTCCAGACCTTCCCGGGCGGAGAGCACGGCGATGCCGTGGTCGCCGATGCTGCCGTTGACGATGACCTTGTCGCCGACGCGACCTGCGGCGCCGTCGATGCGCAGTCCGTGTTCCAGGACGCCGATGCCGGAGGTGTTGATGAAGATGCGATCCGCTTTCCCCTTGGGGACCACTTTGGTGTCGCCGGTGACGATGGCGATGCCGGCGGCGTCGGCGGCGCTCCTCATGGAGGCGAGGATGCGCGAGAGATCGGCTTGGCTGAATCCCTCCTCCAGGATCAGACCAACGCTCAAGAAAAGCGGCCTGGCGCCCATCATGGCAAGGTCGTTCACGGTGCCGTTCACCGCCAGGTCCCCGATGTTGCCGCCGGGAAAGAAGATGGGATCGACGACGTAGGAGTCGGTAGTAAAGGCGAGCCTGGCGCCGCTTACTTCCAGCAGGGCGGCGTCGTTTTGTCCGGCCGGAAGCGTCGACGACAGCGCCGGTATGATCAGGCTATCCAGAAGCTGGTGGGAGAGTTTTCCTCCGCTGCCGTGCCCAAGCAGAATCAGGTCGTTTTCCAAGGGGTGCTCCTTTAAGAGTATTTATAGGCGGCGGCGCAGGTTCCCTCCGAGGAGACCATGCAGGCGCCGACCGGCGACTCCGGCGTGCAGCTCTTGCCGAAAAGCGGGCAGTCAAAGGGAGAGATCTTCCCTTTGAGGATCTCGCCGCACAGGCACCCTGTATGCTCCTTCAGTTCCTCCACGGCCACGGGGATGGCGCATTGCGCGTCGAACGCCCGGTAAGCCTCGGCGATCCCCAGGCCGCTGCCGGGAAGGACGCCGATGCCCCGCCAGTGGGCATCGATCGGCGTGAACACTTCGGCAATAATGGACTGCGCCTTGGCGTTCCCTTCCCAGCGCACCACCCTCGAATACTGGATCTCCACCTTGCTTTCTCCGCTTACCGCCTGGCGGACCAGCATCTCCACCCCCTGCATCACGTCGGCAGGCTCGAAGCCGGTGACCACGCAGGGGACCCGGTACTGCTCGCAAAGAGGGCGGTAGGCGTTGGCGCCGATAATGGCGCTGACATGAGCGGGACAGATGTAACCGTCCACGGAGAGCTCCGGGTCGGCGGAAAGTATGGCCATCGGCTGCGGCATGGTCTTGTGCGAGGCAAGCACGAAGTAATTGCCAAGCCCCCGGGCCTTGGCGGTGAGGATGCTGCCGGCTATGGTCGGCGCCGTGGTCTCGAAGCCGACGCCCAGAAACACCACGCGCTTGCCGGGATTGTCCGCGGCTATGCGCACCGCGTCCAGCGGAGAATAGACGACCCTGATGTCGGCGCCCCTGGCCCGCTCCAGCATCAGCGAGGAACTGGACCCGGGGACCCTGAGCATATCGCCGAAGGTGGCGATGATCAGCCCCGGCAGCCGGCTTAAAGCGACGGCTCGGTCCAGATAGCCGTTGGGGGTGACGCAGACGGGACAGCCGGGACCGGAGATGAGCCGCACCTCCGCGGGGAGCAGGCTGCGCAGGCCGAACTGGTAGATGGCCATGGTGTGCGTGCCGCAGACCTCCATGAACACGAGCGGCTTGCTTCTTCCCCTAGTGAGAGCCGCGATGCGCCGCGCCAGCCCCTGGACCACTTCCCTGTCGCGAAACTGGTCCAGGAAGTTCATACCATGTCCTCCGGAGTGAACACCTCCCGCATCAGGGCCAAGGTCTCCTTGGCTTCCGCCTCGTCCAGCCTGGAAATGGCGAAGCCGGCATGGATGATGACGTAATCGCCCACCTGGACCTCCTGATCCAACAGCATCAGGTTCGCCTCGCGCTTCACCCCGTCGACCTCGGTCATCGCCTGGTCGCCATCGATAGCGATCACCTGCATCGGCACTCCAACGCACATAGCCTACTCCTTATTATCAGGTTCTTTGGCAAGCCTTCTGCCGGCAATGACGGCCTGTCCCAGCGCCAGCCCGCCGTCGTTGGGCGGCACAAGGCGGTGCCAGCTGGTGCCGAAACCGCCTTCGTCCAAGAGCAGCGCGACCTCCTCGGTCAAAAGCCGGTTCTGGAAGACCCCCCCGGAAAGCGCCACCCTGTTCATCCCGGTTTCCCGGCGGATTCTGCCGCAGAGATCGAAAACGACCCGCGCCAGCGTCCGGTGAAAGGCGCGAGCGATATCGGCGCGCGCCCGGCCGTCGGCCAGGTCGGCGCAGACGGCGGCGAACATCGGCCCGAAATCGACGACGTGGCAATTCGCCGTGGCGACGCGATCAGGGTACTGCGAGGACGGGTCGCCGCGCTCGGCCGTATTCACGCGATAAGGGTACGGCGAGGACGGTTTGCCGCGCTCCGCCAAGGCCTCAAGCTCGATGGCCGCCTGCCCTTCGTAGCTTATCCGGCTTCTCAGGCCGATCAGCGCCGCCACGGCGTCGAAGAGCCGGCCGCAGCTGGAGGTAAAGGGCGAATTGATCCCCCGCTCCAGCATCTTCAGAAAGAGCGCCCGCTCGTTGGGGGCGACCTCCGCCAGGAAAGGGAGCGGCGGCTGGAAGAGCTCGCTTCCGTAAAGCCCGTACAGCGCCGAGAGCGCCATCCGGTACGGCTCGCGCACGGCCGCGTCGCCTCCGGGCATCCTCAAATAGCCGAAATGCCCGCGCCTCTGGAAGCCGTCGTAGCCGCCGAGCAGGAACTCTCCCCCCCAGATGTTGCCGTCGGTCCCGTAGCCGGTGCCGTCCAGGATGACGCCGATCACCTCGCCTTCCAGGCCGTTTTCGGCCATGCAGGAAGCCAGGTGGGCATGATGGTGCTGCACGGCTATGCGCGGCAAGTCCAGCCCCTGCGCGTAGCCGGTGGAAAGATAGTCCGGGTGGAGGTCGTGCGCCACCGCCCGGGGCGAGATCTCCAAAAGCCGGCTCAAATGCTCGACCGTTTCCTCCAGAGAGGCGAGGGTGGCGGGATTTTTCAGATCGCCGATGTGCTGGCTCATGAAGCCTTGCGCGCCGCGGGTCAGGCAAGCGGTCCCCTTCAGTTCGGCTCCGACGGCAAGCACGCTTGGCTGGCTGGCCGGCAGGTTCACGGCGCGCGGCACGTACCCCCGCGAGCGGCGCAGGAACAGCGGCTCGCCCCGGTAGAGCCTGAGCACCGAATCGTCGGTCCGGGTATGGATCCGCCGGTCGTGGCTAAGAAAGAGGTCGGCGATCCCGGAGAGTCTGGCGAGCGCCTCGGCGTCCCGGTAGGCGATCGGTTCGTCGGAGAGGTTGCCGCTGGTCATCACCAGCGGTCCGTCGGCGCCGCAGAGCAGCAGGTGCTGCAGCGGGTTGCCGGGAAGCATCACGCCGAACCAGCCGTTTTCCGGCGCCACCAGCGCGCTGACGGCGTTGCCGGCAAGCTTTCTCAACAAGATGATGGGGCGCTCCACGCCGGCAAGGAGCATCCCCTCCCGCTCCGAGCAGTGGGCGAAGCGCCGCACCGCGTCGAGATCGGCGGACAGCAGGGCAAACGGTTTTTCGTCCCGTTTTTTCCTGAGCCTGAGCTTTGCCACCGCCTCCTGGTTCAGGGCGTCCACCGCCAGATGGTACCCCCCTACCCCCTTCACGGCGACGATCATCCCCTGCCTCAGGGCCTGGATCGCCTCGGCCAGCGGATCACCCGGCAACGGCGCGCCGAGTCGATCCAACAGCGCCAGGCGCGGGCCGCAGACCGGGCAGGCGTTGGGCTGCGCGTGGAAGCGGCGGTTCAGGGGATCGTGGTACTCGGCCAGGCAGTCGTCGCACATGGCGAAGGGGGCCATGGTGGTGGCGGGACGGTCGTAGGGGATGCCGGTGATGATCGAGTAGCGCGGACCGCAGTTGGTGCAGTTGATGAACGGGTAGAGGTGGCGCCTGTCCAAGGGATCGAAGAGCTCGGCCAGACAGTCCTCGCAGACCTCGCAATCCGGCGAGACCTCGCCTCCCTTGAATCCCTTGGCGCTTTCCACGATGACGAATCCGCTTTCTCCGCCAAGGGCGAGCGGCTCGACCCTCACCGCCGAGACCACCGCCAGCGGCGGCGCCTCCCGCGCGATCGCCGCGGCGAAGGAGTCGAGCAGGTCGCCGTCCCCCTCGACTTCGATCTGCACGCCGCGCCCCGTGTTGCGCACCCAGCCGGAGAGGCCGAAACGCAGGGCGAGGCGGTAGATGAAGGGGCGGAATCCGACACCCTGGACTATCCCGTCCACCTCGATGGCAACGCGCCGCCTGCTGATCATCTGCCGCACCGTGACTGTCAGGGCATTAACCTTTCGCCTTCTCTATCCCTGCGCCAAGCCAGGCGTACCAGGCAGCCATCCCTTCGCCGCTGCGGCTCGACACCTCGAAAATCTCGATCCCCGGCGAAACCCGGCGTGCCATCTCCTTGCACGATTCCAGGTCGAAATCGAGATAGGGGAGCAGGTCGATCTTGTTGAGCAGCATAACGTCGGCAGCGCGGAACATTTGCGGGTATTTGAGCGGCTTATCCTCGCCCTCGGTCACGCTCAACACCACTACCTTGTGGTGTTCGCCCAGGTCGAAGGAGGCAGGGCAGACCAGATTGCCGACGTTCTCGATCAAGAGCAGATCGAGGTTGTCCAGGTCGAACGCCTCGGAGGCGTGCAGCACCATATGGGCATCGAGATGGCAGCCGGCGCCGGTATTGATCTGCTTCACCGGGACGCCGGTGGCGGCGATTCTGACCGCGTCGTTGTCCGTCTGCTGGTCCCCTTCGATGACCGCCGGGCGGCAGGCGCCGGCCATATCTTTCAAGGTCCGTTCCAGGATGCTGGTCTTGCCGGAACCCGGAGAGCTGACCAGGTTCAGCACGAAAAGGCCCTTCTCCTGGAAATAAGAGCGGTTAGCCTGAGCCATGCGGTTGTTTTTGGCGAGAATATCGGTCTCGATCAGCACCTTCTTCGGCAGTTCGCCCGCTGCCCGGGCCTGCTCGCTGCCATGATCGTGCTGCTTTTCGAGGTCGTGCCTGTGGCCATGATCGTGGTGCCCCCCATCTCCATGAGGGTGATCGTGACCATGTCCATCTTCGGCGTGTCCATATTTGTGGTCATGTTCATGCTTGTGGTCATGCTCATGCTTGTGGTCATGCTCATGCTTGTGGTCATGCTCATGGTCGTGTTTATGCTCATGGTCATGTCCGTGCGCATGTTCATGCTCATGCTCTTGGTGGTCGGGATCTAGCTGAAGATCAAGGTCGTGCCCGTGCTCGTGGCTATGCCCGTGCTCCTGATCGTGCCCATGCTTATGGTCGGGTCCGTGTTCGTGGTGGTGTTTGTGGTGATGTTCGTGGTGGTGGGAATGACCTGGGTATTGCTCATCTGCCGGGGAACAACCGCAATCAATGCACATAGTTGGCTAGCCTCAAAAATGTTGATGAGCAGGAATTCACGCCGCTGAGCCTATAGCAAAATTCGGCAAAGGTCAAGGATGCTGGAAAGCTCGCACCGGTTGCCGAGGCGGCCCGATACCGCGTCTGCGCGTCCAAATCATTCCAGTTCCAATTCTCTGACCCGCTGTTCCTGTCCGGAGACGATCTCCAGGCCGAAAGCCCCGCAGTCGGGACAAGGATCGAAGAGGCTGGACATCGGCTGGTGCTTGGCGCAGGCAACGCAGTTTCCGATCCCGGGGATGATCTCGATCTGGAGCCTTGCCCCTTCCAAAAGCGTTCCTTTGCTGCAAGCCTCGAAGCAGAACTCGATGCTGTCCGGCACCACTCCCGAAAGCGCGCCTATTTCCAGGACCACATCGGTCACCCGGCGCCCCTGCGCGTGCCCCTCGCAGATCTCGATCACGCTCATGGTTATCGACATCTCATGCATCGCCCGCCTCCGCCGTGATTATAGGATGAAATGACGCGATGATAACAGATAACGGACCGGCGCAAAAGGCCCTTGTGCGCCGGCACGCTTGGCGTTTGACCCAGTGCCTGACCAACTCGAAGTACCCAATCAGTTTTGATCGGCGTCTTCCGACAAGTCGGAACAACCCACCAGAGGCGCGTTCGGGCTGGGGTAACGCAGTTCTCCGGTGACGTTGACCCGGGCGGTGGGCGAATCGTGCGGTTCCTCCGTAAGGCAGATCCCTCGGATCAAAGCGTCGGCGGGTCCCCTTGTCGTTGGCACGGGAACATAGGTATAACCGGCTTTCAGGTCAGCCGTCAAATGATAGACCGCATATTCGAGATACGGGTTAGGGGGGTCAAGATCATTTTGCCTTGAAAATGCGCTGAATCCCGGCTGGGCATTTGGCCAGGACGAGTTGGACACGGCGAACTTGTGGCGGCCCGGACTCACTTCAAGTATCCGCGTCATCGTGTAGGGAAGTTCCTCGTCATCGAATGAGACTACCTTCGTCAACGAGCCTTCGATATAGTGAGTGAATATTACGGCCAGTTCTTGCCGACCTCTTTCAGGTCCGTCATATTTTTTGACACGAATTCCAGAGCACCCGGTCTCCGTGAGGATAATTATAATTGCGGCCACGGTAGCAATCAGGGGTGCCAGCATGGTATCCCTTTCTCCAACAGGTAATTGATCAGAAACCAGCCATTCGCCCGTATCCTCTTTTGCCTTTGCGCCCCAACGGTTTGAGGCTGACCACCGACTGAAAGGGGAGTGGTCGCCCGGTGGTTGGCCGTGCGTTCAGCTATGTTGGGGCGCCTTTCAATCTTGACTGATACCAATAGATATTATAACCTGACATTATCTTGGCATTGCCGGAGGTTTTACCATGCAAAAAAATACCAGTGTCTCGCTTGGCACCCACTATGAAAAATTCATTTCTCAGCAGGTCTCTCAAGGTCGTTTTGGTTCAGCGAGCGAAGCGATACGTGCCGGCTTACGGCTCCTGGAAGAACGTGAAACCAAACTTTCTTTGTTGCGTCGTGCACTTATAGAGGGTGAAGAAAGCGGCACAGCCACTTATTCTCTACAAGGATTGATGGAGGAGATTGACGGTGATGGTCACAACTGATGTCAACCTTTGCCCTCACTAACAAGGCCATTGCCGATTTAAAAGATATCGGTCTTTACACCTTGGGAAATTGGGGCCGTGAGCAACGGAACCTGTATCTTCAAATGCTGGATGTCTCCTTTCAGCAACTTGCCTCCAACCCGCTTTTAGGTAAAGATTGCCGTGACATTCGGAACGGCTACCGGAAATTTAACGCTGGCAGCCATGTGATCTTTTATCGCCAAAAGTCCAGCGATTCGATTGAAATCGTACGTATTCTTCACGGTCGCATGGACTGCGAGACGCGGCTTACTTCGTCTTAATGTAATATTGGGCTTCAGACGCGGGTACCTTTTGCACCTTATTGAATTTAACACTTGCAACAATGTGATCGGTGATGCTGCGCCGTCAATGATGGATATAGAGGCATTCGACCCCCGAGAAATTTCGCCACGAGGCTTGTGTTGCTGCTTCAGGCTGCTGCCTGTGTATTCTTGTCAGTTGCAGGTTGAATTTGCTGCCGCAGAGAAGCACTTCCTTTGCGCCAGTATTCAAGTTGCTGTTCCATAGAGAGAGAAGCGATCTTCTGGTAGACCGCTTCGGCACCTTGACGCTTCATTTCGATACAGTCGAATGACTTACTATTCATAATTAATTATCTCCAATGGCTAATGTATGGCAATCTGGCGATACCCCTTCAGCACGTTGACCGCATTGAAGAGCGGTATTTTCCTAAAATTGATGCAGTCGCAAATTCTCGATTCTCATTTTTGAGGAATCTGGTTACTTCTCTCTGGCTCCCGAACCAAAATGCCAATGTAGGGCAAATGGGAGCCGATATTTTTGCTTAAACTGTTCCTTGGCTGACAAATTAGACAA
>CAIYDQ010000178.1 GCA_903925075.1 uncultured Geobacter sp.
AGCGTAATAGAGGCGAAACGCTTCTTCCATGCCCGATTTCGATCCCCTGGCATTCTCCAAGGCGACATTGGACAGGATGCTGTTTATATGTCCCTTTATTCTCAAGTTGTCGCCGATCCGATAGGCGGATAGTTTCGCTGAAATTTCCGCTTCTTGTGATGGAGTCGCCCTGACCGCGCAGGCGGAGCCTCTTCCTGCACAACGAACGATATCGGATAAAAGCAGGGCCGGGCACTCCCGGTTTCTTGTAAATGTTTTTCTCCCGATTTTTCTGAAAAACTCCGCAACGGGCAGGTTGTCGGTATTTATACGGCGGTCGCCCGCGGTAAATTCGCGAAGATTCTCATCGCCCAGTACGCATTGCCCCAGGAAATCCATGCCGTTTGCGAGCGGTACGTAGTCGAGTTTGCTGAGATCGGCAATGACGGCACTCTTTCGCAGCTTCTCACCGACAAGGTCAAAATCAACAGTGAGCGGGTCAAGGGATCCGATCAGGTGAGTATGCGATATCGTATTTGGAGAAACGGTGGTCAGCCACAGCGAACTATGCGGGTAGACCTGCTGGAAGGTCCTGACGATGATCTTGTAATCCTCGGGAGGCATGTGCAGCGGCAGCCATACACACTGGATGCCGCCTCTGTTCAGCAGCCTGCGGCAGTCCGTGAAGAACTCCCGGGTATACAGGGCAGCGCTGCCCTGGTTCGACTGCGGATGTATCGGACCGGAGTAGATTATATCATAGGTCCGGTCGGTCAGCCGCACGAAATTCCTGCCATCCTGGATGATGAGATTGAGCCGGGGATCATTGAGCACGCCGTAATTCATATCTGTAAAGTAGCGCCGGTCGGGCTCGACAACCCCGCCGCAGATCTCTACCGCATCGAGCCGTTCGAGTTCATTATACCGGAGAATCGATCCTGCGGTGCCTCCGGCCCCGAACGCGATGAAAAGAGCGGTCTTCGGATGGTCATTAAGGAGCGATACCAGATGGGCTGGGTAGCGGTGGGAGGGAAGGTCGGTGGGGCCGTCCGAGGCTACCTGCCTGCCGTCAATCCTGAGGATTTTTCCTTCGGAACGGGATTCGGTCACTTCGACATCCCCCGTAACCGTCTCTTTGAAGTAAATCAGACGCTCGTCGGCATTGAGTCCCTTCGCCAGTGAGTTCCTGAAATCCTGTGGCAAGCCGCCGAACATAAGCAGCAGGCTCAGGGTGGCCAGGATTCCCGCGCCCGCATTCAGAGTAATGTTCCGGAAACTCCGGGACGCCGTGAAGAGGAGCGCGGCGATCAGGAGAAATACGCATCCGGCAATCACGATGCTTTTCATGACGCCGAGCAGCGGAAGCGAAACGAACCCCGCGAGGAGCGCGCCGAAAACCGATCCGATCGTATTGGCCGCATATACGTTTCCGATGCCGGTTCCGACCTTGTTTTTGCCGTCGAGGCTGATCTTGAGCACGAGCGGGAAAGCCATGCCCATGAGGAACGCCGGGGGCGCCATGACGATTGCCGCCATTGCGATTAGAAAGATAAACGAGCCCCAGAAGCTGTTTATCGCGACGGTGTTTTCAAATAATTGTCTTAGTCCATACATGTTATTGATCAGAACGGTGGAGGCAAGTACCGAAACCCCGATCAACAGCTGGATGACGCCCAGTTTCACGATTGCGCCGCGCAGGTTTTTGACAAATCGAGCAATCACGTAACTTCCGATTGCCAGGCCGGAGAGGAAAACCGCAAGCATCGAGGCGAAGGCGTATGCATCCATCCCCATCACCCATACCAGCGCGCGGGTCCAGGCCACTTCGAGGAACAGGCTCAGGAAACCCGAAAGGGCATAGAGCACAACGACCGTCGTCACCTGCCGGTTTTTCATGGAAGCCACCGGAGTATTCTCGATGCGCTTACCGGCGATATCCGGGCTCGATCCGCTTGCCGTGACCAGGATTCCGGAGTGCAATCGGTCGTATCCGTAAATTGCTGCAGCGACCACAAAGTTAATGAGTACGGCGATCCAGGTGGTGGCGGTCAGCCCGATGGTGCCGATCAGGAAATACCCCGACACCAGACTGCCCAGGACCGCGCCGAAGGTGTTGGCCGCGTAGAG
>CAIYDQ010000179.1 GCA_903925075.1 uncultured Geobacter sp.
GAGCCCCGGCCCCTTGGCCTCCTCGTTCACCTTGGAGACGTGGCAGAGCTCGAACTTCCAATCCACCTCCGTCTTCACCCGGTGCAGTTTTCCGTGGGCCTCCAGGGCCGCGATGTAGCTCCTCAAATCGTTGATGGGCGCTGTTTCGACCTGCTCGCTCATGGTGTCTCCCTTGTTTTATTTTATTTGAAAATTGCTGCGCTGCCGCCGGCTACCGCTGCCGACGCCTCGCTGGATGCCAGTCTATATAGCATCGCTTGTGCCAAACAATGTTTCTGTATTCGAGGTTGCGATGATTCCGGACCCGAGCGGGTTGCTTAAGATCGTTAAAACGGCGGGTTAGCGATGGCGGGGCCGGTCGGAAAATCGGCGCGCGCGCCGGCCCGACGACCGCCGATGGGCGTCGACACTATACCGAATCGGTACAATTTTCGGGGAGGGCACCGCCGTTTATACCCAAATTGGAAAACGAGGTTTCCACCTCTCATTATGTTTTGTTCCGCGAGTCATGGGCTGGAATCGCGCCGTAACTCCCTATGTTTGGTGACAAAAGCATCCAAATAGCAAAATCGTTTGCACTTTGCGCGCTGATGCGGTAATGATTATGTCAGGCATCATGTATAACTATGTTCTATGTAAAACCACGGCTCCCGCGCCGCTGTCCGTGCACAAGGTGACGAGGTGCTTCAGGAGGAAGAGCATGAGCAAGGTTTGCAGCATCAGGAAGCCTCTTTGCCAGATCAACCACGACGACTTGCGCCAGCACATGCACTTTAGCGCCGAAAGCGGCCACATCTGGCTGCACGAGCGGCGCATGCTCTTGTTGCATGCCGAGGCGTTGGCGGGGCTGCGCAAGGACCTGATCGACACGTTGGGGCTGGACCGGGCGCGCGGGCTTTTGGCCCGCATGGGGTACGCCTCCGGCGCCTACGACGCGGAAGTGGTGCGCGCCCGCTCCAACTGCAAGAACGACGTGGAAGCTTTCATGACCGGTCCGCAGCTCCACAACCTGGAGGGGATCGTCAAGAGCACTCCGCTCAAGCTGGAAATCGATCGCGCCGCCGGCAAGTTCTACGGCGAGGACCTCTGGGAGAATTCCTGGGAGGGACAATGGCACCAGCGCGAGTACGGCACCTGCACCATGCCGGTCTGCTGGAGCCAGATCGGCTATGCCTGCGGTTTCACCTCCACCTTCATGGGCCGCCCTATTTTGTACAAGGAAGTCGAGTGCATCGGCATGGGGGGGAACAACTGCCGCGTCATCGGCAAACCTCTGGAGGAGTGGGAGGACGCCAGCGAGTACGCGCACCTCTTCAGCCAGGAGTCGATCGCCGAACAGTTGATCGACCTGCAGACCCAGGTGGTCCACCTGCGCTCGGCGATAGCGGAAAAGGAGAAGCTCCCCGGCGACATCGTCGGCAACGCCCGCAACTTCCGCGCCTCCTACGAGTTGCTGAAGCAGGCGGCCAAGAGCCAGATCACGGTGCTCTTGATCGGGGAGACCGGGGTGGGCAAAGAGGTCTTCGCCCGCTCCCTGCACGACATGGGGGCGCGCAGAAACGAGCTGTTCATCGCCATCAACTGCGCCGCCATTCCCCACGAACTGGTGGAATCCGAGCTCTTCGGCGTGGAAAAGGGCGCCTACACCGGGGCGCTCGCCTCCCGCGCCGGCCGCTTCGAGCGGGCCAACGGCGGCACCCTGTTCCTGGACGAGATCGGCGACCTGCCGGTATCGGCCCAGGCCAAGCTTTTGCGGGTGTTGCAGGAGGGGGAAATCGAGCGGCTGGGCGACCACAAGGTGCGCAAGATCAACGTGCGGCTGGTGGCGGCCACCAACAGCGACCTGAAACAACTGGTCAAGGAAGGGAAGTTCCGCTCCGACCTTTACTACCGGCTGAACGCCTTCCAGATCAACATCCCGCCGCTTCGGGAGCGCAAGGAGGACATCTCCCTGCTCGCGTACAGCTTCCTGGACAAATACTCGGCGGTGCACGGCAAGAAACTGCGGGGCTTCACCGACAAGGCCAAGCGGGCGCTGCTCGCCTACCACTGGCCCGGCAACGTCCGGGAACTGCAAAACGTCATCGAGCGCGGCGTCATTCTCGCCAACAGCGGAGCGCGCATCGAGGTGGACCAGATGTTCTCCTCCTACAGCGACGACCACCCCGAGGAACTGGCCTTCGGCGTCGACGGCGGCCTAGGCATGAACGCGGGCAAGTTCGGCAGGGATTTGTGCGAAGCGGTCTTCAACGGGGTGATGACCCTGGATCAGGTCGAAGCCATGCTGGTGGAAACAGCGGTAGACAAGGCGCGCGGCAACCTTTCCAAGGCGGCAAGGCTGCTCGGGCTGTCGCGCCGCCAGTTGGTGGCCGCCTGCAAAAAGGCCAAAAGTCCGCACCTGAACGCGGCCGGGCGCCAGGATGCGCCTTGAGCCGCCCGCCGCGGCGCCCCCCAAGGCTTGGAGCTTCGACCGGACGCTCGCGCGCCTGAGCCCGGGCCCGGCACTTTTCGGCTCGGGTTGATCTAACACACTGTTATATTTGAATAAATTATAGATTCTCTCTTGCGAAAGACTGAGGCAAGTTGTATGATGATGCCCATAGTCGGTAAAATTTTGCTTTGAGAGGAGAGCGCGATGGGATGCTACGGTAGATTAATCAATGGCACAATAACTGAAGAAGCAGTAAATGAAGCGGCGGATTTGGCATTGACTCACGGCAAGGAAGTATCTGTTGGAGAGGAAGTGTCGAGCCTCAGCACTTGGCATCAAAAAGAGCGGGCATTGTCAGAGGTATTGACCGAGGTGGCCGACCTGGCGCTGACTCACGGCAGCCAGTGGAAGCAAGCCGTTTCGCTCGACGAAGAGTCGGATCGTCGCGCTGCTTGAGCACGGGGAGTCGAGGCCGATGCCGTCATCGAGCCTTGAGACCCGTAACCGGGGGGAATCCCGCTGCCGGCGGCGTTAAGAAGCAGTCGCCGCTGCGCGCGGGGTAACTCCCGGGACGACCAACCGCAGACCGCCGCAAACGCAAAACCAACCGCATGCGCCCCGCAATTAATTAGAGTTCCGGTTCGCCAGCCACCCCTACGATCTTCAGACCACTTTCGCCAGCCATCCAACCCGGAACTTTAGACGAACCACGCCCCGGCAACCCGCGACTTCAGACCAAGGTCCTGTCACTCCCGCGTCCAGCTTGAACTTTCCGAACAGGCCGCCTTTGAGATCTCCAGGTGACGTGCTTTGGTAGGGGCGAATCTTGTATTCGCCCTCGTCGCTCGCTGGAGCCAGGGCGAACACAAGGTTCGCCCCTACGGCAGGCAAAGCAGACGGAGTCGCCCAAACTTAAAACCGTACGGCGGACTAGGCCGCGTCGTTCACCGGATTGAACCCCGCCGATTCCAAGGCGTCGAGGACCGCCCGGTAATCCGGAGCCCGAAAACGGAGCACCACCGTCTTCTCGGGATAACCGTCGTCGGCCTGGGCGTCGTGTAGCGCGATCGGATAAATCGCCTGCAGCACCGCGCCCGCGGCCTCGGCTACGTCGGCAATCCGCCCCAGCACGCCGGGGGCGAGCCGCACCGACGCGAGCGTCACGCCGTTTCGCCGCTCCCAGGCCCCCACGCAGTGCGCGGCCAGCTGAAAGATCTCGCGGGCGGAGATCATCCCCACCACCTCATCCTTTTCCATCACCGGGAACTGGGCCAGCATCAGCTCTTTGCCGTAGCTTAGACAGTAGGCCATGGTGTCGTCGGCGTCGACCGTGGCGGGGTTTCTCACCATGATGTCGCGCACCTTCAAGCGGTTGACGAAGAAGTTGAACTCGTCCGGGTTTTGGGTGCGCATGACGTAGTGCCCCATGCGCATCAGGTTGTGCCGCGTCACCAGGCCGCGCAACCTGCCGTGTTCCACCACGGGAAGCGCGTTCAGGTTGTTGTCGAGCAGCAGGCTCTTCGCCTCCGAGACCAGTGCGTCGCTTAAGATGGTCAACGGGTTGGCCTTCATCCAGTTGCGCACGATCATTTGCCGTTCTCCTCTTGTTGGTTCAGTTCCCCCTCCCGCAAGGGGAGGGGGTTTTTCGGTAAAAGCCTATTTCTTCTTCTTCACTTCCGGCCTGGTGAGGCGCGGGATCATGTCGGCCACCGGGCTCAGCCCCACGAAGCCGTACTCGTTCCAGCGGTCGGAGACCTTCTGCAGCACCGCGCGGTCCATGAAGATCTCGTTGGGCTTATTCTCCCACTCGAAGGGGGTGCAGGCGTCC
>CAIYDQ010000180.1 GCA_903925075.1 uncultured Geobacter sp.
ACTTTTAATCAGAGAGTCGCGCGTTCAAGTCGCGCACGACCCACCATAGTTCATACTGGTCCCCATCGTCTAGTCAGGTCCAGGACATCGGCCTTTCACGCCGACAACACCGGTTCAAATCCGGTTGGGGACGCCACATAACATTAAAAAGGGGCATTCAGATTTATTCTGGATGCCCCTTTTTTTGTCTTCTGCTTTTGCGGCTGATCCGTATTCCATGAAAACTGGGTGAGAAATATTCGGTTTTTTATAGTGGTGTGGCCTTAGATCATGTTTTCCATCATCGCGTAGAATGGGCATTATTCGTTTGGATTATGTCGTACCTTACAGTACATTGCAGTACTTTCGTAGGACAAATTTCATCAAAGGGAGAACAATGGCCGCTACCAAAGCAGCCATGCTGACTTTTTGTACTTAGAGGGCGGCAGAGCCAGCCCGAATAGAAGCGGGTGCCAGTAATAGCAATTTAGTGGAGTAATTAAGCGCATGAACAAACTCATCGACCAAGGTATTGCCAAAGGCCTCGTTGCCTTTGATGCCGACCAGAAAAACATCACCTACAAGATCCAGAACAAGCGGTTCCGCTTCAACGATTCTGAAGAGAAGGTCAGGGCCAATGCCTACCTCTCTCTGGTGCTGGAATATGGCTACACCCCTGAGCAGATAGATATCGAGGTCGCGGTTGAACATCGCATTCCGAACATTTATGCAGACATCGTCGTCTATGCTGACAAGTCGCTGAAAAAACCGCTGATCCTTGTCGAATGCAAGCGTGAAGAAGCCAGCCAAGGTGAACTCGACCAAGGCGTTGAGCAAGGCTTTGGCTATGCCAATTCGATAGATGCCGATTTTGTGTGGATGACCTCCGGCATCCGTAACGATTACTTCCGGCGTGACCGGGTCGCGCCGAGGGACCGTGTCGGCAATCGGCTGGCCGACTTACCCCGGCCAGGTAAAGGCGTATCACGAGCCAAGTATGTGAAAGGCGGTGTGGGCGGTTTTGAACTCAAGACCGTCGAAGAAAATGAACTCACCCGCATTTTTAAACAGGCCCATGATGCGCTATGGGCGGGAGGTAAGCGTAACCCGGCCGAGGCCTTTGACGAGCTCGATAAACTCATCTTCTGCAAAATATGGGACGAGCGTGTTAAACGCAAAAACGGCGACCCCTACGATTTCCAGGTATTCAGCGACGATAAGGGTGACGCCCTCAAAACTCGCATCCACAACCTTTATGCAAAAGGTCGCGAAAAAGACGAAGAAGTTTTCAAAGAAGACATCCGTCTGTCTAACGCCGAGCTCCAGACCGTAGTCGGCTACCTGGCTGCCACCAACCTGAACAAAACCGACCTCGACAGCAAGGGCCGTGCCTTCGAGACCTTCATGCAGGGCTTTTTCCGGGGCGAGTTCGGCCAGTATTTCACCCCGCGCAAGATTGTCCAATTCATCGTTGACGCCCTGCCCATCACCAACGAAAACCTGGTGCTCGACACCTCCTGCGGTAGCGGCGGCTTTCTCCTGCACGCGCTGGACAAGGTTCGTAAGCAAGCAGACCGCAAGGCCCAAGAGGGCTATTTCGACCCAGCTACACCTGAAGGATATAAAGATCATTTTGACTTCTGGCACGATTTTGCCGAGCACAACCTGTTTGGCATAGAAATCTCCGACGGTATCGCCCGCACCGCCAAGATGAACATGATCATTCACGATGATGGTCATACGAACGTCATTGCCTTCGACGGGCTGGAAGCTATAGACACCATACGGGAGAAGACAAAGAACCCAGGTTTCAAAAAAGACACCTTCGATTTTATCATCACCAACCCGCCCTTTGGCTCCAAGGTCAAATTCGCCGAAAAGCGATACCTGGAAGACTACACCCTGGGCAAGAAGTGCGTGGACTGGATTGATGCCAAGCTCAACAACATCAACCTGAACCGCGAATCCATCCGCGACCAGCAAACCACCGAAGTGCTGTTCATCGAGCAATGCCACCGCTTCCTGAAAGACGGTGGCTATCTGGCGATGGTCATCCCCGACAGTATCCTCACCAACAGCTCCATGCAATATGTCCGCGACTGGATCGAAGAGCACTGGCGCATCGTCGCCGTGGTGTCGCTACCGCAATTCGCCTTTGCCGCCAATGGCGCGGGGGTGAAAAGCTCAGTGCTCTTCCTCAAGAAATACGATGCCGCCACCACCGCTGTTATTCAGGCCACCAAGGTCAAAACTCAGGACGAACTATTTGCCCAAGATGCCATTGGCGTTGCCCTGGAAGTGCTGATCGAGGAAAAGAAAACTGCTGTTAAGCGCGGTGATACCGTCATCCAGCAGATTGAAAACAACCTCGTCGCCAAGCTCGACGCGCTGGAGGCGCAAGGCAACCTGACTGCCGCCGACAAACGCGACCTCAAGGCCCAAGCCAAGGCCGACGTTGCCGAGCATAAGAAAACAGACGCCTACAAGGATTGGCTGCAAGCCACCGGCGACGACTACAGCGAGCGCATTGCCAACCTGCGCGAAACACTGGAAGACGACTTCCTGGCCAAGGTCAAGGACCAACTCGCCGACTACCCCATCTTCATGGCGATTGCCGAAGATATTGGCTACGATGCGACCGGCAGGCCGACAGCGGTTAACGAACTGGAAACCGTGGCGGGAGAATTAGCACGTTTTCTGACGCACATTGAGCAAGGAGATTCGCGCCCTTTTGTCTAACCCCCGGTGTTGACGAAGAAAACTTCTTTGTCATTC
>CAIYDQ010000181.1 GCA_903925075.1 uncultured Geobacter sp.
ACGCTCAGCGAGATATCCACCGCGGTGATGCCGCAGGAGATGCTGGCCTCGATATCGGGGATCAGCGCGCGGTTCCAGGTGATGAGCCGCGCCGACAGCCCCAGGTCGACCAGCGCCTTGATCGAGCTGCGCTCCTCCCTCCCCATCGCCGGGATGCCGCATTCCAGCTCATGCACCCCCATGGCGTCGAGATTTCTGGCGATGGCGATCTTTTCCTTGGCGCTGAAGACGACCCCCGCCGTCTGTTCGCCGTCGCGCAGGGTTGTGTCGCCGATACGTACCGTTCCTTTGCAAAGTTCTTCCATATCCCCTCCCCTGCCTGTTCATCCGGCGCTGCTGCGTAACCGGGCGTCGTTGCCCTGTCGTTAGTTTCGAAAAACAAGCAAGGGATAGCAGGAGGCATGCCAGCGCGGCGAGCGCCCGCCGTAAACCGGTGGGTGCCGGGGTGAAATGGCGTCAGTCGCGGGTTTAGAGGGAGGCCGAGAGAAAAAGGAATCGCGCCGGGCGAGATCATGCACTCGGCGTCGCGGGAGAAGCGCTTAAATTAGCGGCAGGGTGATTGCAAGAAAGGCTGCGCTTTTGGGAGTCAGGGAAAAGCCGTAGGATGTGGTGAGGCACGAACCGCATCGAGTTCGGGAGTCATGCGGTGCATGATGTTCACCGAATGATGCGGTTCACGTTGTTCACCGCATCCTACGCTTGGACCGGCAGGTGGCAGATGAGGCACTGTTCCTTCGGAGGGTGATCTTTTGGCAGGGGGATGGCGCTCTTGCCGTGGCAGGTGCTGCAAAGCAGTTCGATGTCGGCCCGGTTTCTGTGGTTTTTGAGGGAATCGTAGGCCGATTTGTGACGGTCGTCGGCAGGGACGTTTTTCCCCTTCCCCCTGCCGGCGCCAAGCGCCAGCACCCCGACGACCACGACCACGCCGGCAATGAACAGCGAGTCCCGGCCGCGCATCTTCTTCATATCATCATCCATTTCGGTAATTTCATCAGTTTGCTCAATTTTTTTAACCTGATTAGCGTCGATCTTCAGCTTGGACTGCTTGGCACCGCGCTCCCCCCTTTGCAAAGGGGGACTTTCTTCAGCAACCCATGATGGCTGAAGATCGGCGCTAATCAGACTTTTTATGGGCTTGCGGTCCCTTTCGCTTTTTCCAGGTCGGCACGATCATTTCCCCTGATGCGACACCTTGGCCGAAAAGGCGCGAATTCTCGCGGCATTGGTGCCGACGTCGCTGACACCGACCCTGGACGCCGAACGTATGTCGAGCAGCGAGCGATCGCCCGCAGGGGTGACGCGAATCACGATGTCGTCTTTGAAGCCGAACCACAAGGTGGTGTCGGTCGCCTCGATCCTCCCCTCGGCAGGGACCGTGGCGACGATCTGCCAACCCATGTCTCGCGCCGTCTCCAGGGCCCATTGAAACGTCTGGTCCTTGGAAACCGGGAGCACCAGCGTCCTGATATCGGGATAGGCCTTGAGTTGTTGGGCGGCAACCGCCGCGCCGCCGTACTCCACCAACCCTTGACGCAGAGGGAGCACAGCCACGAACTTAGGCGGATGGTCCAGATCGGTGCTGATGTCGTGAATGCGCGGGTAACTCTGCGCCTTGAGCTTCCAAGAATAGGGAATGCCGAATGCCAGCGCTCCGCAGCAAAGAGCGCAGAGCGACAGCAGCACCCAGGGGAGCCGTCGTCTTCTCACCGACATGACCGTTGCCACCAGCGACAGCAGAGCGCAGCCAAGGCCGCAGTAGGCGGCGAACTTCAGCAGCGAAAACCCGGTACGAAAGTGCCACAGGCCAAGCTTGGTGCCAAAGCCGGACGACAGCAGCAAGATGAGCGAGAAGATGGAGCAGACAACAGCGACCAGCGGGAGCAGCATTGCGGGATTTCGGGTGGAGCGTGCATCGTTGCCAAGTTGCATAAGACCCCCTATCGCCGGCGACCGAAACCCGCGCCCTTGACGTTGTAGGTAGCTACCGACTTCCCCTACTTCACCCTCCCGCCGGCGCGGTCCCCGCGATTACGCCGGCGCCGTTGGGCAGTTGCAGCGGGATGCGATGCACGTCGGCCGCTCCTGCTGCAGCCAGCATCTCGATCAATTCACCCTCGCTGTAGGACTGCCCTTCCGGGGTGCCGATCAGCATATTGAGCGAGAAAAGGGCCGGAAAGAGCGGCGCAACCTTGTCGTTGTCGAGGATGAATTCCTGCACCATGATCATCCCGCCCGGCTCCAGGGTAGCGATGGCGTTTTTCAAGACTTCGGCACAGGTCACGGGACCGGAACCGTGCAGCACGTGAGAGAGCCAGGCAACGTCGAAGCCTGTCGGGAGCTCGTCGGTTTCGAAGTCCAGGGCCACGAAGTTTATCCGCTGAGAAAGGCCAAAACGAGCGACGGTCCGTTCGGCAAAGGCGCGCGTAGTGGGCAGATCGCAGATGACGGCGTCAAGCCCGGGGTTTTGTTTGCAGAAATGGATCGCGTAGGTGCCGGGGCCGCCGCCCAGATCGAGCAGCCGGCGTCTGCCGGCCAGATCGATCTGCGGCACGATCATAGGCGCGATCTGCATGGCGAGGTTGAACATGCCCATCAGGAAGCTCTCCCTGGAGGACTCCACGTCCTCGTGGGAGGAGCGCTCGCGGACCGGTTCGCCGCTGCGCACCGCCTCGTCGAGCTTGCTCCAACCGGACACCAGATGGTGGTGATGCATGATGATGTGTCCCAGGTACTCTGCCGAGCTGCGGCTGAGAAACTGCGCGGCAAAAGGGGCGGCGGCGTATCCCTGCTCCGATTTTTCCAGAAGCTCCAGCGCCGAAAGGGCATCCAACAGCATGCCGAGCCCGCGGGGGTCGCACTTGATGCGCTTGGCAAGCTCGTCCGCCGTCAACCTCTCGCCCGACAGCGGCGTGAAGACATCGAGTTTGACGCCGGCGTGCAGCGTGCAGGTGCTCCAGTAGCTGCCGGAAAGTTCCAGCAGCCGCGTCGGCGTCCAAGCGTTCTGTTCCAAGTTTTGCCTCCTTAAATCGGTTCAAGTTCAGATGTTGCCCTTCGCCCTTCGCCCTTTCTTTATCCCACCTGGACCGTGAGACTCGATTCCCAGTAGCCGTGCAGGTTGCAATGCTGAGCGGCAACCAGGGTCAACTTGCCGGTTGGGGCAGCTTCCTTGGGCACGGTCACGGCGAAGGTCACCTTGGGACCGAGATATCCTTTGGGCTGCAGTTCCACCCGGCCCGCCGGATCGTTGCCGATGAATAGCGCGATGTCCTGTATCCAGTGGGCCGGAGCCATGCCGTGCAGTTTCTCGCCGACGCTCACCTCGACCATGAACGGTTCCCCGGCCTTGACCGAGGCGGGCGCGGTGATCACCGGCGCGTGAGACTTCTCCAGCGGAGTCTTCTTGGCGGGATCCTTCACCCTGTTGATGTTCTGGAACAGCGACTGATCGACCTGCTGCGGGAAGTAACGCTCGGCCGCCGCTGCGCCGTTTGCAAAACCCGCCACTAACGAACCGGCAACCGCCCCCTTGATGAACGTTCTTCTATCCATTTTTGCCCCCTTTTTAGCTCCCCGTTTGGCGTCGGCGAGCGTGTAATCGAATTTACAGCCGGGGAGATTCTAGCTGGCGATGATGACAAGTCAAGCCAGCGCATCGAGATTTACCGCTTTACCGACAGTTTCCGGCATGAGCGCATTAATATCATCGAATAATCCCTGACGCCAGAATAAAAAAAAGCCGGAGGGGGGAATTTTCTCCCCGCCCTCCGGCTTGCCGACTGCTGGTTGGCGGCAACGGCTGCTACTGTCGCCGTCGGCCGCCGCGTTCTCGTTCTCTACTTAGCTTACGGCGCCTTGATCTCGTGCTCCGGCTTGAACATCAGTTTTTTCACGCCGCGGTTGTTGGTGTACTTGGCAAGCTCCAGATCCACCTGCACCGGCACGTTTACCCCCGCCTGCGACAGCAGCTGGCGCAACTGCGCGTCGGCCACGGCGGAGTGCTTGAGCGAGTCCTGCAACACGCGCATGGTCTCTTTGGGGTTGTGGAAGCCGATCGAGTTTTCCGCCGCGATGAAGAGCAAGCGGTAGAAGCTCTGGTCGTACTCCTCACGCGCCTGGGCGTAGAGCGCCTTGTCGATCTTTTTGCCCGCCTTCTCGGTCTGGTTCGCCTTCTCGAAGAGTTTGGCCACCGTGGCGGTCGCATAACCGGCCTTCAGGAACACGGTCATGGTTGCGTCCTGGATGGCGAGCACTTTGCCGCGCAATTCCTGCGGCGTTTCGGTATGGCAGGCGGCGCAGGCGACCAGGTCGTTTTTCAACGGGCTCATGATCCTGTGGTCGGAAACCTTCTTGCCGTCGACGGTGAGGCTCGGCATGTGGCAATCGGCGCAGCTTACGCCGGCCAGCCAGTGCGGGCTTTCGTTGGAGAAGAGCTCGTACTCGGGATGACGGATGAACGCCATCTTGAAGCCGGTCACGGTCTGAACGAATTCCCCGTTCGCCGGCGAGCTCTTCAGCTCCTTGATTATGTTCTCGATGCTGATGTGGCCGACCGTGCTGCCGGCCCAGGGGAAGACCACGTCGGTGGAGTGCATCTCCTTGTCCTTGGTGACCATGTAGCTCACGTGGCACTGGGCGCAGACCAGGGTCCGCTTATCCGCCGTGGTGAGTTTGCTCTCGTCCACCCCCATCTTCTTCAGCGCCACTCCCAAGGTGAAGCCGCGGGAAATTTTCAGGGACATGCTCCGGTTGTCGTGGCAGTCGACGCAGGAGACGCCCAGGGTCTGCTGGTCCTTGGGGAGCTTCGCCAGCACTTCCTTGTAGGGGGTGTAGAAGTAGGCCTTGCCCATCTCCTTGACCAGCGCCGGCGCGTAGGGGGTCTTGCAGGTGAGGCAGGAACCGCCCGCCTTGTAGCGGCCCGGATCGACTTCCAACTGGTCCTGAACCATGAAGTAATGCCCGCGCGGCTCCCGGTACTCGTTGCCGAAGCCCCAGCCGTTGTTGAGCAGCGCCAGGAACGGGTACTCGTCCAGCTTGTCGCGGCGCTCGGTGCCGACATCATAGCCGATTTTGTACTTGGTCTTTCCGGCCGGAGTCGGCTCGCCCGTCTGCTTCCAGAGCTTGTACTGCGCCGGGTACACCTTGCCCCAATCGGCCGGGTCGATGGCTCCGTCGGCGATCTCCGCCTGCGTCATCGGTTCAACTTTGTGCTGCGTGCACCCGGACCAGAGCGCCGTGGCCGCCAACATCACCAACATGCTGCACCGTTTCGCATACCTCATCTTCATTTACTACCCCCTTGTGCTTGGAATGACCCGCAACAGCTGCGGATGACAAAACAACATTAACTTCTCAGCTTAAAGGGACCATAGCAAGAACGCCGGCCGATTCATTTGACGAAAGTCAAGTTCCGGAGTTTAAGGATGAAAAAGGTCGCCAAGAGGGTTTTATGCGCCGGATGTCATGAAAAAAATATAGACATGGATGCGCAAACGTACTATTTTGCCGGTAGTTAATCAGCGTTGTCGTCAATCCGCTCGGAGATCCGTAAAAACCTGCCAGGCATTGTCGCTCATGAGGGCGTGCATTTCGATCTTTTCCTCGCAAAAGCACCTTATCATGAATTAAACGCTAAAGACTAGCACATTCTAATCATGATCTTCATCTCGAACGACTGGAAACAACAGGAGACAAAGTCATGGCGGTCGATTCCATCCAGGCAACCACGCAGTTTCTCACCTTTAAACTGGACGAGGAGCTCTTCGCCCTTGACATCGGCAAAGTCCGCGAAGTTCTCGACTTCACCAGCATCACCAAGGTGCCGCACTCCCCCGGCTACATGTGCGGGGTCATCAATCTGCGCGGCAGCGTCGTTCCCGTGGTGGACATGCGCCTGAAGTTCGGCATGTCCAAGTCCGAGAAGACCGTGCATACCTGCGTCATCATCGTGGAGGTGGAGATGGACGGCGAAAAGGTGGTCATGGGGGCCATGGCGGACGCCGTGCAGGAGGTGCTCGACCTGGAGCCCGACCATATCGAGCCGCCCCCCCGGCTGGGGAGCAAGCTCAACGCCGACTTCCTCACCGGCATGGGCAAGCACAACGACCAGTTCATCATCATTCTCAACATCGACCGGCTCTTTTCGACCGGCGACCTGACGGCGCTCTCGGAGCTGCAGGTACAAAAGGAGGCACAATATGCTGGGTAACATGCGGATAGGAATAAGGCTTGCGCTCGGCTTCGGGCTGCTGCTTTTGACCATGGCGGGGCTGATCTGGGAAGGGATCGACGGCATGGGAGGCATTCAAAAGCAGCTCGACCGGATCGTAACCATCAACAACGTGCGCATCGACGCCTGCAACGACGTGATGAAAGACCTGGACCAGGTGTACATCAACATCAGGAACGTCGTCATCACCGACGACCAGGAAAAGATGAAGGAGTACCAGCAGCGCATCGTCAAGTTCCGGGAAGCGTACGCGACCAACTTCAAGAAGGTCGAAGATCTGACCACCAAGGACGACAAGAAGGGCTTGGACTTGATCGCCAAAACCAAGGAGGCCGTGGTCAAGGTCTCCCAATTGAACGACCGGGTGATCGCGCTGGCGGTCGCGACCAAGAAGGCAGATGCGGCCACGGTGCTTTCCAAGGAGGCGGCGCCGGCCGGCAGGGAGCTGGCGGAGCAGTTGGAGCTGTTGATCACCCACAACGACGAGCGTAACAAGTTTCGCTACGACGAGGCGCTCAAGGAGTACCAGTCGTCCCGCAACACCATGCTCGGCCTGGGCGCGGGCGCGCTGCTCTTGACCCTCGTCATCGCGGTGCTGCTCACCCGCAGCATCGTGCGCCCCCTGAACGAGGCGGTTGCCGCCGCCAACTCCCTGGCCGAGGGGGACCTCACCGTGAAGATCGTCGCCACCAGCCACGACGAGACCGGGGTCATGCTGGCGGCCATGCAGAACATGGTGGAGAAGATAAGCGAGATCGTCAGGGAGGTGAGCTCGGCCTCCGACAACGTCGCCTCCGGGAGCGTGCAACTGTCGGCCAGCGCCGAGAGCATGTCGCAAGGCGCCACCGAGCAGGCGGCGGCGGCCGAGGAGGCCTCCTCTTCGATGGAGCAGATGTCGTCCAACATCCGGCAGAACGCGGACAACGCCATGCAGACGGAAAAGATCGCGGTGAAATCGGCGGCCGACGCGCGCGAGGGGGGCAAGGCCGTGGAGCAGACGGTGGCCGCCATGAAGGCGATCGCCGGCAAGATCAGCATCATCGAGGAGATCGCCAGGCAGACCAACCTGCTGGCCCTGAACGCCGCCATAGAGGCGGCCAGAGCCGGCGAGCACGGTAAGGGTTTCGCCGTAGTCGCCTCCGAGGTGCGTAAGCTCGCGGAAAGAAGCCAAAAAGCGGCCGCCGAGATCGGGGAGCTTTCCGGCAGCTCGGTGGAGGTCGCCGAAAAGGCCGGTCAGATGCTGACCCGGATGGTGCCCGACATCCAGAAGACGGCCGAACTCGTCCAGGAGATCAGCGCCTCCTGCCGCGAGCAGGACACCGGCGCGGAGCAGATCAACAAGGCGATGCAGCAACTCGATCAGGTCATACAGCAAAACGCCTCCGCCTCGGAGGAAATGGCGTCGACCTCGGAGGAACTCTCCAGCCAGGCCGAGCAGTTGCAGACGGCAATCGGCTTTTTCAAGCTGGCCGACTCCGGCCGGCAGCGCCCGCCGGCGCGCAAAGCGGCCGGCGCCGCGAGCAAGCGCCCCGCCGGCAAGCCCGCTCCCGCCCAGCTCCACCTGAGCCAGTCAACCGGCAAGGGGACGCAGCTGAAATTGCAGGATGACGACGAGCTGTTCGAGAGGTTCTAGCGGGACGGCCGCCAGCTGAGGAGCTACATGAGCAGAGCTTCGCTCAGAAAGACGATGCACGCCAACGGCGCCGCCATGATCGCGGTCTGGACCCTTTTCATCCTGGTCCTGGCCGTCTGCACGCTCTACCTGCACCACCTGGACATCATCAAGGAGGCGCAGAGCGAGGCGCGCGACTATTTCCGGCTGAACCTGACCTACCGCGCCTGGGCCGCGCGCCTGGGCGGGTTGTACGCCCCCGCGGACCGGGTCGCCTCCAACGCCTATCTGCACGCCTCGCTGCGCGACGTGACCACCACCCAAGGCCTGAAGCTGACCCTGATCAACCCGGCCTACATGACGCGCCTGGTTTTCCAGGAGGCTGCTGCAGCCGGCAACCCGGTGATCTGCAAGATCACCAGCCTCAAGCCGCTCAACCCCGACAACGCCGCCGACCCCTGGGAGCGCGAGGCCCTCACCGCCTTCGAGCGCGGCGCGGACGCGGAACGCTCCCAGCTCGCCCTGCTCAACGGCCGCCCCTATCTCCGTTTCATCTCCCGTTTCCTGGTGGAGCCGCCCTGCCTGACCTGCCACCAGCAGCAGGGGTACCGGTTGGGCGACGTGCGCGGCGGCATCACCATCGCCATTCCGCTGGCCGGCTACTACGCCGCCGAGACCGAAACCCGCCGCAATCTGCTGGGCGGCTACCTGCTGCTCTGGCTGGTGGGGAGCGGCGGCATCGCCGCTTCCTCGCGCCGCCGCCGCGCCTTTGAAGACCAACTGCGCGCCGGCGAGGAGAAATTCCGCACCGTCTGCGAGTGGACCCGGGACTGGGAATACTGGATCGATCAGCACGGGGCGATGATCTACGTATCCCCCTCCTGCCTGGAGCTGACCGGTTACACCCCCGAGGAATTCATGGCCGATCCGGGGTTGACGCACCGCATCGTGCACGCCGAGGACCGGTGGGCATTCGATCAGCACCTGCAGGTCCCCCCCGAGAACGGGCACAGTGAAAACGTGGAATTCCGCATCGTGACCCGCGAGGGGACCGAGCGCTGGATGCACCACGCCTGCCGGCCGGTGTTTTGCAACGCAGAGTACCGGGGCAACCGCGCCTCCAACCGGGACGTGACCGACCGCAAGTTAGCGGAGCGCGAACTCGCCATCCGCGCCGAGCTTTTGAACAGCGTGAGCGACTCGGTGCTGGTGATCGGCCGAAGCGGCGCCATCCTGGACGCCAACGAGACCGCCTGGCGCTCGCGCGGGTACAGCCGCGCCGAGTTGCTCGGCATGCGTGCCTTCGATCTCGGCGCCGCCTCAGAGTCCGCCCACCTGGCGGAACTCCTCGCGCGCGTCTTCCAAAAGGGACAGGCCACCTTTCAGACGGAGCACCGTTTGCGGCAGGGGGGCGCGATCTGGGTGGAGATCAACGCGCGCCTGATCGATTACCGCGGCGAGCAGGCGGTGCTTGGCTGCATCCGCGACATCAGCGACCGCAGACTCACCGAGGAGAGCCTGCGACGTTCGGAGCGCCTGAACGCCTCCATCAACCGCATCTCCGCCTTTCTCTCCAGCCGCAGCGATCAGCAGATGTACCAGGAGCTGCTCGGCACCATGCTCGACATCATGGAGAGCCCGGTAGGCCTCGCCGGCTACCTGGACGAAAACGGCGCCCTCATCTGCCCCTCTCCGCTTGGCGGCGGCTGGAGCCGCGACGCGTCGCGGCAAGCCGACGCGCACTTCCCCCCCGAGGTCTGGAGCGGGAGCATCTGGGGCGAGGCGCTGGAGAGCGGGGAGGCGCGCTACAGCAACGAGCCGCAAACGGTCCCGGCCGGCCACGCGGCGATCGAGCGCTGCCTGGCCGTGCCGCTCATGGGCCAGCAGGGAGCCATCGGCCTGTTGATGGTGGCCAACGCCGCCAGGGACTACCACGACGACGACCTGGAGATGCTGACCGCCATAGGGGTGCAGGTCGCGCCTGTTTTACAGGCTAGGCGCGAACAACAGCAGACGGCGGCGGCGCTCAAAGAGAACGAGAGCAAGCTACGGGTGATCTTCGACGTCATCCCGGCGGGAATCATCCAGGTGGACGAGACGGAAACGGTGACCTTCGCCAACCAGCGCATGGCCCAGATGCTGGGCAGAACCATGGAGGAGCTGCTCGGCTCAAGCTACCGCTCCCATGTCTGGCCCGAAGAGGTCGAGCCGGCCCGGGAGGCCCTGCGGCAACTGCTGGAGGGAAAGATCGACAGCATGCACGCCGAACGGCACTACCGGCGCAAGGACGGCAGCGGTTTCTGGGGATACCTGAGCGGACAAAGACTGACCGGGCCGGATCTGAAGCACCCCGTGCTGGTCGGAACGGTCTCGGACCTGACCCAGCTGAAGTCCGCGGAAGAGAAGCGGCACAAAAGCGAGCAGCAGATGCTGCACGTGCAGAAGCTGGAAAGCCTGGGCGTCCTGGCAGGCGGCATCGCCCACGACTTCAACAACATCCTGCTCGCCATCCTGGGCAACGCCAGCCTGGCGCTGCACCGGGTCAGCGCCGGGTCGGAGCTCGAGCAGCACCTGCAGCAGATCGAGAAGGCCGCGGAGAAAGCCGCCGACCTGGCCCGCCAGATGCTCGCCTACTCGGGCAAAGGACGCTTCGTGCTCGAGGCGCTCGACCTGAACCGGCTCGTGCGGGAGATGGGAACCATGCTGGAGATCTCCATCAGCAAGAAGGCCGTGCTGCGCTGGCACCTGGCCCCGGAGCTGCCGACCATCGTGGCCGACGCCACCCAGCTGCGCCAGATCGTCATGAATCTCGCCATCAACGCCTCGGAAGCGATCGGCGAGGCCAGCGGCGTGATCTCCATCGCCACCGGCTGCCGCAACTGCGACCGGGGCTACCTGGCGGAAACCTGGTTGAACGACGACCTTCCCGAGGGGCCGTACGTCTTCCTCGAGGTCTCCGACACCGGGTGCGGCATGCCCGCCGGCACCGTGGAAAGGATCTTCGAGCCCTTCTTCACCACCAAATTCACCGGCCGCGGCCTGGGCATGGCCGCGATCCTCGGTATCGTGCGCGGCCACAAGGGGGCCATCAAGGTGTACAGCGAGCCGGGCAACGGCTCCACCTTCAAGGTGTACTTCCCGGCGAGCGTGCTGCCGGCCGAGCAAAGGGAGACGGCCACGGGCGACGACGACTGGCGGGGAGAAGGGACCATCCTGCTGGTGGACGACGAAGAGACCATCCGCAGCGTGGCCTCGGAGATGCTGAGGGAGATGGGCTTCAACGTCTTGACCGCCGTCGACGGCAAGGAGGCGCTGCAACTGTACCAGTCGAGAAAGGACGAGATCGCCCTGGTGCTGATGGATCTGAACATGCCGCGATTAAACGGCGAAGAGGCCTTCCACGAGATGCGCCGGATGAACGCGAAGGTGCGGGTGATCCTGTCCAGCGGCTTCAGCGAGCAGGAGGTGACCCGAAAGTTCCTGGGGCAGGGTCTGGCGGGATTCGTGCAAAAGCCGTACACCCTCAGCACCCTGAGGGAGGCGATGAGCCGGCTTTTTTAGCGGTAGCTTGGCCGGCGCCTTTGCTCCGGCCGCACAAAAAAACAAAAAAGCTAAAATTCATCTTTTAATTAAACTTGCGGTGCGATATGATGCGCAGCTTGGCAGGCAGGGAATCAGATTACGCATAACGGACAAGGCGGATGATCACCAAAATACTGATAGTCGACGATTCGCCCATCTCCAGGAGGATGCTGAAAAGCTGCATCCCCAAGGACATGGGCTACGAGTTCCACGAAGCGGGCGACGGCCTGGAAGGCTTCAACCAGTACAAGGCGCTGGTGCCGGACGTCACCTTCATGGACCTGACCATGCCGGTCATGGACGGGGCCGCCTCCCTGCAGGAGATCCTCAAATTCGACCCGCTGGCGGTGGTCATCGTCTCCACGGCGGACGTGCAGGCCAAATCCCTGGCCAACGTGCTGGACATCGGAGCCTTCATGGTGCTGAAAAAGCCGCCGACCAAGGAAGGCATCGCCGAAGCGCTGGCCAAGGCCGCGGAGCATTTACGGTGACCCAAGAGAAGCTGATAACCGAAGAAGAAACAGATATCCTGCAAGAGATCATGAACATCGCCTTCGGCAAGGCCGCCGCCGACCTCGCCGAGATCATCAACATCTTCGTGCAGTTGAGCGTGCCGATGATAGCCCTGGTGAAGGCGGTCGACCTCCCCGACTATCTGAAGCACGAGATGAAAAGCGGCCAACGCATCAGCATCATCGAGCAGAACTTCTGGGGCGAGTTCAAGGGGAGCGCCTTCCTGGTGTTCCAATCCGGAGCCGGCAAGGAGCTGATCTCCCTTTTGGGAAGCGACCTGGACAGCTCCTTCGAAGCCGAGTCGGTGGAAGTGCTGGAGCGGGAAACCTTGATGGAAGTCGGCAACATCCTGATCGGCGCCTGCGTCGGCAAGGTGGCGGAGCTGCTGCAGGACGTGGTGACCTATTCGCCGCCGCGGGTGATCGTGGAGAACAACCCCAACGACGCCATCCCGCAGAGCCTGTTCGACCCCTCCTACACCGCCATAGTTCTCAAGACCCTTTTTTGCTTCAACGAGCGCGACGTGAACGGCCTGCTGTTTCTGGTGACCAGCCAGGAGTCGATCGGCTGGCTGAAGCAGGCGCTTAGCGCGTTCATGGAACAATATGAGTGAGTTGCAGCAGATTTTCGATACGGTGAACATCGGCCTGGTGGTCATGGACCGGCAGCTGCGCGTCACCCAATGGAACCGCTGGATGTACCAGCACAGCGGCATCGCCGCCGAAGCCATCGTCGGCTCGTCGATCTTCGACCATTTCCCCCAATTGAACACGCCCGGGTTCCAGAAGAACTGCAAGGCCGTGCTGGCCTTCGGCAACTTCTCCTTTTTTTCCCAAAAGCTGCACCGCTACCTGTTCCCGTTCAAGCCGGTCGGCTCCTTCGGCGCCAAATTCGAGCAGATGCAGCAAAGCTGCACCATGGGGCCGTTACGAGGCGACGACAACGCCATCAACGCCATCTTCATCGTCGTGCAGGACGTCACCGAGCTTGCCACCTACGAGCAGAAGATGACCGAGATGAGCATCAAGGACGGGCTGACCGGCATCTTCAACCGGAGACATTTCGAGAGCCGATTGGCCGCGGAATGCGAGCGGCACCAGAGATACGGCAGGGAGCTGTCGCTTTTGATGATCGACATAGACTTTTTCAAGGCCATCAACGACGGCTACGGGCACCAGTGCGGCGACCACGTGTTGAAGAGCGTGTCGGCGGCGCTGGCGTCCGGCATCAGGACCAGCGACAACCTGGCGAGGTACGGCGGCGAGGAATTTTGTTGCCTGCTTCCCGAGACCGGGCTGACGAGCGCGGCGGCGCTGGCGGAGCTGTTGCGAAAGCGGGTGGAGGGGGCGACCCTGAGCCATGAGTCGGATGAGATCAAAGTCACCATCAGTCTCGGGGTATCCGAGCTGGCGGCGGACGACACCCCGCATCGGCTGTTGAAGCGGGCGGACGAAGCCCTCTACCGGGCCAAGAAAGCCGGCAGGAACAGGGTGGAGTTGCAGGAAGGCGTCAACCCTCAAGTTCCCGAATTCGAAAGCGCGCCGGCGTGAAAGCCGCGCCGCGACACCCCTGAATACCCCCCCTCCCCTCCCCGCTTCGCCTGCTGCCGCCGAAGTAGTTCCACCCCGCAACTCTCATTACCATTGCAGCGCGATCCCCTCAGAAACGGGCGTGACAGGCGATTTGCAACGAAGGAAGAGGGGAGCTGCTGGGACTTATGCGCTGATCGAAAAAATCCCAGGTCCGGTAAAGCACATACCCCGCCTCGGCTTCCAGAGTCAGATTGGGGCGAGCCTTCCAAGCGAAACCCGGACCCGCGTGCACCTCGGTGTAATCGAGCGTGGCGTGATTGAGTTGAGGAAGACCGCGCTCGTCGCCGAAACGATCGCCGACCACGTAGGTCCCGGCCAATATCCCGACCCCGAAGTACGCCTGGAGCCTGTCGGTCAGGTCGTACTCAAGACGCGGATTGGGCAGTTGCAGATCCAGGGTCCAGACGTCGCTGAACTTCCAGCGGACGCCGGCCACCGGAAACACGGGATATTGGCTCCGGGCGTCGACGCGCAGGCCGAAGAACCACTGCAGGTCCGCGTCGATCAGGTAGGCGAATCCCATCACCAGCGGCGCGTCGAAGCGCCGCCAACTGGGCCGGCTTAAATCGCCGTACAGCCCCGGGTGCAGTTCGGCGCGCATGAGCCACTGCTCGCCCAGTTGATAATCGAATCCCACTACGGCGTTGACCTGTTGCAGGGTGTCCGGCTCCTCGACATGCCGCCGCTGCGTGAACGAGAACCGCTGCCACTCGGCGCCGACCCGCAGCAGCAGGTCTTTGTTTAGTTGCGGCGAGACCACGTATTTGAGATCGGCATTGAGTTCGCCGACCGGGCTTACGTGCAGGTTGTCCCGGAGAGTCGTCGCTCTCCCGACGGAACCGAGCGAGGCGTCGAGTTCCTGGAAGACGGCCATCGGTTCGGCGGCCGAAACCGCTGACGGCAGCGCCGGCAGCGCCAGCAGCGTCGCCAGCAGCGAGGCCTGCAAGCAGGTATGGAAAAGGCTTTTTTTCATAAGGAGCCCTTTTGGCGCAGACGCGGCGCCCGTCACCGGGTTTTGAAACTGTCTTGAAAGCAGTGGACCATTTTCTTGAATTCCAAGAGCATGATGACGCCCGAGGCGAGACGTTCGATCCCCGTTGCGAACCTGAGCGTGGGAGCCGAGCAGAGCACATCGCTCCAGACAAGGGAGCCGGTCCTGCCGCCGTCGCGGATCGGCCAGATTTCGTAGAGCGTGGCGGACGTATAATAGGTGCCGCTCACGTAGTATTCGATTTCCAGCCGCTGGTAACGGTCGCCCACCTGCAGGTCGTAAGCCGCGCCGAGGCTGAGGGTGGCGTGATGGTCGGCCTGGGACATCCTCCAATAGTAAGACGGCCTAAGCGGCGTCGTCCCGGCGGCCCCGCCGACCGCGCCGGCCCTTTGCAGCAACGTGGCGAATTCGCGTGATATCTCGACCTGTTCCTGCAGCATCGAGCGAACGTGCGCAATCGGGTTTACCGGGGCTATGTCGAAATCGTAAGGGAGAGCGCCGGCGAACCCGTTTCGTTGAAAGCCCTGGGCACGCGCGAACAACAAATCGCCCCAACAAGAGCCGGCGGATTTAGGATCTGCGTTCTTCCCGGCGCAGCGGGCAAGAGTCGCCGCTTCGATCTGGGTGAGGTTTAGTTCGGAAGCGCGCTCCGAGGTGTTCCGGGTCTGGTCCAAAAGCCACTTGACCGGGCGCAGGCCCGGGTCGAGGTAGAGGTAGAGACTATTGAATTCGTTGCGGTCGCACGGGTCGTTAAGATCGTGCGACGCATACACCTTGAGCGATGGACAACTCTTGGCGTCCCAACTCTGGAGCCGTTTGACCGTTTCCGCCGGAGAGGCCGGCACCGCGAAGCAGAGCTGCGACGAGATGCCGTTGGGGAATTTCATCAAGGGACCGCGTTGGGAGAGGATTTCGCCCTCCAGCAGGCGTTTGACGTCGATCTGCTGAAAATCGCTGAACCTTTTCAGCTCCGAGAGCGAGTCAGGGCCAAGCGCCGCCCTAACGCCTGACGTGCAGCAGATAATGACCAGCAGAAAGATTACCGACCGCTTCATGGAAGAAACCTCTCTCACTCTAAATTGGTGCCACTCCCGGTGTCGGCAAAGCGGCCGACCGGCATTTTTTCGCTTTCATGAGCGCCGAGTTTCCCGCCATAAAGTTTTTAGCACGGAAAATGAAAAAGGGAAGAGACCACAAGGAAGAAATCGTGGCAGGTCGAGGATCGGCGGAGGCCAAAAAGCCCGGCCTATTTCCATTTTGTATGCAGCATCGCCGGAGGCTGCGTATCAAGACTTAAAATCGGCCTCTTTGGCTGCATTTGCCCTCTACTTTAGCACTCGGCCACTCATGAGAAAATTCGGCCTCAAAGTTCCCAAATTTGCACTCATGAGGCCTGTGATCAGATAGTTAAGGCCAAATTCGGCATGCCGAATTTGGCCTTTTTTTAATGATAGCAGCTAAGCGACCTTATGCCGATGGTGGCAGTCGCCCTTTTTTTCTTTAGGTGGACAGGTAGCTAATGACGATTCGTCCGCTGCTCTTTATGTTTCCGCTTTATGCAGCGGTAATTCCAGATGGTCACGCCGGTTCCGAGGATGCAAATCCACAAGGCTAAAATAACCCCAACTTCCATAAGCACCCCCCTAATATTCGGTTAACACTCTACCCAGTATCACATCTTTCCGCAAGCACTTATTCCTCGCTCCACAGAAGCAAGACGCCGATGAACATGCACCAAGGTATCAAAACAATTGTGGCTGTGATCAGCCCCCATTGTTTCACAGGCTGCATAATCCCGTAGACGAAACCTCCTGCAAAGATGATTTCAGCAGCTCTCAGGAAGAAGCTGCTTAAAGCTGCTATTTGCCTTTTGTTCAACATCGTTAAATACTAGCCAGCGCCTTCAAGCCATACAGTTTTCGCCGAACTGTCAAGCGCAGGGCATTGAGGTGAGTCATGAATTCGGCGCTCTGCGGTTGCCCCAGCGATTCGACATCAAGCGACTCCAGACGCCTGGTGAATTTTTTGACGAAGTCCAAGTCGATGGGCACGGCGTTGGATGTCTCTTCCGCAGCTTGAACTGCCTCGCCTTTAATGGTGGACTTTTTCCTGCGAATTTCTCCACGAGCAAGGCCGCTGGCTTTGTATTTCTGGTACAGCGCGCACATCTTATCGGCTGTCCTTAGCTTGGCGATCTCGGCGAGGATGCTCCTGGCGGCCTTGGGATCGTTGCGGCAGTCGTCCTTGACGGCGTCGGGAAGCTTGGTCAACGAGAGGATCTCGCAGATGGTGGATTCCGCCTTGCCGAGCACGCCGGCAAGATCGCACAACTGGTAATTGTGGCTGTTCCTCAGACGGTCGACGGCTTCGGCCTCCTCTATGGCGGTCAGGTCCTCGCGCAGCAGGTTCTCGACGATGGAGATCTCGGCCGGGTCGCCTTTGGTCAGGATGGCCGGGATGGTGGCGAGGCCCGCTTCCAGCGAGGCCTGGTAGCGCCTCTCGCCGGAGACCAGCAGGAAGTTGCCATCCTCGCCGCAGCGCACCAACACCGGCTGCAACACCCCGTGCTTCTCGACGGAGGTGGTGAGCTCGGCCAGCGCCGACTTGTCCATGAACTTGCGCGGCTGCTCAGGGTCGGGTGAAAGTCTGGACATTTCCAGGTGATACAGCTTGCCGGTGGTGAATTTGTGCGGTGCCTGTGCCATACGCGCCTCCCTTTGCCGGGTGTGGTGCTGCGAAGCGTCGCCCGCCAAATCGCGCAGGCGCCCGCCGGGACAGGCTTAATCTAACCTAATCTTTTTGGATGTCAAGGGCTGGGCCACGGAGAAAATCTGAGGAAATCCGAGAAGAGCTTTAAAAACTTTTTGGCCGCAAAAAAGCACAAAACGCGCAAAAATAAATCCGGCACGCCATCGAACCGCGAGAATCTCAAAAAGCATCTCCCTGCGAAAGCACAAGATGAAAAGTCTTTTGGGGTACAACAAAAAATATTCGGTTTAGCCTTTCCCCGTGCCTCCGGGTGAGAACGGGTTGGACCGGTTGTGGCCGCTGTTTCACAGGCCCAGGATCAGCCCCTCCAACAGGCCGGAGTCGCTCACCTTGAAGGTCCGGAAACCGAAGACGCGCATGGTGACCAGCACCACCAGGATGCCGGCGATGATCAGATCCTCCCTCCCCGGCTCAAGCCCTGGCACCTGCAGCCGCTCTTTGGGGGTCAGGGGGCGCAGCAGCTCGAAGATCCGCTCCACCTCGGACAGGGGCATGGTGTGGTTGTTCACTCGACGGTAATCGTAATCCTGCATGCCGATCTGCACGGCGGCCAGGGTGGTGGCGGTGCCCGCGGTGCCGATCAGGCCGGCCCGACTAAAGCGCTCGCTCAACCCCTCTGCCGCCAGCTCCCTCTGCAAAACGGCAAGCTCCCGGCTGATCTTGTCCTCCATCTGGGCAACGCCCACTTTCCCCTCGGTAAGCCTCACCACGCCCACCGGAAGGCTCCTGGAAAAAACGGCTTTTTCCTCCACCGCCAGCGTGTATTCGGTGCTCCCCCCGCCGACGTCGAAGACGGCCAACTCCCCTCTCTTGTCGTCGATCACCGCAGCCACCCCTCTCAGGGTGAGATCGGCCTCTTCGGCGCCGTCGATCACCTCCAGCTCGATGCCGGTCTCCTCCCGTACGCGCCGACAGAAAGCGGCGCCGTTGACGGCGTCGCGCACGGCGCTGGTGGTCACCGCCCTCACGCTGGCGGCTCCAAAGCGGGAGATCTGATCGGCGAACTCCTGCAGCGCGGCAACGGAGCGCAGCTGCGCCTCCTGGGACAAGCCCCGCTCGCGCGTGAACCCGCCCCCCAACCTGGTAATGGTGCGGTTGAGCAGTAGTTGACGGTACGGGGCCTTGTCGGCGATCAACAGCCTGGCGGTGTTGGTCCCCAGATCAATGGCTGCTACTGGTCGGGTCATGGGCGAGTCCTCTCTTTTGGGCGACGATGGCAAAGCTCAATTGGGCGATTTTGGCAAAGCAGGCGATCATGTCGCCGTAGAGCAGACCGCCGACGACGCTGCATTTGCCGCTTTTCAGGCGCTGCAGGTGGCTCTCCTGCAACTGAAGCTGCAGCGAGTCTACCTCCAGCTTCAGTTGCGCGTTGTCATCTTCCTGCTCTTCCCGGCCAAGGACCTGCTCGCACCAGAGCACGCTTTCACCGGCCTTGGCGGCGAAGCGCTTCAACTCGTCCATGCCGGAGTCGGAAAAACGCAGCCCTTCCTCTTTCTTTCGGACCAGGAAATTCAGCACCGCTTCGTGCTGGTCGCCGACCAAGGCCAGGTCGTTCACCATCTGCAGCAGGGTGGGTATCTCCACCGCGCGCTCCGAGGAGAGCGTCTCTCGGGAAAGGGCGATCAGGAAATGGGACATGTCGCGGCGCAGCACGTCCAGCGCCAGTTTTTTGTCCCTGAGCGCCGCGGCCAGTTTGGGATCGAAGGCGTCGAACTGGGAGAGGAGCTCGCGGTTCATGGAGCCGGCGATACTCGCCATCCTCCCCAGCTCGTTCCAGGCCTGGGCCAGCGCGATGGTCGGGGTTTTCAGCACCCGCTGGTCGATGAACCTGGGCCTCGCCTCGCTCTCCGAGCGCCGGGCGGGAAGCAGGGTCTCGGCGGAGCGGGCGAGAAAGCCGATCAGCGGCAGAAACAGCAGGGCGGTGGCGACGGTGAACAGGGTATGGGCGTTAGCCAGGTGCCGGGCAACGAAGGGGCGAGCGGCGGCGGCCACGGCCTGCGGCGCGCCGGCACCGGACAGCGCCGAGAGATCGCCCGGCGAAAAGAGGTCCACCGCCCGCAGAAAAAGCGGAAAAAAGGCAAGCGCCAGGGAAATGGCAGCGGCGTTGATGGCAAGATAGAAGATGACCGCGCGCTTGGCCGCTTGGCTTCCTCCAATGGAGGCGATCAGCGGGATCAGCGCGGCGCCGGCCACCTCCCCCAGCAGCATGGCAATCGAGGCGTCGTAGGAGAGGACCCCGCCCGAGGCGAGCGCAATCACGATGCCGAAGGCAGCGGAGCCCGACTGCACCAGGAAGGTGATCAGGGCGCCTAAGAGCACCGACATCAGCCGCATCGAGACCGGTTGCTCGTGCAGCGCGGCGAAGAGCGCGTTCTCGCTAAGCGGCAGGCAGGCGCGTTCCAGGATGGCCAGGCCGAAAAAGACGAAGCCTATGCCCAAAAGAAGCCCGCCCAGGTCGGCAAGCTTTCTGCGGCGGGAGAAAAAGCTCAGGAAAACGCCGACGGTGATGGCGGGAAGGGCCAGGGCGGTGACCCTGAAGGCGATGAATTGGATGGCGATGGTGGTGCCGAGGCCGGTCCCCAGGAGCACGCCCAGGGCCTGATACAGGGAGAGGAGTCCCGCATTGACGAAACCCACCACCAGCACGGAAGCGGCGGAGCCGGATTGCAGCAGGGAGGAGAGGCAGCTGCCGATGAGCGGCGCGGTCAGTCTGTTGCCGGCGCCCTTTTCGAGCAGCCGACGCAGACGCTCGCCGGTGACCTTTTGCAGCCCCTCCGACATGGTGCGCATGCCGAAGACAAACAGTGCCAAGCCGCCAAGCGCCTCGATTATGTATGACCAGGAAGACATAAGTACAGGATTGAGATCTGAGATTAAGATTAAAAAGGAGGTTGGCTTCCGGATGGGCCGTTGCCGTCGGCAAAGGCCCAACCGTGGCCAGGCTTAAGGGGCATCCCTAAGCGGTAATCTTAATCTGCGCAGGAACGGTTACCCTGACACCTTCTCTTTTAATTCCTTGCCGACCTTGAAAAAGGGAAGCTTCTTTGCCTTCACCGAGATCGATTCGCCGGTCTTTGGGTTTCTACCGGTGTAAGCCTCGTATTCCTTGACTACGAAGCTGCCAAAGCCCCTGATTTCTATCCTGTCCCCTGACAGCAGGGCCTCGGTCATCGAGGCGAAGACGGCATTGACCACCTCTTCCGACTTCTTGAAAGAGAGGGCCTTCTTGGCAGCAAGCGATTCAATGAGTTCCGATTTGTTCATCGTCCTATCCTCCGGAATAGCTTATTTAGCGCTAGCAGCATCCTTTCAAATAGCGCTTGATGAGATAATTCGCCTCTTCGTTGCGTCCCTGGCCGCTCAAAAGCGGCACCAGTCGCTCCGCCGCGGCGCGAGCCACGGTCGGCAGTTCCAGCGACTTGGACCAGGCTTCCAGGGCCAGCGCCTGGTCGCCCGCCGCCTCGTGCAGTTCGCCGAGGATGAACTGCGCTTGATCCGTCTGCACGCCAAGCTCCATCATACGCTGTACGGCGGCGATTGCCTCGGGGAATCTTTCCGCCTCCGCCAGCAGGTGAACCAGCGCCAGGCAGCCGGCCGAGTTGGCGGGGTTGACGGCCAGCGAGCGCCTCAGCAGTTGCTCGCACTCATGAAGCCTGCGAGACCTGTACATTATAAGAGCGACTTCGTAAATTACAATGTCATTTTCGCGGGATAGGAGCATTTGCTGCAAGATGGGCAAAGCGGCGGCGTCGTCGCCGTCGTGGATCAGCAGATAGGCGCGGGCGAAGTCGTTGCCAAGAGCTGCGTAGCGCGCAGCGAGTTCCACACCCAGAGGCTGGATCATCAGGAAGAAGCGGTCCTCGTCAGAGAGCTGAGCGGCGTCGGTTGCCGGTGGCGGCGGCTGGGTGCCGTGGTCCTGGCAGGAGGCGCAGGAAGAGCCGCCGTGCGCTTTTTGCGAGGGCGGAGCGGCCGGGGCGGAGTCGGGTTCGGGTTCGGACAGCTTTTCCAGTTCGACGCCGGCCCGGTGCTTGAGAGCCGGGTCGGCCGCCAGTTCGCCGGCCAAGGTGAAATGGTCGAAGGCCTTGGCCGCGTCCCCTGCGTTGAGCGAGCGCTCGCCCTCGTGCAGGTTCAGGTTGCAGAGCGCGTCGCCGGCGCGGTCCAGGCCGGCCTGGATGGCGCCGGCATCGCCGGCGGCGTCCGAGGGGCAGCGTTTGAGCGCCTCCTGGAAATCGGCTCGCGCGTCGGCGTAGCGTTCCGCGGCCAACATTTTGCGTCCCAGTTCCAGGAAATGAAGGTGATCCTTCTTGAAAAACTTGAAAAACATGTAGGCACGTCTCCTTCTACGAAGGCATTGACAGGGATGAAACGGACAAATCTCTTTTAACAGGGATAAAACAGATACAAGGGATAAAACAAAAAAAAACACTTTGGGGTAAACCAATCTTTTTTAACAGGGATAACGACGATACAGGGGATAAGAACAAAACAAACAAGACTTTGGTTAAACCAAGCCAAATCTTTTAACAGGGATAACTACTGATACAGGGGATAAGACAGAACAACAAGCTTTTTGGTTAAACTAAACCAAAAGCCTAAGTCTCGACTTATCCCCTGTATCAGTTTTATCCCTGTTAAAAGCCTATATCCTAGTCATCTCAGTCACGCTCTCCAGGTGGTAGGTCTGCGGGAACATGTCGACGGGGCGTGTGCGTGTTACCCGGTAACCACGATCGCACAAGAGGGCCAGGTCCCGCGACAGGGTGGCTGGATCGCAGGAAACGTAGATGATCTTCTCCGCTCTCAACCGCGCAATCTCTCCCGCGGCCTCGGCGCCCGCTCGCGGCGGATCGAGAATGACCAGATCGAAACGCTCTCCTTTCTCCGCCAGCCGCGCGACGGCCAGCGAGGCGTCGCTGACCTTGAAGGAGGCGTTGCCGACCTCGTTTTCCCGGGCGTTGGCCACGGCGTCGTCGATGGAGGGCGCATATCCTTCCACCCCTACCACCTCGGCCACATAGGGGGCTATCGGCACCGAAATGTTGCCGTTGCCGCAGTACAGATCGAGCACTCGCTCGCTCCCCGTAAAAGCTCCCCACTGCCAGACGGTCCGGATCAGCTCCAGGTTTTGCGGGTAGTTCACCTGGGAAAAACCGCCCCTGCTGAAGCGAAGCCTCATCTGCCGCGATCCCGGAAAGAACCCGGCCGGCACCCCGTAACTCAGGGCGTTCACACCGAACACCGGCTCGATGCGCGCCGCGCCGCTCTTCAGGAAAAGCCCGCTTAGCGAGGGAAGCTCAAGGCGCAGGGAGTGCAGACGCTCGATGAGCCGGGCCGGGTTCTTGCCGCTGAAGTGCAAAACGGCCACGGCCTGGTCGTCGTCCCCTCTGGCCAGATCGAGCTGGACCAGGGCCTGCCAGTCGGCAAGCCGGGCCAACACGGGCCGAAATTCGCACGCGATCCGGTTCAGCAGCGGATCGGTAATCGGGCAGCCGGCCCCTATGTCGACTATCTGGTGGCTGCCGGTTCGAAAAAAACCGAGCGCCAGCCCCCCTTTCCCCCTGCCGAGCTTCAACTGGATCCTGGAACGGTAACCGAAACGGTTAGCGGAGGGGGCAACGGGGAGCAGGGCGTCGCTTTGCACCCGGCCGATGCGGCTTAAGGAGTCGGCAAAGATCTCGCCCTTCTGCTTTAACTGCTCCTGGTAGGGGAGGTGCTGCCAATTGCAGCCGCCGCAGCTCCCGAACAGCGGGCACGGCGGATCGACCCGCAGCGGCGAGACGACGTCCAGCTCCAGCAGTTCGCCCTCCAGATAGGAGCGCTTCTCCTTGACGACCCGGATGCGCGCCTGGTCCCCGGGGGCGCTGAAGGGGACGAAACAGGCCTTGCCTGCCACCCGCCCGAAGCCGGCGCCTCCGTAGCACATCCTCTCTATGGCGACCAAAGCCTCAGCCATTGGCGCGTAGCGGCACGAAAGCCTTGGCCTTCGCCTTGATGCGGTTCAACTCGGACTGCACGAGCTTGCGGGGAAAGGCCTCGGACTGGAAGTAGCCAAGCGATTGCTCCACAAAATGCTGGATCACCTTTTCCACGGTCTCGGCGGTCAGCAGGCCGGCGACACCCTGCTGCTCGATCTCCTTGCGATACTGCACGCTGGCGCCCAACAGGGCCACGGCCGCCCGGTGCGACGGGAGGTCGTCGAACAACTCCACGCTGACCGGCACCTCGCAGCTGATGGTTACCCTTACCTGGTGATAATCGCCAAAATAACGGCGAGTGGCGTCGAAGAATCTAACGGTGAGGCCGTTGGCAAGCGGCAGCTCCCGGATCAATTTTTTCATATTTCGAGGGACCTCTTTGGAAAATCACACTCTTTTTAGCATGTTATGGCAATGGTGTAAATAGGGATCGTGCGGAATAGGCAGATGACGGACCAGGCGGAAAACAAGTTGCTTTTTTTCAGAAATATTTGTAAAATCACAGATTGTTATGAAAGCCACCGAACCGGCCAGGAGTTAAAATGAGCAAGGAAGAAGCAATCGAAGTAGAAGGGACGGTCATCGAGCCGCTTCCCAACGCGATGTTCAAGGTAAAGCTGGAAAACGACCACATGGTGCTGGCGCACATCTCCGGCAAGATGCGTAAGTTTTTCATCAAGATTCTGCCCGGCGACAAGGTGACCGTGGAGCTTTCCCCCTACGACTTGAGCCGCGGCCGCATCACCTATCGCGCCAAATAGTCCCCCGACTCAAGCCACCGGCGTAAACCAAAGCTCTCCTCTATCCGCTCCCAGCACAAAAACGGATGCCATGGACCAGAACAGGCGGACTTGCGCGCCGCGTGCGGATTGCGCTGATTTTTCATCGTCAACAAACTAACCGTCACCAGAAGGAACAGCACTATGTATACTGCAGCCGATCTGAGAAAAGGTCTGAAGATCGCCATCGACAACGAGCCCTACATCATCACCGCCTTCGACTTCGCCAAACCGGGCAAGGGGCAGGCGCTCTACCGCACCAAGCTGAAGAACATGATAACCGGCTCCACCCTGGACAGGACCTACCGCTCCGGCGAGACCTTCGAGCCTGCCAACCTCGAAGACCGCAAGATGCAGTATCTCTACAAGGAAGACGACCACTACTGCTTCATGGACAACTCCACCTTCGAGCAGATCCACATCAGCGAATCGGCCATGGGCGACGCCAAGAACTACCTGATCGACAACCTCGCGGTGGACGTGCTGATTTTCCGCGACTCCGCCATCGGCGTGGACGTCCCCAACTTCGTGAACCTGCGCGTGACGCAGACCGACCCCTGGGTCAAGGGCGACACCTCCGGCTCCGACTCCAAGCCGGCCACACTCGAAACGGGCTACGTGCTGCGCGTTCCCCCTTTCATCGAGGAGGGCGAGTTGGTCACCATCGACACCCGCACCGGCGAGTACTCGACCAGGGTCAAGGGGTAACGATGGGAGGCAGTTGGCCCCTCTCCAGGCGCCGCGGCGCGCTGACCGAGCGGGGCGCCATCTTCAACAGGGTCAGGGCGTTTTTCCAGCAAAAGGGGTATCTCGAAGTCGAGACCCCTTTTCGCATACCTGCGCCCGCGCCCGAGCCCCACATCGACGCCATAGCCTCGGCGGGATGGTTTCTGCAGACCTCGCCCGAGCTGTGCATGAAGCGGCTGCTGGCGGCGGGCTATGAGCGCATCTTCCAGATCTGCCGCTGTTGGCGGGAGGGGGAGCGCGGCGAGCGGCACCTGAGCGAATTCACCATGCTCGAGTGGTACCGGGCCGGCGCCGACTACCTGTCGCTGATGGAGGAGACCGAGGCGCTGCTCTTGACGGCGGCCGGCGCCGAGCGCATCCGCTATCGAGGCCGGAGCATCGAACTGGCGCAGCCTTGGGAGCGGATCACCGTGCGACAGGCCTTTGGCCGTTACGCCGGCACCACCGCCGAGGAGGCGCTGGCGGCCGGTCGCTTCGAGGAGATCATGGTGGAGGCCATCGAGCCCCGGCTCGGCCTCGCCCGTCCCACCTTCATTTACGACTATCCCGCCAGCGAAGCCGCCTTGTCCCGCTTGAAACAGGGGGAGCCGGCCGTGGCCGAGCGTTTCGAGCTCTACATCGGCGGGCTGGAGATCGCCAACGCCTTCTCCGAGTTGACCGACGCCGCCGAGCAGAGGCGTAGATTCGAAGCCGGTTCGGCCGAGCGCGCGGGGCTTGGCAAGGCCGTTTATCCGGTGGCCGAGAAGTTTCTGGCCGCCCTGGAGGAGATGCCCGAGTCGGCAGGGATCGCGCTCGGCTTGGATCGTCTGGTGATGGTGCTCCTGGATGCGGACTGCATCGACGAGGTGGTCGCTTTCACCACGGAGGAGCTGTAAACCGAAAAGCGTCAACCCGCCGAAGTTTCCCTCGCCTGACTCTCCCTTCCCTACGCGTTCCTCCCCACTCGTCAACCGACGTTTTCGATTTGGTTGACAATCAAGATCCGAAATGTTACATGAGGCGTGGGAGGATTTCATGGAACAATTCATCAATGACGCAGTAGCAAGAATCATCCAGGGGGGGAGTCTCACTCCTGAAGAGGCTGTCCGGCTTGCCGACGCTGAGGGAAGCGCGGTTCTCGATCTGTTCCGGGGGGCGACCCGCATCAAGGAGCACTTCGTCGGACCCGAGGTGCACCTTTGCTCGATCATCAACGCGAAATCGGGGCGCTGCGCCGAGGATTGCGCCTTCTGCGCGCAGTCCGCTCATCACCAGACGGATGCGCCGGTCTACCCCCTGGTCGAGGAGGAGCGACTGCTGGAGTCCGCCCGCGACGCCGAATCCAGCGGCTCCGCCTGCTTCGGCATCATCACCAGCGGCACCACGGTGAACGGCGCGGAACTGGAAAAGATCCTCGCCGCGCTGCGGCGCATCCGGCAGGAAACCACCATCCTCCCTTCGTGCTCGCTGGGCATCATCGACGAGGAAACCGCCGTCAAGCTGAAGGAAGCCGGCATGGACACCTACCATCACAACCTGGAAACGGCCGAGAGCTATTTTCCCGCCATCTGCACGACTCACGACTATCAGGACGACGTCAACACGGTGCGGGCGGTGAAGAAGGCCGGGGTCAAGGTTTGCTGCGGCGGCATTTTCGGGCTGGGCGAAAGCGCCGCTCAAAGGGTGGAGATGGCCTTCACCTTGAAGGAGTTGGACGTCGACTCGGTGCCGCTCAACTTCCTGAACCCGATCGAGGGTACCAAACTTGAGGGGGCCGCCAACATAACGGCCATGCAGTGCCTGAAAACCATCGCCCTCTACCGGTTCATCCTCCCCGACAAGCGGATCACCGTCTGCGGCGGCAGGGAAAAGAACCTGCGCGACCTGCAATCCTGGATCTTCTTCGCCGGCGCCAACGGCACCATGATCGGCAACTATCTGACCACCATGGGCCGCAACGTCGAGGTGGACAAGAAGATGTTCTCGGACCTGGGGCTGAAGACGGTGATGTGCGCGCATTAACAGAGGCGGAGTAAGGGAAGCTATGGCTAAGGGCATTTTCATTACCGGAACGGACACGGGGGTGGGCAAGAGTATCGCCTCGGCTGCCGTGGTCATGCTGCTCAAACGGATGGGACGCTCGGTCGGGGTCATGAAACCGGTGACCAGCGGCTGCCTGGAACGCGACGGCGGCCTGGTTTCCCTGGATGCGGAACTGCTCTGCTTCGCGGCCGATACCCCGCTCACGCCGGACTGCGCCCCTTACCTGCTGAAGGCTCCGCTGGTGCCTTCGGTCGCCGCGTCCCTTGAAGGGGTGAGGATCGATTTTCAGACGATCAAGGAGGCCTACCTGCGGCTGGCGGCGGGCTTCGATTACGTGGTGGTCGAGGGGGCTGGGGGACTGATGGTGCCGCTGGCCGGCGGACTGCTGATGTCGGACCTGGCCCTGCATCTCGAGCTGCCGGTGGCGGTGGTGGCCCGGCCCGGCCTTGGCACCGTCAACCACACGCTCCTCACCACCTTCTGCGCCCGCCATCTCGGTCTCGCCGTCAAGGGGGTGATCATCAACCGTTACCCGGCTCTCCCCGATCAGGCCGAGGAGTCGGCGCCGCACCTGATCGCCTCTTTGTCGGGAAGCCAACTGCTGGGGGTGTTTCCGGAGATCAGCGCCGAAAACGACCGGCGGGTGGTCGAGGGGGTGGTCGACGTGCTGGAGCGCGACCCCGCCACGGCCGTAATGCTGCGCGAGATGTTTTAAGGAGATCGATCGTGGTTGAGTTGGACACGCAAACGCTCAGGCAATACGACAGCGACTATGTTTGGCACCCTTTCACGCAGATGAGCGAATGGGAGGGAGCCGAAAATCTGGTGATCACCCGCGGCGAGGGATCGTTCGTGATCGACTCGGACGGCAACCGCTACCTCGACGGCGTAGCCGCCATGTGGACCAACGTGCACGGACATTGCCGGGCCGAGATCAACGATGCGATCAAGGCGCAGGTGGACAGGCTGGAACACTCGACGCTGCTGGGTCTCGGCAACGACCGCGCCGCGCTGCTCGCCAAGCGCCTGGTGGAGATCGCGCCGCCCGGCCTTTGCAAGGTCTTTTACTCCGACAACGGCTCGACCGCGGTGGAGATCGGCGTGAAAATGGCCTTTCAATACCAACGACAGGTCGGCCGCGGCGAAAAGACCAAGTTCATCTGTTTCGACAACTCCTACCACGGCGACACGGTCGGCGCCATGAGCGTCGGCGGCATCGACATCTATCACGCGGTCTACTCTCCCCTGCTCTTTCCGACCGTCAAGGCCCCTTCCCCCTACTGCTACCGCTGCAGTTTGTCCGCCGAGCGCGACAGCGGCAGCTGCGGCATGCTCTGCCTGAAGGAACTGGAGCGGCTGATGGCCCTGCACGCCCACGAGCTGGCCGGACTGGTAATCGAGCCCAATCTCCAGGGCGCCGGTGGCATGATCGTGCAGCCCCCCGGCTTCGTGAAGCGGGTCAGGGAGTTGTGCGACCGCTTCGGCGTGCTGATGATCGCCGACGAGGTGGCCGTCGGCTTCGGCCGGACCGGCGCCATGTTCGCCTGCGGCAAGGAGGGGGTGACTCCGGACATCATGGCGCTCTCCAAGGGGATCTCCGGCGGCTACCTGCCGCTGGCCGCGACCCTCACCACCAGGAAGGTCTACGACGCCTTTCTCGGCGCCTACGGCGAGCTGAAAACTTTTTTCCACGGGCATACCTTCACCGGCAATCCGATCGCCTGCGCCGCCGCCCTCGCCAGCCTCGATCTCTTCGCCTCCGATCGCTTGCTGGAGTCGTTGCCTCCCAAGATCGCTTACTTGCGGGATCGGCTGCAGGGGCTGCTCGAACTGCCGCACGTGGGGGATGTGCGGCAGGAAGGGATGATCGGCGGCATCGAGCTGGTGCTCGACAAGCCGAGCCGCGCCCCTTATCCGTGGGAAGAGCGGGTCGGCGTCAGGGTCTGTCTGGAAGCCCGCAAACACGGCCTGTTTCTGCGCCCGCTCGGCAACACCATCGTAATTTTCCCGCCGCTCTCCGTCTCCCTCGCCGAGCTGGGCCTGCTGATGGACGGCGTCGAGGCGTCCATCGGCGCGGTCACCGCTTAGGCCGGTTGTCGGCGCCATCGCCGCCTGGTATGCAGGAAACCGCTGCGCTTTTGCCGGGCAGCGGTTCAAAAAAGCTGGCTTCCTGATGCATCTTCCCTTAGAATAGCCTACTCGGCAGCTGCGGCTCAACGACCGCCCCCCCTCCCCTTGCCGGATGGAGAGATGGGGCGCCGCCGTTGAGTCAGGTGGCAGCGCCATCACGATAAGCCTCTGGGGTCTTCCGATTTTTTTATTCGGCCTCTTCGCTCGCTGGCGCCCGGGGGAACACAAGGTTCGCCCCTACGGCAAGCACGTCGCACGGAGGCACCGAAACTTTATGCTGGAGCCAATACTATGGAACTGATCGACAGCCACGCTCATATATATGGCAAGGACTTCACCCACGACTTTGCCGCCATGATGGACAGGGCCAAGGAAGCGGGGGTGGGCACTATCATCGCCGTCGGCGCTGACCTGGAATCGAGCCGGGAGGCCTGCCTGCTGGCGCAGGCCCACGAGGAGATCTACTGCTCGGTCGGCATCCACCCGCACGACGCGGACCGCGTCGCCGAGAAATGCTATCAGCTGGTGCGCGAGCTGGCCCTGGCTAACCCGAAGGTGGTCGCCATCGGCGAGGTCGGCCTCGACTTCTACCGCGACCGCGCCCCGCGCCCCGCGCAGGAGGAGGTTTTCCGGCGCTTCATCCGCATGGCCCGCGAGCTCTCGCTGCCGCTCATCATCCACGACCGCGACGCTCACGACCGGGTGATGACCATCCTGAAAGAGGAACGGGCAAGCGAGGTGGGCGGTGTGCTGCACTGCTTCTCGGGCGACTTGAAGATGGCGCGCGAATGCATCGAGATGGGATTCATGATCTCCATCCCGGGAACCGTGACCTACGCCTCCAACGAGGCGCTCAGGGAGGTGGTGCGCGGGGTGAAGATCGAGCACCTGCTGGTCGAGACGGACTCCCCCTACCTGACGCCGGTCCCTTTCCGCGGCAAACGAAACGAGCCTGCCTACGTCCGCTTCGCGGCCGAGCGCATCGCCGAATTGAAGGGGCTTTCCGCGGAAGACGTGGGACGGATCACCTCCTTCAACGCGCGCAGGCTTTTCGGCATCACGCTCCCCAACGAGTCGCAGACCATCGCTTACATGATCCGCAATTCTCTCTATCTGAACGTCACCAACCGCTGCTCCAACCGCTGCACCTTCTGTCCCAAGTTCGAGGAGTTCACCGTGAAGGGGCACGAGCTGCGGCTCGCGCACGAGCCGAATTTCGCCGAGGTGATGGCGGCGGTGGACGCCGCGGCCGGCTTTGCCGAGGTGGTGTTCTGCGGCTACGGCGAGCCGCTGATCCGGCTCGACCTGGTGAAGGAGGTGGCGGCGGAGTTGAAGCGCCGCGGGCACCGGGTCAGGATCAATACCGACGGCCAGGCCAACCTGGTGCACGGCAGGAACATCCTGCCCGAGCTTTCGGGGCTGGTGGACGCGCTCTCGGTCAGCCTGAACGCCGCCGACCCGGAAAGCTACCAGGATCTTTGCAACACCCCGTTCGGAGCCGCGGGCTTCCAGGGGGTGTGCGACTTCCTCAGGGAAGCGACGCGCTTCGTGCCGCAGGTGACGGCCAGCGCCGTGTCGCTGCCGGGGCTGGATCTCGACAGGATCAGGTCGCTCGCGCTGTCGCTGGGGGTGGAGTTCAAACTGCGGGAATACGCGGAAGTCGGTTAGACTGGGATAGAGGCTACTTCACAGGATAAGGCTTTTAAGGCTTTTAAGGCTTTTAACAGGGATACAACGGATACAGGGGATAAATGCGATAAAAACAACAAAGACTTTTGGTTAAACCAAACCTGAACAAGAATTTATCCCCTTCATCCCTTTCATCTGTTTCTTTCCTGCTTTTTTGGTTTAGACTCTGGTGTGCGGTTTTAGTTCTTTTGTTATGTTTCTTTTGTGTCAGAGGGGGGTCCAATGCACGTGAACAAGAAGATCGCCGGTTATTGCGCTCTCGCGGTGGTGGCGGCTTTCGCACTGCTGATCCTGGCGCTCCCTCCCATTTTAAAGCACGTCGCGGTTAACGAGATCGACAAGGCTACGGGCCGAAAAAGCGAGATCGCTAAGATCTCGCTGAACCCGTTCACGCTGAGCGCCGGCATCTCGGGCCTGCGCCTCTCCGAAAAGGGCTCCAACGCTCCCTTTCTCGCCCTCAGTTCGGCTCGTCTCTCGCTCAGCCCCCTATCGCTGCCTAAACGCTCTTTCATCATCTCGGAACTGAAGCTCTCTTCGCCGTACCTGCACATCGTCAGAAACGCTCCCAATGACTTCAACTTCACCGACTTGATCACCGACAAGACTGGTAAAAAGGAACCTAAAAAAGGGGGAACTCCGCTGTTCTCGGTGAACAACATCACCATCGACAACGGCAGCGTCGATTTTCAGGACAAGGCGCTGAGCGTTGAACGGGACCACCGGGTCAGAAAGATGGCGATCTCGATCCCTTTCGTCAGCAACATGCCCTACCTGGCCGACCGCTACGTGACGCCGCATTTCAGCGCCGTCATCAACGGCTCGCCCTTTGGCTTCGAGGGCAGGCTCAAACCGCTCACCCGCGCCGTGGAGGCGACTATCGCCGTGAACGTGCAACGTCTGGACCTCCCGTTTTATCTCGGCTACCTCCCTGTCCCTTTGCCGGTCAAGGTGGATTCGGGCCAGCTTACCACCGCAGTCGAGGTGGGCTACCGGGTGGACGAGAAGAGCGGGCCGGAGGTCAGGGTATCGGGGAGCTTGTCACTCGACCGGGGGGCGATCAAAGAGTTGAACGGCGCGCCGCTCGCTTCCCTGGAGCGGGCGCAACTGAAGATGAAAAACCTCTGGCTGTTGTCCCGACGCTTCGAGGTCTCCTCTTTGGATCTGGTGGGGATGGAGGTCTTCGCCGCCAGGGATCGGCTCGGGGTCTGGAACTTCCAGAAAATCGGCAAGGGCGCCCAGAGCGGCGCCGCCCGACCGGAGCCTCAACCTGCGGTTAAAAAAGAAAAACCGCTCGACCTGCGGTTGGCCAAGTTCGCCTTCAGCGGAGGGAAGTTCCACTTCTCCGACGCCCTCCCCAAGGGAGGCTTCAAAACCGATTTGAGCGGCATCGAGCTGAGCCTGAACGACTTCTCCCTGGCTCCGGACCACAAGGCGCCCTTCTCCGTCAAGCTTGACAGTTCCAGGGGCGAAAAACTATCGGTTAAAGGTGAGCTGTCCGCCACGCCGCTCGACGTGAAGGCGGCGCTGACGCTGAACGGCGTGCCGCTTAAGGATTACTACCCCTACCTCGCCGCCTCGCTGACTGCGCCGATCATCGGCACGGCGGAGCTGTCGTCGGAGCTGATTTTCAACGAACGACAAGGGCTGGTGCTGGAAAAAACCGCGTTGAAGGGAAGGGATTTGGCGGCCCCTTTCGGCGGCGGCGATGGAGTCCGTCTGAAGCTGGTCGAGGTGGACGGCGTCGCGGTAGACCTGAAGCAGAGAAAGGCGACCGTCGAGCGGGTCAACCTGAAAGGCGCCAACGTCGCGCTCGCGCACGAAAAGGACGGGAGCTTATCGGCGCTGCGTCTGCTCAGATCCAAGGTCGAACCGTCAGCGGCGAAGGAAACGGCGCCCAAGCCGGCGGCGTCCAAAGTTGCGGTGCCCAAGCCGGCGGCGTCCAAAGTGGCGGCGCCTAAGGCCGCGGCAGCTAAATCCGCGACCGCCAAGAGAAGGCTCGCCAAGAAAGAGGCCGCGCCGCCTCCGTTCTCTTACCGGGTGGGAAAGATCACCGGCTCCGAGATAGGGATCAGATTCACCGACAGGACCAAGGAGGAGGAACCGCTCTTCACACTGGACCGGCTGAAATTCTCGCTGGCCGACATCAGCGGACCCAAACAGGGCGCAATCCCCTTCACGCTGGCAACGGGTTACGGCAACAAAGGGCGCATCGAGGCAGCCGGACGCTTGTTGCCACAGCCGCTGAAATTCAAGGGGAGCGTGCAACTGCAAGGCATCGCTCTCAACGACTTCGACGCCTACCTCCCCGATAATCTGACGGTGCTGATCGCCGACGGCGCTTTGGACACCAAGCTCGCGCTCGACGTGGAAAACGGAGCCTCCGGGCTGAAAGGGAGCTTCGGCGGCTCCATCGGAGTGCGCTCCTTCTATTGCCAGGACACGGTGCTGGACGAGGACCTGCTCAAATGGGAGCGGCTGCAGATAGACCAGGTCAGCGGCACGCTTGGCCCTTTCTCGCTCGCGGTCAAGGACGTGGTGCTGAGCAATTTCTACTCGCGCATCATCGTGGAAAAGGACGGCACGCTGAATGTCCAGCATCTGATGGCAGAAGAGACTGCTCAGACTGGTCAGACCGGTCAGGCTGGTCAGACCCCGGCCGGCAAGACGCCGCCTACGCCTGCAGCTGGTTCTGCGGCTGGTTCTGCGCCTGCGGCGGCGTCTGCGGCCGCAGGCGGCGGAGCTCACGAGTCGGCCGCTCAACCTCACCCGATCAGCATCGACACCATCACTATGCAGGGCGGCACGCTCGCTTTCAGCGACCGCCACCTTGCCAACCCTTTCGACACTACCTTCTTCAACTTGGGCGGCAGGGTGAGCGGCCTCTCTTCCAAAACGGACCGCCTGGCCGACGTGGACCTGAGGGGCAACCTGGAAAACCACTCGCCGCTTTCCATCACCGGCGCCATCAACCCGCTCAGGGGCGATCTCTACCTCGACATGAAGGTCGCCTTCAAAGACATCGAACTGTCGCCCTTCACCCCTTATTCGAACACCTATCTGGGCTATGGCGTGGACCAGGGGAAGCTGTTTCTCGACCTCACCTACCATATCGAAAAGAAGACGCTCTCCTCGCAGAACAAGATTTTCATCGATCAGTTCACCTTCGGCAAGGAGGCACAGAGCGAAAAGGCAACCAGGCTTCCGGTACGCCTGGCGATCGCGCTACTCAAGGACAGAAAGGGCGAGATCCACCTGGACCTGCCGGTGACCGGACGCACGGACGATCCGCAGTTCAGCGTCTGGCGAGTGGTGCTGCATATACTGAAAAACCTGATGGTCAAGGCGGCCACCGCTCCCTTTGCCCTGCTGGGCTCGATGTTCGGCGGCAACGAGGACTTCAGCGCCGTCTTTTTCGCTCCGGGCTCCGATCAACTGACCAAGCCCGAACAGGAGAAGCTGCAGAAGCTGTCCAAGGCCCTGCACGACAGGCCCGCCCTGAATCTGGAGATCTCGGGCTTCGTAGACCGCAACCAGGACGCCGAAGGGTACCGAAACGAGTTGCTGCTGAAGAAGATGAAGGGCGAAAAGTTCCGGGCGCTGGCCAAGCAAAAGAAGCTGCGCGAGGGACAGACCCAGGACGAAACCGAGATTTTGCCGGAGGAATATCCGGCGTACTTGAAGGCAGTCTACGGCAAAGAAAAATTCTCCAAGCCGCGCAACGCGCTGGGGATCGCCAAGGAACTGCCTGATGAGGAGATGAAGAAGCTGATTCTCACGCATACGGTGGTGGGCGACAACGAACTGCAGGCCCTGGCGCGGGAGCGTGCCGACGCGGTGAAGGCCTTCCTGCAAAAGAGCGGCGGCATCCCGAGCGAACGGCTCTTCGAAAAGAGCGCGGACATCTACAAGCCCAACGCCAAGGAAGGAAGCAGCGGCAGCCGAGTCGAGTTCGGCGCCAAGGTTAAATAGCCCGTAACTATGCAGCAAAAGCCCGACCACAGAGGGCACCGAGGTTCACGAAGGACACAGAGGAAATACGGGTATAGTCCAAAACAATTCTAACCTTATCTGCCACGGAGGTACACAGAGGCACTCAGAGGGAAACCTAAAGTCTTGACCCCAGGTTTGGTTTTACTCCTGATCATTGTTTCCTCTGCGTACCTCTGTGTACCTCTGTGGTTAAATTTGCTTTTTGCTTCTGCGTCCTCTGACTGCCTCTGTGCCCTCTTGGTCATTGCCACTTTCCGGAGAGCGCCCCCGCATGTCCGCTAGAACCCGCTGGCTCCTTACCCTCTGCCTGGTGCAGCTCTTCATCATGATGGTGTTCATCAATTACTCCGCGGTGCTGCCGGCTCTCAAAGAGGAATGGGGCATGAACAACACCATGGCCGGCTCCATCCTCTCCGTCTATCAACTGGGCTACATCGCCTCCGGCGTCATGCTGAGCGCCCTCACCGATCGCCTGAACACCCGCAATATTTTCATCTGCTCGGCGCTCTGGTCGGCAACGGCCAACCTGCTGTTCGCCCTCTATGCCCATGACTACACCTCCGCCATGATCCTCAGGGCGCTCACCGGCATCGGCATGGGGGGCACCTACATGCCGGGGATCAAGCTGGTGGCGGAGCGCTTCACGCCTAACGAGCGCGGCAGGGCGATCGGCATTTACGTAGGCTCGCTGATGCTGGGCGCATCGCTGTCGCTTGCCGTGACCGGCTGGCTCTCCTCCGCCTACGGCTGGCGCATCGCCTTCATCGCCTGCTCGGCCCTGGTCTACCTGGGCGCCGCCTTGTCGCTGGCGGTCTTTCGCGGTTATCGCCCCGTCGTTCACCCCAAACAGGAGAAGAGCCTGGCCAGCGAGACCCTGGGCAACAAGTCCGCGCTGTTGATGATCATGGGGTACGCCTCGCACATGTGGGAGATGTACGGCATGCGCGGCTGGATCGCCCCCTTTTTCAGCGCCTCGCTGCTGGCGCACGGCATGGCTCGGGGCGCCGCCTCCGGCTGGGCGGCGACCGCGGCGGCACTGGTCATCGGCACCGGCGCCTTTTCCACGGCGATCACCGGGTCGCTCTCCGACCGTCTGGGAAGGACCGCGACCATCTCGGTGGTGATGGCGGCCAGCGCCTGCTGCTCCTTTGGTTTTGGCTGGCTGATCAACTGCTCCCCCGCCGTCGCCATCGGCTTCGGCCTGATCTACGGCTTCCTGGTCTCCGCAGAGTCGCCGGTCTTCTCCACGGCCCTGACCGAACTGGTCGCCCCCGCCTATCTGGGCGCCGCCATGGGGATGCAGTCGCTGATCGGCTATTCGCTGGGCATGATCTCGCCGACCTTGTTCGGCTGGGCGCTGGATCTCACCCACAATTGGCGGCCTCTGGGGAATTTTTCGGTGGATTGGGGGATCGCTTTCGCCACGGCTGGCCTTGGAGGAGTCGCCGGGCCGGTGTTCATGTACCTGTTGCGACGCCTGCCGGAAAGCGAAAAAATGGCGGGTGGAAGGAAATAGTCAGGCGCCTGCAAGCTCCAGGCAAGCTCCCCTCCCTTTTGACTTGCCTTGCCTCGGCCCAATATGCTAGTTCTTTTCGTGCGACTATCCACCACCTCAGCTGGCAACTTTGCACACCTGTAGGTCGCGTTGTGCGGCTTCATCGCGAAACGCAACATTGCCGCCGCGGCGCCGTTGCGACGTCGCGGTTCGTACCTCGACGCGACCTACGGGATAGGCTATTCAGCACCTGCAAGGCTGAGGTGATAGCAGGCAGGGCGAACACAAGGCTCGCCCGCCACTGTTTGATTATGCTGAATTGTCATATCAAGAAACGCTGGAGATCACGTGACCAAGAGAAGACTGCCGGCTGAATGGGAACCGCAGGACGGGGTGCTGCTCGCCTGGCCGCACGAGGGGAGCGATTGGCGTCCTTACCTGGACGCGGTTCTCCCCGTGTTCGTGGAGATCGTCCGCCATGTGAGCCGATTCGAGCTGGCGGTGATCGCCGCGCCCGAACCGGAGTCGGTGCTGGAAAAATTGGCCGGCTCCGGCGCGGATCTGGAGCGGGTGCGCGTCTGCCAGGTGGAGACCAACGACACCTGGGCGCGCGATTTCGGCCCGATCACCGTGCAGGAGCAGGGAGCGGCGCGACTGCTCAACTTCGGCTTCAACGGCTGGGGGCTGAAGTTCGCCTCCGACCTGGACAACCGCATCAACCGCCGCCTGGAGGCGCTGGGCGTCTGGCGCGCGCCGCTTGAGACCGTGGGGCTGATCCTGGAAGGGGGCAGCATCGAAAGCGACGGTTGCGGCACCATCCTCAGCACCGAAGAGTGCCTCCTGAACGACAACCGCAACCCGCACCTGAGCCGGGAGGAACTCGAAGAGCAACTGCATGGCCTACTCGGCTCCGACCGCTTCCTCTGGCTGGCGAACGGCTTTCTGGCCGGTGACGACACCGACTCGCACGTGGACACGCTGGCGCGCCTTTGCCCCGACGACACCATCGCCTATCAGCGCTGCGACGACCCGGACGACGAGCACTATGCGGAGTTGCAGGCCATGGAGGGCGAGCTCCGCGCTTTTCGCACCCGCGAGGGGCGTCCTTACCGGCTGATCCCCCTCCCCTGGCCCGGCGCAAGAGTTGACGAGGACGGGAGCAGGCTCCCCGCCACCTACGCCAATTTCCTGGTAATCAACGGCGCGGTGCTGGTGCCGACCTACGACGACAAAAACGATCGGGCGGCGCTGGAGGCTATCGGCCAGGCCTTTCCGGGCCGGGAGATCGTGGGGATCGACTGCCTGCCGCTCATCCTACAGCACGGCTCGCTGCACTGCGTCACCATGCAGTTACCTGAGGGAACTATCGCTTTTTAAAGACAAAAGCGGAACCGCGAAGTCGCTAAGTACGCGGAGAAAACCTGGCAGGTGCAAACAAAAAACTCTTTCGCCCCAAACGGTTTCGAATTTTCTCCCCTAAGGGTTTAAATTTCTTCGCGCTCTTCGCGCCTTCGCGGTGAATGATTTCGATTTCGAAGGAGATATCATGCAAAGACTTAAGGTCGCCCTGGTGCAACAGATGCTGCGCGAGGACCGCGACGCCAATATAGCGGCCTCTGTCGCCTCGATACGAAGCGCCGCGACGTTAGGGGCGCGGCTGGTCGTGTTGCAGGAATTGCACACGGGGAGCTACTTCTGCCAGACCGAGGACACGGCCTGCTTCGACCTCGCCGAAACCATCCCCGGCCCCTCGACCGAACTCTTCGGCGCGCTGGCCAAAGAGCTGGGCGTCGTCATCGTCGCCTCCCTGTTCGAGAGGCGCGCGCCCGGTCTCTACCACAACACGGCGGTGGTGCTGGACAGCGACGGCAGCATCGCCGGCAAGTACCGCAAGATGCATATCCCCGACGACCCCGCTTTTTACGAAAAATTCTATTTCACACCGGGCGACTTGGGCTTCGAGCCGATCCAGACGACGCTCGGCAAGCTCGGCGTGCTGGTCTGCTGGGACCAATGGTACCCCGAGGCCGCCCGGCTGATGGCGCTGGCCGGGGCCGAGATGCTGATCTACCCGACCGCCATCGGCTGGGACCCGAGGGACGAGCCGGCGGAACAGCAAAGGCAGCTGGACGCCTGGATAACGGTGCAGCGCTCGCATGCCGTGGCCAACGGCATTCCGGTGCTGGCCGCCAACCGGGTCGGCTTCGAAGCCGATCCCAGCGGCGTCGGGGCCGGCATCCGCTTTTGGGGCTCAAGCTTCGCGGCCGGTCCGCAGGGTGAGCTTTTGGCGCGAGGCGGCGAGCAAGAGGAGGTCTTGGTGGTCGAACTGGACCGCGGCCGCAGCGAGCAGGTGCGGCGCATCTGGCCCTTCCTGCGCGACCGGCGCATCGACGCCTACCCCGAGATCCTGCGCCGCTACCGCGATTAGCATAGACCCTCTCCCCAACCATCCCCCATCAAGGTGGAGGGAGCTTTCGATTATTAAGGAGCACCCGTGTCTTCCCCCGTACAGCTTTTCCAGAAACTCCTGGACGGCTTTGCCGCCTGCAGCAGCCAAGAAAGAACCCTGATCCAACTCCTTTCCGTGATCTACGCCCCCGTCTCTCAAAACGTGCTGCTCAACATCGCCAGGCACTTCGGCTGCCGCGCGCCGGGCGGCGGCGCCTGCACCGGCGTCTATCTCGGCCAGGCCCTGGAAACCCTCGCTCGCCAAAAGCTGGTCAACCTCAACAAGAAGGAGGTGCGCTGCCATCCGCAGCTCATGCACGCCGCCACCCTGAGCGCCATAGAGGAGGGCGCCTTCGACGCCATGCAAAGGACGGTGGTGATGGAAATCCCGATGGTAACCGAGTGGGGGTCCAGTTATTACCGAACCGCGGATCATGCGCTGCGCGACGTACGAATCGCCTTTTATCGCAAGAACATGCAGTCGGCGCTGGAAACTTCGGTGCGCTATCAACGACAGTATCCCTACGAAACCTTGCGCTGCCACCCCTTCGTGACTATCTGCACCGCCCCTTTCGACGGTGCCTGGTTCCGCTCGCTGCCGGCCGGGCTGCAGATCCTGGCGCTGGCGGAGATCCTCCCCCATGCGCGGCAAACGGTTTCCCGCGCCGACGGCCCTTTTCAGGTTCTTTGCGAACTGGCGGCCGCGGACAGTCCGGCGCGACTGGAATTGACCGATTTTTTGATCGTGGAGTTGCTGCTGCGCGGCAGACTGGCCGAGGCCGAGCAAGCGGCGCAGGCGATGGGAAGCTCGGTCCAGGTGGCCGCGCTCGGCTGGGGCGCCCTGCAACGCGGCGACCGCCTGGCCGCAGTCGACCGTTTCGAGGCGGCCTTTCTGCGGCTGAAAAAAGAGACCGGCAAGCGCAAGACCTTCTTCGACGATCTGACCGGTCCGTTTTTCCTGCTGGCGCTGATCGGCGCCGGCGAGCCGGCCATGCTCGACCGCGCCAAGGAGCATTGCGACTTCGTCATCGGCAGAAAGGAGTGGCCGCATCAGGACGTCTACCGCATCCTGCAATGCGTGATCGGAGAGCGCAACGGGGAACGCGGCATGGCCAAACAGCTGGAGTCGCGCACGGCCTACCTGGATGGCTCGCCACTGGTGACGCTGTTTAACGTCATGGCGCTCAACTGGTGCCGATCGAAACAGGCAGCCGTCGAGGCCAAAGAGCTGCCGAATCTTGCGAAGCTGACGCGAAACGCCGGTTACCTCTGGCTGGCCGACGAGTTGGAGCTTACCGCCCTCGCCTGCGGCGTGGAGAGCGCCGGCGGGGAGGCCGCCCGGGAACGCTACCAGCAACAGGGACTGGTTCCCTTTTGCAACAGCATCGAGAGGACCGAGTCCTGGGAGAGCGCGCTCAAGGCGCTGATCAGGCTCAATCAGAAGGAGGAGACGCCCCAAAAGGCCGTCCCCCAGACCCGGCTCATCTGGCACTTCCAGGAGCAGCGCGGTTTCATCGAGATCCAGCCCCGCGAGCAGAGGCTCTCCGCCGCCGGCAAATGGAGCGCCGGCAAGAACGTGGCGCTGAAGAGACTCGCCGAGGAGGCAAGCCGGCCCGATTTCCTGAGCGAGCAGGACCTGCGCATCTGCGGCTGCATCAGGCACGAGCGCGAGCAAAGCTACGGCTACTACGGCCGCGAGGTCTACCGCCTGGACCAGGACAGCGCCATTCCGCTCATGGTCGGGCACCAGCATGTGTATCTCGATCCCGCCGGCACCATCCGGCTGGAAATGGTGCACGGCGAGCCGGAGTTGCAGCTTTCCTCCAAGGGAGAGACGCTGCACCTGCAGATCTACCCGCCGTTCGAGCAAAACCGCAAGCTCTACATCATGCAGGAGAGCCCTACCCGCCTGAAGATCTACGAGGCCAAGGAGGAGTACAAGAAAATCGCGGCCATCGTGGGCAACGGGCTCAAGCTGCCGGCTCGGGCCAAGGAGAAGGCGCTGGAGGCGATCAACTCGCTCTCCTCGATCCTCACCGTGCACTCCGACATCGGCAGCGGCTCCGCGGCGGAGCTCACCCCCGGCGACGCCACCCCCTGTTTCCACCTGCTCCCCTACGGCGAAGGGGTGAAACTGGAACTGTTGGTGCGCCCCTTCGCCGACGCCGGCCCCTATTTCCGCCCCGGCGCGGGGGGCGAAACGGTGATGGCCGAGATCCAGGGAAAAAGGGCGCAGGCCAGGCGGGATTTGCGGTTGGAGGCGAGGCGGGCCGCGGAAGCGGTCGCGGCGCTCCCGATACTGGCCGAGAGCGGGGAAGACGAGGGGGAGTGGCTCCTTCCCGCGCCGGACGCGGCGCTGGAGCTCCTCTTGCAGTTGCAGGCGCTGGGCGACACCGCCCGGGTCGCTTGGCCGGAGGGGGCCAAGTTCAAGGTGCGGCAGGAGGCGAGCACCGGGCAGTGCAAGCTCGCCATCAAGCAGGCGAAGGATTGGTTCGAGCTGGAGGGCGAGATCAGGCTGAACGAAGGGCTAGCGATCAACCTGCAGCAGCTGCTGGAGCTGGCGAAGCAGGGGACCGGCCGCTTCATTCCGCTTGGCGACGGCGAATTCCTGGCCTTGTCCGCGGAGCTGAGAAAGCGGCTGGACGACCTGGCCGCCTTCTCCGAGCCGCACGGCAAGGGATTTCGCTTTCACCCGCTGACCGCCGGCGTCTTCGACGAGTTCGCCGGCGAGGCGGGGGAGTTCAGCTCCGACAAGCAGTGGCGCTCGCAGTTGAAAAGGCTGCGCGAGGCGCAAGAGTTCCGCCCGCAGTTGCCGAGCACGCTGCAGGCGGAGCTGCGCGGCTATCAGGAGGAGGGTTTCAACTGGCTGAACCGGCTGGCTCAGTGGGGGGTCGGCGCCTGTCTGGCCGACGACATGGGTCTGGGCAAGACGGTGCAGGCGCTGGCGCAGATACTGAGCATGGCGGCCAAGGGACCGTCGCTGGTGATAGCGCCCACCTCGGTCTGTATGAACTGGGAGAGCGAGGCGCTGAAGTTCGCCCCCACCCTGAAGGTGGTCATGTTCGGCGCTGGCAATCGCGCGGAGTGTCTGCAGGCCCTGAAGCCGTTCGACCTGGTGGTCTGCAGCTACGGGTTGTTGCAGCAGGAGGGCGAACTGCTGGCGGCGGTCCCCTGGCAGGCGATCGTTTTGGACGAGGCGCAGGCCATCAAGAACATGGCGACCAAGCGGAGCCAGGCGGCCATGGAGCTGACGGGCGCCTTCAAGATGGTGGCGACCGGCACCCCGATAGAGAACCATCTGGGCGAGCTTTGGAACGTGTTTCGCTTCATCAACCCCGGCCTCCTCGGCTCCCTGAAGCAGTTCAACGTCAAGTTCGCCTCGCCCATCGAGAAGAGCCAGGACAAGAAGGCGCGCGGCCGGTTGAAAAAACTGATCCAGCCCTTCATCCTGCGCCGCACCAAGAACCAGGTGCTGGAGGAGCTTCCTTCCCGGACCGAGATCACCATCAAGGTCGAGATGGGCGAAGAGGAGGCCTCGCTCTACGAGGCGCTGCGCCGCAGCGCGCTGGAGAATCTGGCCGGGGTCGGCAAGGTCGCGGGCAAGGGCGAGCACCATCTGAAGATTCTGGCTGAGCTGATGCGGCTGCGCCGCGCCTGCTGCAACCCGCGCCTGATCCTGCCGGAGAGCGCCATCCCGAGCGCCAAGCTGGCCGCCTTCGCCGAGATCGTCGAGGAGCTGCGGGAGAACCGCCACAAGGCGCTGGTTTTCAGCCAGTTCGTGGGGCACCTGGAGATCATCAGGCAGTACGTGGAGAAGGCGGGGATCCCCTATCAGTATCTGGACGGCAGCACGCCGCAAAAGGAGCGCAAGAGCCGGGTGGACGCCTTCCAGGCGGGAAGCGGGGAACTCTTCCTGATCAGCCTCAAGGCCGGCGGCGTCGGCCTGAACCTCACCGCCGCCGATTACGTGATCCATATGGATCCGTGGTGGAACCCGGCGGTGGAGGACCAGGCGTCGGACCGCGCCCACCGCATCGGTCAGCAGCGCCCGGTGACCATCTACCGGCTGGTGACCAAGGGGACCATCGAGGAGAAGATCGTCGGCCTGCATCTGCAAAAGCGCGGGCTTGCCGACAGCCTCCTGGACGAGACGGATGTGAGCGGCAGGGTGAGCGCCGAAGAGCTGCTGGCGCTGTTGCGTACGGAGAATTAGAGTCAAAAGCTCGCAGAATCAAAGGCTCGCACACGGATAAAACCACACCAAAACGGATAAAACCACACGGACCGGATAAACCTAAAAAAAGCACTTGGCCACAAAAATGCACAAAAAACACAAAAAAATTCCGGTTGTTACGTCAAGAGAACGCTAACCAAAATGGTTCCATATGCACTTACTAAAAGATCATTTTTTTTGTGACTTTTGTGCCTTTTTGTGGCAATGAACTGCTGGTTAAGAGTTTGTTTTTGAATCAATGTAGAGGTGGGGATTTTCGGCCCGCTCATCGCCTTCGATCATTCGAGGCGATGAGCGGTTTTTTTGTGGCTTCGACTCAACTGGGGAGGCGGGAAATCAGTTCCTGGCAAATGCGCTCGCAGTTGCGGCAGGCCGACATGCAAAGCCGACAGTGCTTGTGCATCTCTCCGTGCTTCTCGCACTCTTGCGCGCAGACGCGACAGGCCACCACGCAGGCCTGAAGCTGACTACGCAGGATTTGCTGGTCGGTCTCCGTCTGGCGAACCAGGATGCGCGCGGTGGTCTGACAGATGTCCGCGCAATCGAGGTCTACCCGGATGCACTTGGTAAGCCCCTGAACACTCTCCTCTCCCAAACAGGCGTCGGCGCAGGAAGTGCAGATCACGGCGCACTCCAGACAGGCTTCGACGCAGGGAGCGACAACTTCCAATCCCACGCTGCTCTCCCTCGGATGGCTGCCAAGCATTTCTTCGGTTTTCATGGTTATCCTCCTGTTTCCTTGGTTAGTGAAATTCGGTCCGCGAACGAATCTGACAACACTAACAGCTCCCTCCAAAAATGACACAGCCCGCCTAAATCTTTTTCTAGCGACACTTAATAAAAAAGCTTGCATTCCGTCATCAAAATGTGCAAAATGCACATATCGGCAACAACGAAAGCTATTACCACCGGATTACCATTGGACTCGCCTATGAAGCCAAGCATCGAAAAATCAAGCGTCGATACGAATGTATCGGACGTTGCTCGTCCTGCCGCTGAGTTGAGCGGGACATTGAACCAGTTGTTGTTCCCGCTGGCGCGTCTTTGTCTGGAGAACGGCATTACTTTTCAGGCCGTTGAAGAGATGTTGAAGCTGGCGTTCGTGCATCAGGCGGATGCGCTGCAGCCGGGGGCCCCGGTGCATGGCGCGGTCAGCCGCATCAGCACCTCGACCGGCATCAGTCGCCGCGAGGTTACGCGTCTGCATCGATCGCAAGCCCCGGCACGCTCCACCAAACCGCCGCTGTCGACCGAGGTGTTTGCCCGCTGGACCGGCGATCCGGCCTTCAGGGACAGCAACGGATTACCCTCCCCACTTAAACGCCAGGGTCCGGCGCCCAGCTTCGAGTCGCTGGCGCAGTCGATCACCCGGGACGTTCACCCGCGCAGCATGCTGGAAGAATTGATCCGACTGGGACTTGCGCAGCATGACGAAGTGAGCGACTGCGTGAGCCTTCCGCCCGGAGATTTCGTCCCTCATGCAGATTCCCAACAAATGCTCGGCTTGCTCGGCGACAACGTCGGCGACCACCTTAAAGCAGCCGTGGACAACGTCATCCATCGCGAAAACCGGCACATCGAGCAGGCGGTCTTCGCCGACGAACTTTCCGCCGAATCGATCGAGGCGCTGCACCCGCTGGTCGCGGCGCACTGGGATGCGCTGAGAGACGCCATGGTGCCGGCGCTCACCGCGCTGATCGAGGCCGACCGCCTCGCCGGCCGCCCGCAGGACCAACGCGTGCGCGTCGGGCTTTACGCCTTCAGCGAAGCAACCCAAAACAGCTAGTCTGCATTCCGGAAACTGACCTAAAGGAGTCTCCACATGTACGCATCTTCTTCACTTAGGGGTTTGTCCGTCTGGCGGGCGGCCGCTGCGCTCATCGTCGTAGCCGCCATCGTCGCCGGATGCAGCGGCGTCGGCACGGGAGGCACGGGCGGCACCACCAGGAATCCCGTGGCGATCACGGGGAAAGTCGCCGACGGCTATCTCGCCAACGCCTCGGTGTTCCTGGACAGAAACGGCAATTACCGACTCGATGCAGGGGAGCCGTTCACAACCAGCGACCCAAACGGCTCGTTCAGCCTCAATGTCGATCCCGACGACGTCGGCAGGTACCCTGTCGTGGCGGTGGCGATCAAAGGGCAGACCATCGACCTGGACACCGGTTTGAGCGTCGCCAACGGCTTCACCCTCAGCATGCCAGCTCTGGCGGTGTCCGGCGCGGCAGGCGGCAACTTCATAAGTCCCCTATCCACTCAGGTTCGGGAGCTGCTGGAGACGGGCAAATACGCGACCCTGCAGCAGGCTATGGATCAGGTGGCGACGCGCATGGGTTTGTCGATCGGAACCAACATGCTGGTCGACTACAAGGCGGCCAACAACGCCGTCATGACCACGGCCGCCAAGAACATCGCCAGCGTAATGGACGCCGCCACCACGGCCGGCTTGGTCATGGACGCGGCGTCCGGGATTGTGGATGTCAACCGTTATCGCTCTATGACGGGGGCCATTTTTCAAAACCTGCCGTTCTTATCGGCGGTAACGAGCCAAACCACTCTCAGCAACGCTGCGATATCGACGGCGGCGATCATATCCAGCATCCCGGCAGGACAACCATTCATCAATATGTCGGCCGCGTTCAGGAATTAACCAGAGACATAAAACTGGTCTATACGTCCACGTACCACACAAGGAGGGCACCACCATGCTGATATCCATATTTGTCCGCCGTTACGCCGCATTCCTTAGTTGCGCCTTGTTTCTTTCCGCCTGCGGCGGAGGAGGAGGCTCCGTCCAAGCGCCCCTCCCCTCCCCCGCCTCATCCGTCAAGCTGGTGACGCTTGCGGACTGCACGCAAGTCGAAACCCGGCTCAAGGCCGAATTGGCCAACGTCTACAAGCGCCAGAGCGTCTATAACTATTACTGGCCGCTGAGACCCGGCACGGACCTTACCGCGCTTTCCGACAAAGCCTCCGCCGCCCCTTCCGGCACTGCCGTGCCCCAGATTGCCGCGGCAACCACCTCGGCGACGGTCGTCGCGGCCGGCGCGGCGCCCGCGTTCTCTACCACCAACGTCCAGGAGGCCGGGGTCGACGAGGGAGACCTGGTGAAGACCGACGGGAACTTCATCTACCTGGCCAGGGGCAGCCACTTCCTGGTCATGAAGGCACAACCGGTCGACCAGACGGCGATCGTCAAGGATATCGATCTGCAGGAACAGATCATCGAGCTTCATCTGGCCAACGGCCGCGTGACCCTGATCACCTTCGGGAACAACCCGGCGATGGCGACCCCGGCACTGGTGCCCGTCGCCGGAACGACGGTCGTCACGCCGATCGCGAGCTACAACCCGGTCACCCGGCTTTATTTTTACGATGTCGCCTCTCCCGCCGCGCCATCCCTGACCGCGAAATACGATTTCCCGGGAAACTTGCAGGGGAGCAGGCGCATCGACAACAACATCTATCTGGTCACCAACTCGCAGATACGTCTCCCCAACGCCGTCTCTCCACTTGACTACCTCAGCTCGCAAAGCTACGACCCGACGAGCTTCAACGATGCCAACTCCAAGGCTCTTGCGGAAAACCTGCTGCGCATCCAGGCGCTGTCGGTCGCCGATCTGCTTCCCACCTACAGCCGCACCGTCTACAACGGCGGCGTGGCCGGCGCTCCCGTTCTGGGGCCGGCGGTCGATTGCGGCGACATCGCCCTGCCGGAATCGGGAAACGGCACCGACATCTCCCTGATCTTCGTGATCGACACCGCCACGGCCGCGCCGGCCGTTTCCAGTTCGGCAGTGATGACTTCCTGGAGCACCATCTACATGTCGCCCGACAGCCTGTACCTGACTTCCAGCAATAGGTGGTCCTGGATCGAGCCCGTCATGGGCGTCGCGCAATCGTCCGTTCAGCCTCTGGCCAACCCGGAGCCCACGACCAGCGTGCACAAATTCTCCATAGCCGGGGGGGTCGCCAAGCCCGTCTACCGCGGCAGCGGGACGGTGAACGGCTGGACCAACAACCAGTTCAGCATGGGGGACTACAACGGCTACCTGCGCATCGGCACCTCTCGCGGCGGTTGGTGGGGCGAGTCTCTCAGTAATCAGCTTGCGGTTCTGGGCGAACAGGACGGGAAACTGGTGCAAACCGGGGTAGTCAACGGCATCGCTCCCGGAGAAAACATTTACGCCATGCGCTTTGACCGGGATCGGGGCTACATGGTCACCTTCCACCGCACCGACCCGCTGTTCACCTTCGACTTGAGCGATCCCAAGAATCCGCGCAAGGTCGGAGAAATAGCGGTGAGCGGCTTCGCCACCTACCTGCAGGTGATCGGGAGCGACAAGAACCGTCTGCTAACCGTGGGGCAGTCCGCCGACGCGACCGGCAGAGTCAACGGCAACAAACTGCAGCTCTTCGACGTGAGCAACCAGGCGGCGCCGCAACTCGTGGGCTCTTTCGAGTTGGGGAGCGGCTGGTCCTCGGCGATCTACGACTATCGCGCCTTCCTTTATTACCAACCGCTGGGGCTGCTTGCCATCCCTTACTACAGCTATTCATATCCATCGGTGACGGGGAGCTACAGCTACAGCTCGGGGCTCAGGGTCTTCTCGGTGACCGACGGCGGCATTACCGAACGCGGCACGATTGCGGCGCAGGCCGTGCCCACCAGCTATGGCAGCTATCTGGATACGGTCGACCGGGCGGTGATCATCGGCACGGACATCTATTCGGTGGCGCGCAACTCGGTGACGGTGGCAGGTTCGGCACAGTTGAATGTCGAAAAGGTGGTGGCATTGCCGAACACGGACTTGTTTTATCCTTGCAACATCGGAAGCTCTATAATCGTCAATTAGCGAGCCGGGCAGCTCCCCCACTCCCAGCCCCCCCTAGCTCATGCCGTTAAGTTATCGAGACGGCAAGCCAAACAGTCCCCCCTCCCCTTGCGGGAGGGGGAGCCCATCCACTCCCACCCAGCTCTTCCCCATCCTTAGTCGAGTTGTCGAGTCTCACGATTCGTCAACCGCGCCACAGCCGTTACGGACAAAATCGGAACAAAATATCTTAGATCAAGTAGAAAAACTCTCAAAGATTCCTCTCATCTATGATATTGTGAGCCTTCAAAGCACATCGGAGTCGAGATCATAGGTCTCGCCTCCGGTAACGCCGTCATAGTTCATGTCATCGGCGGCTTGAGAGATCGGAAACTGTACGAGGAAGCATCATATGAACCAGTTCGAAGCAATGCATACTCTTTTGGAATTTCCCGACACTGAAGAAAGCATGCCGGTGCTCTTTGTCGGTCACGGCAGCCCCACTAACGCAATTGAAGACGGCGAGTTCAGCCGGGCCTGGCAGGACATTGCCGCAAATTTGCCGAGACCTAAAGCAATTCTCTGCATATCCGCGCACTGGGAGACCGTCGGGACCCGGGTCACGGCCATGGAACGCCCAAGAACGATCCATGATTTCGGTGGCTTCCCCCAAGAACTTTTCGATCTTCAGTACCCGGCGCCCGGCTCCCCTGCGCTGGCTCAGTTGGTGCGGCAAACCGTCACGGGTGCTGCGATCGATGCGGACTTCGACTGGGGGCTTGACCACGGCTGTTGGTCGGTCCTGCATCGCATGTTCCCCCGGGCGGACCTCCCGGTGATCCAGCTCAGCCTGGATCGGACTCGTGACGCGGAATTCCATTACCGTTTGGGCGGGGAACTGCGACCTCTGCGCAACAAGGGGATTTTGACGCTCGCCAGCGGCAACATCGTCCACAACCTGCAACGGATGGTCTGGCAGGATTGCGCTTACGACTGGGCTGTAGAATTCGACGAAATGATCAAGCAAAAGATACTCTCGGGTGATCATCGCGCTATCGTCAATCATCCTGTCGATCTGTCCGTGCCGACCAACGAGCACTTTCTGCCTTTGCTTTATGCGCTCGCCATGCAGGGCAAAACCGACAGCATACGGTTTTTTGCGGAAAAAGTTACCTTGGGTTCGATGTCGATGAGGTCCGTGCTTATCGGCTGAACCCGTTTCGAGGATCATGGCGGATGCGATGCGGCCCGGTTGCTCCGAGCCTCGTTTCAGGAGAAATGGATGTCCCAAAGGGACCAACAAAAACTTTTCGAGTGTTTAGTCGAACGGGAGTCGGAGCGCCTGAAGAGGCGCATCCTGCACGCGGACAGGGCGGGTGACGACCGCTGGCGTCAAATCTCCTTTCTCTACCGGGTCGCCGACGGTTTCAGCAGGCGCGTCTTTGCCGGCTCCTTTTGCCACACGGAGATGAGCTGGACGGCCGGCTGCAGTACGGGGCGCTGCTGCAAGTGCCGCCCGGACGTCTTCGCCTACGAAAAGCAGGTGCTGGACCTTTTACCTAAAAGAATCGACGACTCCGGGTTCTGCCCGTTCTTCAACCTCGCCAAACGGACCTGCGGGGTGTACGGGGTTCGCCCTTTCGCCTGCCGGATCTATTACAACTTCGCCGCCGCCGGCTATTACTGCCAAAATCCCAACGACGCCACCATGCAGGTGTTCGACGGCGTCAAGCGGCACCTGGAGCGGATCCTTGGACCGTATGCCGGAGGTTATCTGCCATGATCGCCAAAAACAAGACTCCTCAGCACTTGGCGGAATCGGTATGCGCGGAGCTGAGAAAGCGCCACGTCCCGGTCCAGAACGAAAAGATCATCGTCGATCTGTTCGAGACCATGTACTACTCCAGCCTGAAAACCGAGGAATCGGAGTCGATAACCTTCCACGTGGTCTATCTGGACCCATCCCAGCCCGATCCGAAACCGCCGCGCAATCCGGTGAAGGACCGCTGGAGCTACGTCCCCTTTTCCGAGCGGATCGCGTTTTCGGTCCAAAACCTGGTGAAGATCGCCAAGTCCTCGGACCTGCGCACCTCTTCTTTCGTGGTCTGGCCGGACAAGCACGGCGCCCTTTTCATCTGGGGGCTGGTCGACCAGCAGAACCGGTTCCACAAGTACCTGAACCGCAGCGCCGACATCGAACCGGAGCGGCCGGGCCTTTTCCAGGCCAGCGTCGAGGGGATCGGCGTGGTGGTGGTCTACATGCGCTACGACAAGGTTGCGGAGT